>JAKQII010000200.1 GCA_029557535.1 Acidobacteriota bacterium
TTAAACCACATGCTCCACCGCTTGTGCGGGTCCCCGTCAATTCCTTTGAGTTTCACTCTTGCGAGCGTACTCCCCAGGCGGAATACTTAAAACGTTAGCGACGGCACCCGGAGGATATAAACTCCAGACACCAAGTATTCATCGTTTAGGGCCAGGACTACCGGGGTATCTAATCCCGTTTGCTCCCCTGGCTTTCGCGCCTCAGCGTCAGTGTCAGCCCAGCAACCCGTCTTCACCTCAGGTGTTCCTCTTGATATCTACGCATTTCACCGCTACACCAAGAATTCCGATTGCCCCTTCTGCACTCTAGCACAACAGTATCACTTGGCCGTTCCGAGTTAAGCCCGGAGATTTCACAAGTGACTTGTCACGCCGCCTACGCGCCCTTTACGCCCAGTAAATCCGAACAACGCTTGGTCCCTACGTATTACCGCGGCTGCTGGCACGTAGTTAGCCGGACCTTACAAATAGTACCGTCATTAATTCTTCCTATTCTTACGAAGTTTACA
Source organism: Acidobacteriota bacterium (assembly GCA_029557535.1). Taxonomy (GTDB): domain Bacteria; phylum Acidobacteriota; class Blastocatellia; order Pyrinomonadales; family Pyrinomonadaceae; genus JAFDVJ01. The sequence goes on from JAKQII010000200.1 coordinate 510, forward strand.
TACCGAAATACTTCATCCTTCACGCGGCGTTGCTGGGTCAGGCTTTCGCCCATTGCCCAAAATTCCCGACTGCTGCCTCCCGTAGGAGTCTGACCCGTTATTCAGTGTCAGTGTGACCGACCGTCCTCTTAGACCGGTTACAGATCGTAGCCTTGGTAAGCCATTACCTTACCAACTAGCTAATCTGCCGCAAGCTCCTCCCCAGGCAATAAATCTTTAACAACTGTCACCTTGCGGTGCCGCTGCATTATGCGGTATTAGCGTCCGTTTCCGGACGTTATTCCCCACCCGAGGGTAGATTACTTACGTGTTACTCACCCGTGCGCCACTTTATGCACTCTCCGAAGAGAGCTTTAATCGTTCGACTTGCATGTCTGAGGCACGCCGCCAGCGTTGATTCTGAGCCAGGATCAAACTCTCGTTAAAAAGTTATCCTAGTTCTTTGTTGTTTGAATTAACACATGGACACGCATATTTAGTTTTCAAAAATCAAATCGTTTGTTCGCCCTCAGATAATCCCTCAAGCGAAATTACCGATTATACAGACTCAATTTCGATTGTCAACTGCCCTCGCAAACTTTTTTGATTTTTCTCTTTACGTATCAAAATCGATTGCTTGGGGCAAATTCAAATTCTCTACAAACAGGGAGTTGTTGTCAAGGCGGCTAGGCATTATTTTTGGAGTTAATTGACAGGCCGGTTTCCTGGTTTCGCGGAGGCCGGGAATTACGGCGCCCGATGCGATCGGAGCAGAAATTCCACGACTTCACGGATGGCACCGTTTCCGCCCGGGCACTCGGTCACGTAAAGAGCGTGGTCCAGCAGGTCGGGTACGCAATTCGAAACCGCGATCGGAATCCCGACGGCATCCAGCACCGCAATGTCTCCAATGTCATCGCCGACATATGCGACCTCGTCCAGTCCCAGTCCGATCCCTCCGATAATCTCCATCAGGTCGGCGAGTTTGTCCCGCGATCGCGTCACGAGATGGCCGATCTGAAGCTCCGCGGTTCGAAGTCGCAGAATGGGTTCCGCCCCTCGTCCGGTAATGATCGCGCTGTGATAGCCATTGGAATGCCACAGCGAGATACCCTGCCCGTCCTGGACATGAAACACCTTAAGCTCTTCACCGGATGCCCCAAGATAGATCTTTCCGTCAGTCAATACGCCGTCGCAGTCCATGACGAGCAACCGGACCCTGCGGGCGGCGGGCGGATCTGCGGCCTGTTTTCCTCGATCGGTAAGTTTCAATGTCAGCGGACCTCAAACGATTCAACGCCGCTCAGCTTCCAACCTTCGGGTGTCCTTGTCAACCTGAAGACGGCGTTGCCGCTTTCTTCGTTCTTATTGATGATCTTGATCTTCAGCGCGACTTCGACGATGACGGTGCTGGCGTCGATCACGTCCATCTGGGTAATAACGGACGTCCACTCCTGCGCTTGTCCGGCAATTCCGGCGGCAAATGCCTTCGGAAATTCACCGGGAACCATCAATGCCTCGAGGGCCGCCTTGCTCGATGACAGCGCCGCCTTGTCGAATGCCGCAAAGAAGGATTTGAGGGACTCGTCAGTCACGGCCGACGCGTTCGCCCTCAGCCGGCCCTGCCGCGCCGCAAACGACGCCCCGATCTCGCCGCCCGACCGAATGGCCCGATCGTAATAGCTGATCGCAGCAGTTGGCTGATTATTCTTCAGCGCCGCCTCACCGAGCCCGAAGTTCGCCCAAGCGATACTTCGTGCGGTGGGAAGTCGTTCGGCGAGCACCGCCGTGAATTCCCGTTCCGCTTCCGACGTTTTGCCCTGAGCCAAAAGCGCCCTGCCGAGGAGTACGCGAACATCGTCGAACCGCGGCGAGACAGCGAGCACCGCCCGCGCATTTGTCTCCGCCTGCGCAAAATCCTGCCTGTCGAATGGTTTCTTGACAAAAAGAAGCCCGTCGCTTTCATCTATGACCGACGGCTTCACGTCGTTCGAATAGTCGAGCTGCGGATAAAGTTTGTCCGTGTCGACCTCGACCCGGACAATTCTTGCGGTCGTTTTGAATACCGAATCCCCGTAGTCTTTCGCCTTGATCGTCAGCGTGTTTCGGAGCGTATCTCCCTTATCGGTAACGGCCGTCACGTCAACCAGCGCGTCGATGGAGCCCGTATTTCGGAGCGCGACACGGGTCTCGCCCGGACCCGCCTGAGGGAGTCCGACAAGCAGATCCATATCGGTCACCTGATCGAACGAATAATCCAAAAGGTCCTTATGCTGTCCAAACGCCCCCCGAAGACCAGCGAGATCCAATCCCCCGAGTTTCATGTTCGCCTTTAGTACTCCGGTAAAAGCGTCGATTCCCGTCCGGCGGGCGAGGAGCCTCCAAACCATCGCACCTTTGTTCGCGTCGGTAGCGTAATAATAGTCATCGAGCGGCGTGATCTGGCTTATTGGGGCGTCGCGCTTGACTACGGCAGCATAAGCCGTCCGCTGGCGCATCCGCTCGAGATCACCCGCCTCTTTTCCGAACTTTGATTCGATGAACTGCGTTGCCAGGAATCTGACCAGGCCCTCTCGGATGACTCCGCCGCCGTCTCCGCTTACCGAAGTAGCCGACCCAAGCCAGACACGGACGACCGCCTCGGCGACATTCATCGCCGTGAGCGAATCGATCTTCTCGCGTTTGAACACGCTTTGATCGAGGAGCAGCGTTCCGGCGTCAGCGAACCCGGAACCCCGCCGGACGGAAATAACCCGGAGCTTGGCCGCGGGCGAAGTTCCGAGAAGACCCGAGTAATAGGCAAATGCTTCCGATACGAGCCCCGCAATTTCAGAAGCCCGTCTCCGCTCGCCGTCGCCGGCCCCCTTTACCAACGCCACTTCTACACCTTTGTCCGTGATCGTCTCATACGGACCCGCGACGAAAAACGGTTGACCGAGAAGCGACTGATCATACGCGCCGCCGGACGCGGTCCCGGCCGAAAATACGCCGACGCCGCCCGACACGCCAACCTGGATACGATACGGGGCGAAATCCGCGCCGCGCGGGTAATACCAACTGTTCGGCGTCGGGTACCAAAATGCAAGCGGCAAGAACTGCGACGAATAGGGCGTGAGGGTGGCCAATCCGGAATTCTCTTCGACTTTCAGGCTGTAGTTGACCTCGACCGACGCAATACCCCCGGACTGAACGCCCAGACCGCGGAGGCCGATCCGCTGAAGCGATCCCGCACCCAGCTTTTCTTCGCCTTTAGAGAAATCGACCTGACCGCCGCCGATCTTCACCGAAGCAACCTCCGCCTTCGGGCTGATCCTCAGCGTCAAACTGGACGCGCTGACAGCTGAAACATTCTTGACGGTGAGCGTCGCACGGATTCCAACCGATCGTTCGGTTTCCGAGGCCGGCAATGTCACCGCAAGATCGTATTTCATGACCTCCCAGGTCTTCGAACTTCGGTTATCGGTCTGAGAATGACCGGCCGCCGCAAAAACAAGAATGACGGCCAAACAAGCAAACACTGCAAGAAATTTCATAATTATGATTCCGCACCGGCGACAAGACCATTGATCGCCTTCAATTTGCGCAGCAATGGCTCGAGCCTTGTCAACGGCAGTTGGTTGGGACCGTCCGACGGCGCGACCGACGGATTGTCGTGAACCTCCATGAAGACGGCGTCGACGCCGCAAGCGACACCCGCGCGCGCGAAGTTTTCGATGTATTCGGATTGCCCGCCCGTTGCCTTTCCTAGTCCGCCCGGCAGTTGCAGCGAATGCGTGACGTCGAAAACGACCGGAACGCCGAACGATCGCATGATCGGGAACGACCGAAGGTCAACGACCAGATTATTGTAACCGAAACTTGCCCCGCGCTCGGTCAGGAGGATGCTCCGGCAACCCGCCGAACGCAGTTTCTCGACAATGTTCTTCGCGTCCCAAGGCGCGAGGAACTGCCCTTTCTTGACATTGACCGCGCGACCGGACCTTGCCGACTCAATAAGCAGATCGGTTTGGCGGCAAAGGAACGCCGGAATCTGGATGATGTCCGCGACCTCCGCCGTTTTTTCGACCTGCCAAGGCTCGTGAACGTCAGTGATCACCGGTATTCCAAGCTCCGTCTTGACGGCCCTCAGAACCGCAAGCCCGCGGTCCATGCCGCCGCCGCGGAAGCTATCGATCGAGCTCCGGTTCGCCTTATCAAACGAAGACTTATAAACGAAGCCGACGTCGACCCGCGCGCAGATCTCCTTGATCGACCGCGCCATGAACAACGCATGCTCTTCGGACTCGACAACGCACGGCCCGAGGATGAAACTCAAATCCCCGCCGCCGAAAGACACGTCACCGACGCTAAACCGATTGCTTTCCGTCATTCTGATGATAATACTCCGAGACCCGCTTGCTTAGAAGATACCACGCGACAGCGAACACAAACAGCGCACGGATCGTGAGCCCGACGAGCGCGGTAATGATGTTTCCGTCGCTTTCGCCATTTGCTTCAATCAGCGCGCCGACGACAAGAAGCATCGGCCATGCCCAGTTCAAAACCACCAGGATCACGAGCGCGATGCGGCCCTCGTTTTGACCGGTAAACGCCCAGATCGCCGCTCCGGAGAGAAACAACGGCAATGCGAGGGAAATGAGCGTATAGACGAACGGAATCCCGGGCGACTCGCTGATAGCCTGAAACGTGGCGACGAACCCGCCTATCCCGCCGACCACAGAAAGTACTATGATCACGACCAGTCCGATCGGACGATCAATCCTTCGTCTGTAGGATTCCAACGGCTACTCCTCCGCCGACACCTCAGCCCGCTCAGGAATTTCGATCGGCTTGTCGCTCTTGACGTCGTCCGTCAGATTCTCACTCGTTAAACGGTGTTCGTGTGCCGCCCTTACGAACGCGGCGAACAGCGGATGAGCGTCGAGCGGTTTCGATTTATATTCCGGATGGAACTGACACGCGATGAAATAAGGATGAACCTCGCGCGGCAGTTCGATCATTTCGACGAATTTGCCATCCGGCGAAACGCCGCTGAACACCATACCTTCGCGTTCGAGGACCGAGCGATATTCAGGATTGAATTCATAGCGATGCCGGTGGCGGTCGCTGATCGCCGGCGAATCATGGTAAACCTCCCGCGCGAGCGATCCATCCTTAAGATTGCAGTCCCACGCGCCGAGCCGCATCGTGCCGCCGAGCTCGTCGACCCCGACCAGGTCGCGGAGTTTGAAGATCACCGGAAACGGCGTTTCCGGCGCGAACTCGGTGGAATCGGCGTCGCGCAGACCGCAAACGTTGCGGGCGTACTCGATACAGGCGGTTTGCATTCCGAGGCAGATCCCGAAATACGGCGTTCCCGATCTTCTCGCATACTTGATCGCACGGATCATGCCCGACACACCGCGCTTGCCGAAACCGCCGGGGACGAGGATCGCGTCGTAGTCGTGAAGTTCCGACTCGAAGTCGTCTTTCATTAAATTCTCGGACTCGATCCAGTCGATCCTCACCCGAACGTTGTTCGCCACCCCCGCGTGGGTCAACGCCTCGCGCAGGCTTTTGTACGAGTCTTCGAGCTCGACGTATTTTCCGACGATCCCGATTTTGACCTCTCCATCGGACGGTTCCTTGATCGTCGAAACGAGTTTCCGCCACTTCTTGAGATCCACGTCGGGGAATCGTTCACGCAGATGAAGATCGTCGAGGATGAGTGAATCAAGTCCTTGTTCGTGGAATGCGAGCGGGACCTCGTAGATCGTCTTGACGTCCAGCGCAGAAATGACGGCATTCTCCTGAACGTTGCAGAACAGCGCGATCTTCTTTCGCAGATCGAGCGACAACGGCCGGTCCGAGCGGCACAACAGAACGTCAGGCGCGATACCGATCTCGCGCAGTTCCTTGACCGAATGCTGCGTCGGTTTCGTCTTGAGCTCGCCGGCGGCGGCGATGAACGGCACCAGCGTCACATGGACGAAGATAGCGTTGTTGCGGCCTTCTTCGTTGCCGATCTGCCGGATGGCCTCCATGAACGGCAACGACTCGATGTCGCCGACGGTTCCGCCGATCTCGACGATCAGCACGTCGGGCTGCTCCTTCTCGGCAACGGCGCGAACCGCGGCCTTGATCTCGTCGGTGATGTGCGGGATCACCTGGATCGTTTTGCCGAGATAATCGCCGCGTCGTTCCTTCTCAATAACGCTGAGGTAGATCCGGCCGCTCGTCCAGTTGTTCGCCTGCGAGAGCTTGGCGTGCGTGAACCGCTCATAATGCCCGAGATCGAGGTCAGTTTCGGCGCCGTCGTCGGTGACGAACACCTCGCCGTGCTGAAACGGAGACATCGTCCCCGGATCGACGTTGATGTACGGATCCAGTTTCATCATCTGGACCGACATCCCCCGCGCCTCAAGCAGACATCCGATCGATGCCGCCGCCAATCCTTTTCCAAGACTTGAAACAACACCGCCGGTAACGAATATGTATTTTGTCATTCTTCTCCCTTCTCGATTTCGGTTTCGATGTCGGCCGGTCCGCCGCTCTTTCCTTCACGCCGTTTCTTCGAATAACGGCCTTCCTTCAACTGCATCTGAACTTCTTTTGACTTCGCGGCTTCCGGGTTTAGCAATTCCTGGAGCGCGTTCATGCTCGCTCCGAGCATGGAGGTGCTTTCCGCGACGCTCTTTTCGAACTCCTGCTCCGATTTCGGTCTCGCTTTGGCGATCGCGCGAAGCCCGAAATAGAAGCCCGCAATCACCACGACAAAGAACAACAGTCCAAGAAGTTCGCTCATCCCGGCGTCTCCAAAGCTCTTCTGACCCGTTCGAAATCACTTTCGGTATCGACCCCGATTGACCGTTCGTCAACCTCGACCACGCGGATCCTCGCGCCTGATTCGAGTGCCCGAAGCTGCTCGAGCATTTCAACTCTTTCGAGCGGCGACGCGTCCATTGCCGAGAATTTCAAAAGATAGTCCCGGCGATAGGCGTAAAGTCCGGTGTGTTTGCGGAACGTTCCGATCACTTCCGGCTCGCGCTCAAGAGCGGCCGCGAGAGAACCGTGGCGCTCAACGGCGGATCGCGGAAACGGGATCGGCGATCGGGAAAAATAAACGGCGCATGAGTCCCTGTCGGTGACGACTTTGACGACGTTCGGATCGAGCACATCGGCCGGATCGGTGATCGTCTCCGAAGTCGTCGCGATGTCGGCCGATTCGTCTTGGATCAGCGCATCGATGCACCGTTCGATCGTTGCCGTAGGGATCATCGGTTCGTCGCCCTGGACGTTGACGACGATCCCGCATTCGGGACTGAGCCAACGCGCGACCTCAGCGACACGATCGCTGCCGCTCGTGTGATCCGGCGATGTCATCACGGCTTCGCCGCCATGCTGTTCTACGACTCGTCTGATCCGCTCGTCATCCGTCGCGACGATCACGCGATCAACGTTTCGAGCCTTCTTCACTTGATTCAGAGTATGGACGATGAGCGGTCTGCCGGCGATTTCGAGCAAAAGCTTGCCGCTGAGTCGAGTGGACGCAAATCGAGCCGGAATTACCGCTAAAACATTTTGTCGGGGATTGTGTCCGTGTTGCTCCACGGGATTTTAGGTTATCCCGATTCACGGGAAATTTCAAACTTGGAACTAGCTTTGCTTTTAGTTACACTCGAACGCGTGAACGACGACCAACTTTCATTCGAAGACGGGCTTTCACCGGAAGTTCCGGCGGAGACGGCGATCAGCGAAGCTGTTTCTCCCGATAATCCCGTCTGGGGACTCGGGACAGGCATCGCACTGTGGATCGTCAGCATACTCCTGATCCTCGTCACACCGGTCTTCTTCGTCTTGCCGTACTCGGTCGCGATGCAGATCGACTCCGCGAACCTCAATGATTTCCTGCACCGCGACAAGACGGCGCTGCTTTTGCAGATCGTGGCGATCGTACCGGCTCATGTCGTGACTTTGCTTCTTGCCTGGCGGATAGTCACCAAAGGACGTCGACTACCTTTTTTCAACAGTCTCGGTTGGGATCTCGGAACTTTCAGGATTTGGCACGGCATTCTTATCATCGTTGGTTTCTTCGCGCTCGTCGCGGTGATCGGAACATATTTTCCGGATCAGGAAACTCCTTTCGAGAAGATTCTCAAGAGCTCCCGCGAAGCGACTTTGCTGCTCGCGATCATCGCCACTTTTTCGGCCCCGATAGTTGAGGAGATCGTATATCGCGGCGTCCTGTACCCGGCGGCGGCCAAGTCGGTCGGCATGGTCCCGGCAATATCGCTTGTCACGATCTTGTTCGTCGCTGTCCATATTCCGCAATACTACAACAGCGTCGCGTCCCTTACGCTGTTGCTCGTTTTAAGCCTGATCCTGACAATCGTCAGGGCCTCGACCGGGCGTTTGCTCCCAAGCGTTGTCTTGCATTTCGTCTTCAACGGGATCCAGTCGGTGTTTCTCGTGCTGCAGCCTTATTTCACCCAACTTCAGGAGTCGCCAAAGGACGCGCTGGGATTGTTTTTCGGTCATTCCGCGCAATAAGAAAAGGCCGCGCGGTCGCACGGCCTCATCTTTCCATATTCGGAACTTTAGTTGTCTTTGTCCGATTTGCCTCTCGTCGAGGACGGCGGAACGATGATCGGAGTCGACGGTTCGGGCGTCGAGATAGGCTTTGTCGTTTCGTACCGCGGCGTCTTGTCGTAACGCGGAGACTCGTCATTGTTCCTCGGCAGTCTACCGCCACGGTCTCGTGTTGAATCGCCCGATGTCGACGTCGGCGGGACGCGGTTTATACCGCCGCCCGGCGAGCCGTCAGGATTCGTGCGCTGGAACGGCGGCGTCTGACTGCGAACCACGCGTGGATCCGGCTGCGTCGGGGTAACCCCGCCGCCGCCCGAAGGCGGTACTACCGGAGGCGTGTACACCCAGTACGGCATGCGGCAATACCACATGTTGAACGAATAACCGTAACCGTACGGCGATCCCCAGCCGCCGCCGAACGGAAGGAAGCACCACATCCGTCGGATCGGATCGAAAACCCAGAGGCCGAACGAATTGTAGGCGTTCCAGCGACCGTTGTTGTAAGCATTGAGTAGCGACGACCGCATCGCGTTGCGCTCCAATCTGCCGTTGATCGCCGCGACTTCCTTTGCCCTGAACTTGCTCCAGACATCAAGGTCATCGCCGCCGTCGCGATCGAACTTCGCGACCGCGGCATTCGAACCGCTGATGATCGCCACGCGGCCCGATTTAACGTCGTCGCCGTTAACGGTCATCCGACCCTTCCAAACCGCGACACGCGCGCCGCCGTCTCCGGTAACGTCGATGCGGAATACGCCGGAGCGGTTGAGTTTGAACGATGTGCCCGACACCGCGACGTTTATCGCGAAGTCGTCCGAAGCAAGAACCTCGATGACCGCGCTGCCGGAATGGAACTTCACCCGAAGATCTTCAAGACTCGTATTCTCAAACTCGAAACTGGTGTTGGAGCCGATCCGAAGGTACGAACCCGGATTCAGCAGGACCTCAGCCTTGCTGTCCGGACCGGTCGTTACTCTATCGCCTGCTTCGAGTTGATCATTCTTCAACAACAGTCCGTTCTTGCCCGCTTTTCGCGACAACGCCACTTTTCCTTCGACGACACTCACTCCGCCGGCCTTCGCCGAGATCACGTAAATGTCACCGACCGCGAACGTCACACGCGCATCTTGAGCATACGAATACCCGGAAAACAAAACGGCTAACGCGATACTCAGCGCAAAGCATACGTTCTTTCTCATTATCTTGCTCCTTCTAAAGTCTCGGGGAAAGGATTCTCATTAACTTTAATACTAGAACACCAAAAAGACAATACATTCCTTCCAAACGTTTAGAGAACCGAGTATTCCATCAGGTTGTTCAGAATTTTTTGAAAACAACCATTATCCGAAAGGCGTAATCTAAGAACTGTTCGCGGATCGTCCGCGACGGTTGGACGAGGAAGACTGATGGCGACTTTCAATGACCCGGTAAAATGTTTCGCGCCGCTCGAAGTTGTTGAGCGACTCCTTGAGATACGAGCGGAAATGGGCTTTCCGGAGGTCGTCTATCTGGACCGGTCGATCGAACTCGTCCAGTTCTTCGATGCGTTTGGCTTCGACATGTATGCCTTTTCGACATCGAATGACAAGCTGAATTACGGCGATTACCGAACGCCGGTCGTCCCCGGGGGCGACAATGTCGGATCGTCGCTGACCGGTCACTGAAACGATTCCACTGACAACGAGGGAACGCGGAAGGTTGCGATTTCGGGAACCATCCGCGTTCCCTTGTTTTTTTGAGTTCGATCTAGTCGGCCTTAATGATGAAAAGCGTCCCGTCGTCATCAAGGAATTTGTGTTCTGTGAAATCCGCGACGCCCTTTCGAATGAAATCGACGAGTTCTTTCGACGGCAGGTCGATTCCCTCGATGACCCGTCGGGCAAACCGCTCGCGACCGTATTCTTCGCCGTCGTCGCGCGCGGCCTCGGTGATGCCGTCGGTGTAAAGGACCAGTACCTGTTCTTCGTCAAACTTAATGAAGTGTTGGTGATAGCGCATCTCCCGGAACATTCCGAGCGGCAGATCGCCGTATTCCACGAACCGGTAATCACCATTTGGTTTGACGAGAAGCGGCGGGTTGTGTCCGGCGTTTGAAAAAACAAATGTGCGGTTCGTCGAATCGAGTATCCCGTAGATCGCGGTGATGAACTGGTGCGATTCGACCGAATCCCACAAGAGGTTGCTGACCTTCGACAACGCGATGTGCGGCGCGTATCCGATCTGAACGGCAAGCCTGAGCGACGCGCGGAGAAACGCTGTCAGCAAAGCCGCCGGGATGCCTTTGCCGACCGCATCGGCGACAATGATCCCGACCTGATCGTCGAACACCTTCACCCAGTCATAATAGTCGCCCGACACCTGCTCGGTCGGAAAAACGTACGCGCTGACGTCGAATCCCTTGATCTTCGGATCATGGTCGGGGAGCAACTCCAACTGCACCTGTCTCGCGATCTCGAGCTGAGCCTGGAGCCGTTTCTTCTCGACGACCTGTTCGTGAAGCTCGACCTTCTCGATGATGATCGCCACCTGGGACGCGAGCATCTGAAGAATCTGCAGGTCATCTTGCGTGTATGCGTCCAGTTTATCGCTTTCGAGGTCGAAAACGCCGATCACCTGATCGTTTGAGACGATCGGAGCGACCATTTCCGAACGAGTCGCTTCGCGCGCCGAAAAATATCGCGGATCCTTGGTCACGTCGCCTGAAATGATCGACTTCCCTGTTTGCGCGCAATAACCGATGAATCCCTCGCCGAGTTTGAGCTGGGGTTCAACGAGAGCGAACGGAATCTCGTACCCGCTCAGTGCCTTCGACTTGAAGATGTAGGGATTATCGCCGGCGCCGTCGTGTTCGATCAGATAGATCCCGGCGGCATCGTAGTTGATCAGTGAATCGAGCGTGTCCATGACGAGCGTGAGAACCTCATCAAGATCCAGCGAACGGCTGATCGTCTTGGTGATGTCGAGAAGCATTCGGAGCTTGTCGACAACCGACAGATTCGGATCGGGAGATGTTGTCGCTTGGTGTAGTTCAGCCATCGAAGTGAATTCTAGTTCGGACGTCGGGGAAATTCAACAAAGCCACTAATACTCGCGGTTTACGAGGATGGACGATGCATATTCGTCCCACAGTTTCGAGATTTTGATCCGGTACTCGACAAGATCGCGGCTGACGTTGAAGTGTTTGGCGATTTCGCGGGACGTCTTTCCCCGGCGAATGAAACGTTTCAGCGACGCGAAGGGCACGAGCGCGGCGGCACCGACGCCGTAAGCCTCCTCTTCGATCTCGGGCCGATAGTCGCGAGCGATCGTCTTGCCTTGCTTGTTCAGCGTCCGGACCGCGAGTCGCGACGGCTGATGCCCAAGGAACACATGGCTTATCTCTTCCATCAAGGTCGCGTTCTGTCTATTCGGACTGTGGGTCGGGTTCAGAATGATCAGCTTCCGGCCGTCCGGCAGTCGCTGCGAACACGCTCCGCCCGACCAGGAGTCCTTACTGCCCTGAAGCAGTTCTTCTCGCGTCTCACCCGAAAGGAATGGCTCGATCTGCTCGTAATCGACAACGAGGAGTTTCGCATATCGAGCGAGTTCGAACGGATCGAGCCGCTGGTCGTCGCGACGCAATCCCGCGAAATCGCGAAGTCCGAGCGCCTTGATCTCAAAATCGCGCCCTTTCGGGGTCGGCGGAAACTCGGTGATCGCGTTCATGAATGATGAAAACCGGACCCGACGGATTGACACCCACTCGGATCCGGTTCAAGACTGACGCCCAATCGCATCAAACTTCCTTGAATTCGGAATCGACGTCCTCGGTCGAAAGCGCGACCCGGTAATTCTTGGATTGTTTTTGCTTCGTGATCAAAAGATCGTCTTTCGTCTTCAGCAGATCTGCCCGGTTGTAGACCGAGATCTCGAAGTTATAGCCGTGAGTGATCGCGTCTTTCGGGCACGCTTCGACGCAAAATCCGCAGAATATGCAACGACCGTAATCGATATTGTAAACCCGGGCGAATCGTTCATCGCGGCCGATCCTTTCATCGTACGGACGCGGATCGTTCTCGGCCTCGATGTAAATGCATTCGGAAGGACACGCGGCCGCGCACAGATAGCATGCGACGCACTTTTCCTTACCGTTCTCATCGACGTGAAGGAGATGCTGACCGCGGTAACGCGGCTGGACGGTGACCGGAACGTCCGGATATTGGACGGTCCATTTTTCACGCGGGATCTCGGAAAGCGTACGCTTCATCCCCTTGACCACCGCAACGGTTGATTTCAAAACGTCAGAAACTATCGACATACTCGTCTAAATGTCATTCCGCAGACCGAAAACTATCGCATCTGCATGAAGAACGCAGCCGCAAAGGCAATGATGAACAACCCCACCACCACTATGATACCAAGCGCACCCAGGATGATTCCACCCAGACCGAGTCCGGCCCCGCCGTAATTTTCGGGATCGTTCTTTGCCCTGCCGCGCGCCATGAATCCCATAATGATCGCCGCGACGTTTGCGAGGAACGACACCGGCATGCAGATCAAAGAGATCAGCGGCACGATCGCCCCGAAGCTCATCAGGAATCCGAGGATTCCGGCGACGAGCGAAATGATCGCGAGCATCTTGCTCTGTCCGGCAACGCCTTCTGCCGGCGGCTGGAACGGCGTGTCGGCGCCGACCGGTTGCTGCTGCCACGCCTGAACCGGCGCCGGCGGCGGGTTCCATGCCGCGGCCTGCATCGGCTGGCTTTCAGGCGCAAACGGGGTCTGTGGCGCCGAAAAAGGCGACTGCGGAACACCCATTGGCGGCGGCTGAAACGGCGCCGGCTCCGAAGGGGCCGCGACCGGCTCACTTGGCGGATCGAACGATGGCGGCGCAACCGGTGGGGGCTCGCTTGGCGGATCGAACGAAGGCGGCGGGACAGACGCCGGATCGGATGTTCCTCCGAACGAAGGTGACGGCGGGTCGGGCGGCGCGATGAAAGCTTCGAACGGAGACTGCATCACAGTCGCCGGAATGTCGTCATCACTTGCCGCGCCTTGATCCTGAGAAAAACTCGGCGGCTCGATCACCGGCTCGCTGAAAACGGGCGGTGCGATCGGCGCATCGATCGGCACCGACGGCATCGGCGGGAGCGGCTCGTCCGGCGCCGCCACAGGTGGAGTCGGAACCAGATCCTCAAGGGAAGAATTGCCAGTCGCCTGGATCGGCGGAACGACCATTGTCGCGAGCGGGTCGAAATCCGGTTGCGGGAGTTGAAGAACGTCGTCTTCATCATCCTTCTCTTCGAGGTTTGAGGCGACCATCGTTTTGAACGGATCGTCGGGCGGCATCATCGAGGCGAGTTCTTCTTGCCGGACCACCGTCGTCTTCAACGGATCCTCGGCGACGAGCTCCTCGACCGCATCCGCAAGCGGCGTCCCGTCCGTTTGACAAAACCGCATCGCATCCGGAAACTCACGCTGACAATTAGGGCATTTCTTCATCAGATACCGTTCCTTGAGAATTGGATTAAAGTCCGCAAATTCGGCGGTTTAACGGTCGGTCACGAACTTACGGACTTTTATATCCTTTTAACTAAACTAATTCAAGCTTGCTGAAAAAATAAGCGATTTCGATGGAGGCGTTCTCATCGGAGTCCGAACCGTGAACCGCGTTCTCACCGATCGAACCCGCAAATTCCTTGCGCAGAGTGCCTTCCGCGGCTTCTGCCGGATTCGTCGCCCCCATCAGATCGCGCCACGCCGGAACCGCATTGTCTTTCTCAAGGCAGAGAACGACGCACGGTCCGCTCGACATGAATTCGGTCAGCTCACCAAAGAACGGACGCTCGCGATGGACCGCGTAGAAGCCCTCGGCCTGTCTTTTCGACTGATGGATCAGCTTCATTCCGCGGATCGTGAATCCGGCGCCGATGATGCGGTCGATGATCTTTCCGGTATGCCCTTTCGCAACCGCGTCGGGCTTGATGATTCCAAATGTTAAATTGCTCATGATCAATGATTCTTCCTCTTTGCAAAATATCGCCGGCCGAATTGGCCGCATAATCCCCCTTGTTCAAATCCTGACGTTGTCAGTCATCCCAAAAACCGTTCTTAATTCCTTGGAAATTCGGGTCGGTTTGAGGTTTCCCCGATCGATAAGGCACCAGACACTGCGCGCCCTGACCAGCATTTCATCGCCGCGGCAGATCTCCGTAAATCGCTCGCATGTCACGCGGGAAGCGTTTCCGACCCACGTCGTCGCCGTCACGTACTGATCGGTAAAGGTCTGCCGGAGATAATCGATCTCGTGACGGGTCAGAAGCCACGTCAGACGCTCGCGTGTTTCCGAATCGACGGCCTCGTTCCAATGCGCGACCGCGACGTCCTGTATCCAGCGGACGTAGGCCACGTTGTTGACGTGCCCCTGAGCGTCAATATCTGACGATTCGACGTGGAACGAATGCGAAAACCTCATTGCGACTTGAAATCGAGCATTCCGATTTGGTTGTAGAGGTTCAGGAAATCGAATTCGTTCCAAACTTCAACGAACTTTTCATCGCGGACCGAGCAGATCCCGATTCCGGTGATCTCGATTCGCTTCCCGGTCGGCGCGATCCCGAGGCCTTCACCCGAATGCGTTCCGCGGACGGTACACCGAACAACGACCTTATCGCCAGCCGCGAACGTATCTTCCACGTCTATTTCCAGGTCCGGAAACGCTGCCAGGAACGCCCGGTAGAAATCCTTGAAATTTCCGGAACCTTGGATCACCGCACGTTGGGTCCCTCCGAGTCCGTGATGGACCGAGTCTGCATCGAGCAATTCATCGATCACCGACTCGCGCTTTTCGTTCCATACTTCCCGGAACCAGCGCCTGATAAGGGCCTCGTTATCCATTCCGTGACTTGAGGATCGCCTATGCCGCAGCCTTCGATCCGAGCAACTCGACGATCGCCTGGCCGATGTCAGCCGGTGATTCGACGACCCGGATGCCGGCCTCGGTCAACGCCTTCATCTTCTCGGCCGCCGTGCCCTTGCCGCCCGAAATGATCGCTCCGGCGTGTCCCATGCGGCGTCCCGGAGGCGCGGTCTGGCCCGCGATGAACGCGACGATCGGCTTCTTGACATGATCTTTCGCGAAGGCGGCCGCGTCCTCTTCGGCGGTACCGCCGATCTCGCCGATCATGATGATCGCGTCGGTTTCGTCGTCGGCCTCAAAAAGCCGCAGCGCGTCCGTGTGATTTGTTCCGATGATCGGATCGCCGCCGATCCCGATCGCCGTCGATTGCCCGAGTCCGAGCGCCGTGAGCTGACCGACCGCTTCGTACGTCAGCGTTCCCGACCGCGACACAACACCGATCCGACCCTCTTTGTGAATGTGGCCCGGCATGATTCCGATCTTGCATTTCCCGGGAGAAATGATGCCGGGACAGTTCGGGCCGATCAGCCGGGTGTTCTTGTCGCGGAGATATTCCCGAACCGACACCATGTCGGCGACCGGAATTCCTTCGGTGATCGCAACGACCAGCGGAATCCCGGCGTCGGCGGCTTCCATTATCGCGTCGCCTGCAAATGCCGGCGGAACATAGATCACTGAAGCGTCGGCTCCGGTTTCGCGAACCGCATCGGCAACGGTATTGAAGACGGGCACGCCTTCATGTGTCGTACCGCCCTTTCCGGGTGTGACGCCGCCGACTACGTTGGTTCCGTAATCGATCATCTGAAGCGTGTGAAAAGTGCCTTCCTTGCCTGTAATTCCCTGCACGATCAGGCGCGTATTCTTATCAACTAAAACGGCCAAGTCTTGATTCTCCTGAAGATTTGAGTGCGAAAAATAAAGTGAAAGTATAGCACGAGCGGTGTTTTCGGGTACAAACCGGGCATATCGAACTTTTCTCGAAACTTAACGCGAGCGCGGTTCGTTAGCAATTTGTCCGACCCTGTTCGCGGACTACGTTCCGAATTCAGTTCCACGACCGCGACGGCGCGCCGATAGGCCGTCCGGGCACAAAGTTTTTCATATGCGGCAGCTTTATTCATTCTATTCGGATGCGTTCGGCATTGCGCTGAAGTCGATCATCGAACACAAACTCCGTGCGTTCCTGACGTTGATCGGGATCATCATCGGCGTCGCCGCGGTCGTCGTCGTCGGCGCGTCGATCAGCGGGCTCAAGACCTATGTCATCGACAAGGTCTCAAAAGTCCTCGGTTCGAACCACTTCATGATGACCCGGATGGCCAATATGGGCCGCGTTTCGGATGAGGAGTTCGAGCGACGGAACCGGCGCAACAAGGACATCGTTTGGGAAGAGTACCTCTATATCCGCGACAACTGCAGACTGTGCTCGGCGGTCGGCGCGTCAATGAACGCCGGCGCCGACATCACGCAGGACGGCATCGAAATGCCCTCGGTCAGAATCATCGGCGACACCGCGAATATGGTCGATATCGAGGACAAGACCATTTCGGTCGGTCGCTTTTTCTCCGACGCGGAAGTTGAACGATCGGCGAAGGTCTGCGTCATCGGCACGGATCTGCAGGACAAGTTCTTTCCGAACCGAAATCCGATCGGCGAGCAGATCAAAGTTCGGGGCGTACCGTTGACGATCATCGGGATCGAAGAAAAGCGCGGATCGTTTTTCGGCGATTCGATGGACCGCAATATCTACATCCCGGTCACGCTGCATAACCAGATCTTTTCGCGGACCGGCGGACTGCAGGTTCACGGGAAATCGATCACCGCGGAAGTGTTCAAGGACGCGATCGCGAATGCGCAGCTTACGTTGCGCAACAAGCGCGGGCTGATCGGCAGCGAGGAGGACACTTTCAGCGTCGTCAACACGGACGAGTTCAATACACAGATGGATCAGTTCACGGGCGCGATCGCGGCGGTCGTCATCCCGATCACGATGATCATTTTGGTGGTCGGCGGGATCGTCGTCATGAACATCATGCTCGTTTCCGTCACCGAACGGACCTTCGAGGTCGGTCTTCGGAAAGCGATCGGCGCGACGCGCAAACAGATCCTGATGCAGTTCCTGATCGAATCGGCGCTGCTGTGCGTCGTCGGCGGAATTCTCGGACTGGTGCTCGCAACGGGAGTGACGCAGCTGATCACGGTACTTCTCGAGATCACGATGACGATCACTTTCGGGTACATCATTCTGGCCGTCGGCGTTTCGAGCGTGATCGGAGTTTTGGCAGGGCTTTATCCTGCCTGGAAGGCGGCGCGGCTCGATCCGATCGTCGCATTGACACGGACCTAGTTATTTTCGATTCTCGATTTTCGATTTGCGATTTGCGATTTTTTCGATTCCGTTTTGCGGCGAGAGTGCAATCCCAAATCCGAAATCCAAAATCCGAAATCCCAATTGAACTATGGTGACTTCAGTTCCAAAAGAAGTGCTGCGAATGGCGCTGGACAGCGTCATGGGGCACAAATTCCGCTCGTTCCTGACCATACTCGGGATCGTGATCGGCGTGATCACGGCGATCGTCGTGGCGTCGATCCTCACCGGGATGCGACAGTCGATCGTCTCGATCGTCGAGGAATACGGCACGAACAACATTTACGCGTTCCACTTGTCGACCGGCTTCGGCAATCGCAACCGCGACGAGCGCAATCGGAAACCGTTGACGGAAGACGATGCGAACGCGGTCCTCGCCCAGTCGTCGACCGTCGAGGACATCGCGATCGTGGCACCGAATATCGGCTCATGGGGCACGGGTTTCGACGACAACCTGGTTTATGAAGGCAAGAACTACCGCTGGGCCCTGACCGACGGCGTGACTCCGAATTATATGGGAATCACCAATATCGTTCTGCGCCAGGGCCGGTGGATCTCGGATGCCGACAACTACCAACGCAGAAAAGTGCTCGTGGTCGGCGTCAACACGGTTGAGGCCCTTTTCCCCGACCAACAGGATGACGTCGTCGGAAAGGTCGTCCGGATGAACGGAACGACTTGGGAGATCATCGGCGTTATTGAGAAGAGAAAGGCCGGATTTTTCGGCGAAAACGAAGAGGACCGCAAGGTCTTTTTGCCCTTCCGAACGGCGCGCAAGGAGGCTCCGACACGCGACGCGGTGCTTCACATCATTCAGGCGAAGCAGGGACAGCTCAACGACGCGGTTCAGGAGATCGAGGGCATCCTTCGTCAGCGGCGCGGGGTCAAGTTCGGCGAGCCTAACGATTTCGACATCAAAACGGCAGACAACTTCATTGCGCAGTTCGACGGAATCATCGGCGGCGTCGGACTCGTCGCGATCGCGATCTCGTGTCTCGGCCTGCTCGTCGGCGGCATCGGCGTCATGAATATCATGCTCGTGTCGGTCACCGAACGCACGAAAGAGATCGGGATCCGTAAGGCGATCGGAGCGACCAAAGGCGCGATCGTTCTTCAGTTCCTGCTCGAGGCGATGACGCTGACGTTCTTTGGAGGTCTCATCGGTGTGGTCCTTGCAGTCGGGATCAGCAATCTGATCATTCTGCTGTTGCCGAGTTTGCCCGCGCAGATCCCGCTCTGGGCGGTCATTACGGGCCTGACCGTATCGATCGGAGTCGGACTCGTGTTCGGCGTCTTTCCTGCCTTGCGCGCATCAAGACTCGATCCGATCGAATGCCTCAGGTATGAATAGAATTCAAGATCCAGGATTCATGAATCAAGGAGTCTGTCGGAGAAATACGTGCAGGTCCGGAGATTGCCGCATGTCTAGAATAAACGCGAATTGAGCCCTGCGAGGGGCGACCTAGCGAATTCAGGGGTCTTAGAGCCTGCCGGAATAACATGGGCGGTTGAGTT
>JAKQII010000226.1 GCA_029557535.1 Acidobacteriota bacterium
ATCGCGAGGATCCCGCTTTGAGGGATGAGATCGCTCATAGCGACGACCGCGACCGGCGTGACGATGTTGCGGAGCGATTCCGAGAGCCAGGTCCACGACTTAGCCTCGAGAATGCCGCTCCAGTTGATGATTTGCCACCAAAGAAGTCCGGCGCCGAACCATTTCTCGCCGGTCGTCCAACCGTAGAGATTCGAGATGACGCCGATCATCAGCGCCAGTCCGAGTACGACCTGAACGATCAGGTAGAGCTTCGCGTTCGCGAACATTTGGGGCCTGAACTTCACCTGATTTTCCCGGGTTATGCTGGGCTTTTCGTGTTTTTCAAGTCCGCGCGGAACCCATCCGGCCGGCATGAACCAGATCCGGATCTTGTCCCACCAGAACGGCGCCGCGACCGCCAACTTCCAGAGCCGGATGTAGAAATGGAAGTTGATCTGGATCGGGTTCCACGTCCCGGGATGATCGAGAATCCCGTACGCGACCGGCTCCTTTTCTTCCTCAAAGGTCCCGAACATACGGTCCCAGACGATCAGGAACTCGCTGTAGTTCTTATCGAGATACTGCAAATTGACCCCGTGATGCACGCGATGGTGCGACGGCGTTGTGAACAGCCACTCGATCGTTCGCGGGAACTTGTAGATCAGTTCCGTGTGGTGCAGGAACGCGATGAACAAGTGGATCGCGACGACGGTGTAAATGTGCGCCGGTGTGAACCCGACGATCGTGAGCACCCAAAAGAACAGGAACGAACAGAGCCGCTGCGTCACGCTCGCGCGCAGAGCAACGAAAAAGTTCATCTCCTCCGCGGAATGATGCGGCGAGTGTGCAGCCCAAAGGATGTTGATCTCGTGTCCCCAGCGGTGAACCCAGTAGAAGACGAAATCCACGCCGAGCAGAAGCAAGATCGAACTCCACCAGTTCACGGGGATCGTGAAGATCCTGAAATGCTCCCACAGATAGCCGTAAACGAAGTACACTCCGACCATCACCAGAATATTCGTCGTCTGGTTCCCGAGCTGAGTTCCGAAGTTGGCGATCGCCTCGTTGAACGTGATGTACTTCTTTTTCAGCGCCCAGCACGCGGCGATCTCGAGCAACAAAAAGGCGAGCGCTACCGGCGTCACATAAAAATAAACGTTCGTTTCCTGCATCTTGAGCGTCGAAGAAAAACGACACGCAAAATATAGTCGAATGGCGCCGATTTTGAAAACGCGGCCGGCCGCGCTCGTTGACCGGCCGCGTCCCGGACCGCTACTGCGACGCCTTCGAGGTGTTCTCGCGCTGCTTTTCGGTCAGCGCGATTCCCATCTTTTCGAGTGTCGCTTGATTGAGCGTTCCCGTTACCTTCAACCCGCTCGATTCCTGATATGCCTTCAGTGCCGCGCGTGTTTCAGGGTCAAGTTTTCCGGTTGCCTCGGTCGCCAGCAAACCCTTGTTTTTCAGCAAGTTCTGCGCCGCCGTCACCTGCTCTTTGGTGGCCCGGAAAACGGGTCCGCGTTTTGCCTTTTTGTCGCCGTCGGCGGAGGCGAACGAGTTCGGATCGACGGGCATCGCCTGCTGCGCTTCAGTCAGCGGAATTCCCATCTTCTCGAGTGTCGCGCGGTTCAAAGTGCCGGTGGAACGGAGTCCGTTCGCGGTTTGGTACTTCTTGATCTCGATCCGGAATTGGTCATCCATCTTGCCGGTCTCGGCGACTTTCAGCATCCGCTGGACCTGAATGATCTGGTCCTTTGTTGCCCGGAAGATTGGTTTCCGGGCCTTTGTTTCCATGCCGGGCGAGGATTTGGGTGTGGTCGTTTGAGCGTTTATCGAGACGCCCAGAAAGAGTGATGCGAGGATCACAAAGAGAATATGTCTCATTTTTTGTCTCCAATTGTGTGAATTTATGTTCGAGGCAAAAGGCGTTTGTGAAATTTGAGAGACAGTGAGTCTGTCGTGAGTTTCGAGGTTTCCTTTTGCTGAACGGTTCGAGTATCGTCAAATCAACCGCGGGTGTCAAGCGATTTCTTAAAGTACTTCTTTAGGTTCTTCGTCGGCATCAGCGCGATCGGTATGTTAAACCCAAATTACGCAACGAAAGAAGGTTCCCGCCCGCGAATCTGCGCCAATGAACGCGAATCAAGCAGAGCAAGACCGTTGCAACAAATCGAATCTTGCTGCAATTCTCCATACGTGACCCATTCCTGATCCACGCTTCTTCTGTCAGATGGCCGTTTATTCGCGCTGATTGGCGGAAATTCGCGGGCAAGAATCTCCTACGCGTAATTCGGGTTAAACCGATGCGCAATCCATGAAATTTCCGCGTCGACAGAAGCTTGTTTGCGACTTCGCGTCATGGCGCGAACGATGATCCCGTAAAGGCACGAAGTCGCAATGAAATCCCGATTTTTTACTTACCCCGTGATGTCCGCCGCCCTGATCGGAAGGCTCCTGATCCGCTTGCCGGTCGCGGCGAAGATCGCGTTCACGACGGCCGGCGCGATCGGCGGCGTTCCGGGTTCGCCGACGCCGCCGTGCGGCTCGCTGCTGGGCAGGATATGGACCTCGATCTTCGGCGTCTCACCCATCCGCAACATCTTGTAATTATTGAAGTTGCCCTGCTGGATCCGACCGTTCTTGACGGTGATCTCGCCGTACAGCGCGGCCGTCAGCCCGTAGATGATCCCACCTTCCATCTGCGCTTCGATCGTGTCCGGATTGACGGTCTGGCCGCAATCGACGGCGCACACGACGCGGTTGACCTTGACCGATCCGTCCTTTCCGACTGACACTTCCGCGACCTGCGCGACATAGCTTCCAAAGCTTTCGGCGACCGCGATCCCGCGACCGACCCCCGCGGCCGGTTTTGTCGACCAGCCGGCCTTTTCGGCCGCGAGTTTCAAGACTCCCGCGAAGCGCGACTTCGGGTCGAGCAACGACAAGCGATACTCGAGCGGATCCTTGCCGGCCGCCGCCGCGAGTTCGTCAAGAAAGCATTCAACCGAGAACGCGGTGTGCGAGCTCCCGACAGACCGCCAAAATCCGAGCGGGATTCCGGTGTCCTTGCGGATCCAGTCGACCTGGAAATTCGGGATCGAGTACGGAAGGTTGTGCGCGCCTTCGTACGAAGAATCGTCCATCTGGTCGGCAGGGAACGGAAAACCGAAAACTGCGGGCGCCAGTTCACCCATGATCGAGCCGTTGACGATCTTGTGGTGCCAGAAAACCGGCTTGCCGTCCGCTCCGAGGCCCGCGCTTAACTTGTTGAATGTCGCCGGGCGAAAAAAATCGTTCTGTGTGTCGTCCTCGCGCGTCCAAACGACCTTGACCGGCTTGCCGGCGGCTTTCGAAAGCATCACTGCGTCCATGACGTAATCGACTCCGACACGTCTGCCAAAACCGCCGCCGAGCAACATAGTGTGAACGCCGACTTTTTCCGGCGCGAGCCCGAGCGCCTTGGCGACGCTTCCCTGGACGACGAGCTGAGACTGCGTTCCGCACCAGACGTCGGCGCCGTCGGCCCGGACATCGGCCGTGCAATTCATCGGCTCCATGGTGGCGTGCGCCAGGAACGGCGCGAAGTACTCTGCTTCAACGGTCTTCGCCGCCCCGGATCTGGCCGTCGCAACGTTGCCAACGGATTTCGCCGCCTTTCCGCTTTCCTTCGCGGCCGCGTCTTTATACGATGCGAGGATCGCTTCGCTCGAAACGGTCGCGTTCGAGCCCTCGTCCCAAACGATCTTGAGCGCCTGGCGTCCCTTTCGAGCCGCAAAATAGTTCTGCGCAACGACGCCGACTCCGTATCCGAGATTGACGACTGCGACAACGCCTTTGACAGCTTTCGCCGGCGCGTCGTCGACGCTTTTTACCGTCCCGCGCGGAACCGGTGCACGCTGGACCGATCCGAAAAGCATCCCGGGACGATTGACGTCGATCCCGAATTCCGCCGTTCCGTTCACCTTCTCCGGCGTGTCGAGCCGCTTGACGCTCTTGCCGATCAGCTTGAATTCCTTCGGATCCTTTAGTTTCGGTTCCGTCGAAAGAGTGATCTTCGCGGCTGCGTCGAGCAGTTCACCGTACCCGGCCGAGCGTCCCGAGGCAGCATGCGTGACCATCGAATTGCCGGCTTTGCACGTCTCCGGCGCGACTCCCCAGCCTTGCGCGGCGGCCGAAACGAGCATTTCCCGGACGGTCGCGCCGGCCTTGCGAAGCGGCATGAAGAATGCGCGAACGCTCGTGCTGCCGCCGGTCACCTGGCTTCCGATCAGAGGATTAATGAACGCCTTGTCGGGTGGTCCGGATTCGTAACTGACCTTCGACCAGTCGGCCTCAAGTTCTTCGGCGACAATCATCGCCAAAGAAGTGAGAACACCCTGACCCATTTCGGACTGGCCGATAACGATCGTTACCTTGCCGTCTTTCGCGATCTTGATGAACGCATTGGGCTGAAATCCGCCATCGGCCATCGTCCCGTGACCGAGGCTCGCGGACATCGCGCGCGACGATCCCGGAACGGCGACTGAAACAAGCAATGCGCCGCCGGCCGTCAGGCTGGCCTTCAAGAACAAACGTCTGTCGATCTTCGTGCCCATCACTTGCCTCCTTGCATCGCTGCCTGCTTGATCGCGGCGCGGATGCGGTTGTAAGTGCCGCAACGGCAGATGATGCCGTTCATCGCGGCGTCGATATCGGCGTCGGTCGGATCCTTTTTCTTTGCAAGCAATCCGGCGGCGGCCATGATCTGGCCGGACTGGCAATAGCCGCACTGCGGGACGTCGTTTTCGATCCACGCTTTTTGAAGCGGATGATCGCTGGCAGTCGAGATTCCCTCGATCGTCGTGATCTCTTTTCCGGCGACCGACGCGAGCGTCGTAATGCAGGCCCGGCGCGGTTCGCCGTCGATGTGAATAGTGCAAGAACCGCATTGCGCGATGCCGCAGCCGAACTTCGTTCCGGTCAGTCCGAACTCGTCGCGGATGATCCATAGCACCGGCGTCGACGGATCGGCGTCCGTTTCGTATGTCTTCTTGTTTACCGTGATCTTGGCCACGATTCTTACCTCCTGGAGTACTATTTCGGGACACGAAATGTATATCATTTTTGGCGATCAACCGCTAGATTTTCTATTGCAAAACGGGTGCAAACGGATGCAGAATGACGGTAAGGAATTAGAGTTATGACCGTACTCATCGACACACCGCACAAGGTCTCGACCGCCGAACTGATTGCCCGCCTTTACCATACAGAGGGCAAGGCCGAGATCGTAAATGGAGAAATTGTTCAACTTATGTCCACAGGAGACGACCCCTCATCAGCCGCTGCCAACATCTTCATCAGCCTTCGGAATTACGAAAAAAGAACCGGATCCGGTCGCGCGAACACCGACAACATCGGGTATCTCGTCAGCCTTCCGAACCGCAAATCTTTCAGTCCGGATGCCTCGTTCTTCACCGGCAAGCGTGCCGGAATGAAATTTCTCGAGGGCGCGCCGATCTTCGCCGTCGAGGTCCGCAGCGATACCGATCACGGTCCGAACGCCGAGCGCGAAATGGCCGCCAAACGCGCCGATTATTTCGCCGCCGGAACCAAGGTCGTGTGGGACGTCGATCTTCTGAGCGAAACGCCGATCCGTTCTTACTCATCGGATGATCCCGAAACTCCCCGACTTTTCAAACGCGGGGAAACCGCCGACGCCGAACCGGCGCTGGCGGGTTGGAGATTTCCCGTGGACGATTTGTTCGATTAGTCGTCCCCGTAGAAATCTTGCCCGGAATATCGGTCGTCTGCTAAGATTCCGCACCATGACTCAATCAATTCAGGCAATTTTTGAAGACGGAGTCCTGCGGCCCTTGCGGCCGCTTGACCTGCCTGACAACCTCATCGTCGAAATCGATTTCAGGGGCCTCTCCGATGACGAATATGCCCGGATGCTCAAATCGGAACTCGCATCAATTCGGGAGCGCGAACTGAAAGACCTCGACCTCGAGTTCGAGAACTATGAAAAACTTCACCCTCGCCGAAGCATATGTGACTGACACCGTCGGGCTGATTCTAGATTTGGAGAAGCGAAGATTTGGGAAGCGAGCCGAGCGCGTTTTTGAAGCGGCGGCGCGTTCTGAGACGTGCGTTAGAATTCCGGCAATGGTTATGGCGGAGATCGTCTACCTCCAACAATGTCGACGCACCAGCGCAGGGCTGGCAGATGTTGGGCGATTGCCCTCAGAATCCAACGGGTTCGATGAAAGTCCCATGGATTTCAGTGTGATCGCCGCAGCAAACGAAATTTTCGGAATTCCTGATTTGCACGACCGTCTGATTGCGGCAACGGCGCGATATTTGGACATACCGCTCATTACGAACGACACGGCGATTGAAGAATCGGGTAGGGTTAGAACGATTTGGTAGTCATCAAAGGGTCTTGTCTTGCTGAATGAATACTCATTCATTTATAATCGTCGCTATCAAAATTTCACTTATCGGGACCGTTTTATGACTATGCTGAATATCCGAAAGGCCGCGGTTTTGGGCGCGGGAACAATGGGCGCGGCGATCGCGGCGCACCTGACGAATGCCGGGATCCCGGTGCTGCTGCTCGACATCGCTCCGCGCGAAGAAGGCGCAACCGACAAGAACGCGATCGTCAATTCGCTGTTCGCCGCCGCCAAAAAACTCAAACCGGCGCCATTCATGCTTGCCGAAAACGCCGGTCTGATCTCGCTCGGGAACTTCGATGAAGACATGCCGAAACTTAAGGACTGCGACTTTGTCATCGAAGCCGTCGTCGAGCGTCTCGACATCAAACACAAGGTCTTCGCCGACGTCGAGAAATATCGCAAGCCGGGATCGGTGATCGCTTCGAACACGAGCGGCATCCCGATCGAATCGATCGCCGAGCCGTTTTCGGACGACTTCAAGTCGCACTTCATGGGCATCCATTTCTTCAATCCGCCGCGTTACATGAAGCTCGTCGAGGTCATCCCGATCAAGGAAACCGACGCCGCGATCGCCGGCGAAGTGAAGGGCTTTCTCGACATCCGGCTCGGCAAGGGCGTCGTGCCGGCCAAAGACCGCCCGAACTTCATCGCGAACCGCATCGGCGTCTTCTCGATCATGGCGACGCTCAACGAGATGCTCGCGATGGGATTGACGCCGACCGAGGTCGATCAGATCACCGGCAAGGCGATCGGTCACGCCTCGAGCGCGACCTTCCGCACCTCGGATCTCGTCGGGCTCGATGTCACCGCGCACGTCGTTTCAAATCTTTACCCGGCGATTCCCGACGACGAGGACCGCGAAACGTTCAGGATCCCCGAAGTGATGCAGACTTTGCTTGAAAAGAAGATCCTCGGTGACAAGACCGCGGGCGGATTCTTCAAAAAGTCGAAGGATGCGACCGGCAAACGGGTGATCCTCGAACTTGATCTGAGCACCTTCGAATACAAGCCTCAGGAAAAGACAAAATTCGCGTCGCTCGATGCCGCGAAGGCGATCGAGGATATTCCCTCGCGCGTCAAAAAACTGGTCTGGGGCGACGACAAGGTCGGCGAATTCTTGTGGAAGACGACCTCGCGCATCTCGCGTTATGCCGCGAACCGGATCCCCGAGATCGCCGACACGATCGTCGAGGTCGACAACGCCATCAAATGGGGCTTTGGATGGGAGATCGGCGTCTTCGAATCGTGGGACGCGATCGGCGTCGCGGAAGCGGTAGAACGCATGAAGAACGAGGGGGCGGTGATTCCCGCCAACGTTCAGGCGATGCTCGATTCAGGCGCGGCGTCGTTCTACAAATACGAGAACGGCGTCCGTTCATACTTCGATTTCAGGACGAATGCGTATGTCGAAATGCCTGACCGACCTGGGGTTATCCTTCTCAAATCGGTCAAGGACCGGACCGGCGTGATCAAGAAGAACCAGGGCGCGAGCCTGATCGACATCGGCGACGGCGTCGCATGCCTTGAGTTCCATTCGAAGATGAACTCGATCGGCGGCGACACGATGTCGATGATGAAGTTCGCTGTCGAAGAGGTCGAAAAGAACTTTGCGGGACTCGTCATCGGCAATCAGGGCGGGAACTTTTCGGCCGGAGCGAACATCGCGATGCTGCTCCTCGCGGCGCAGGAAGAAGAGTGGGACGACATCAATCTGATGATCCACACTTTCCAGCAGGCGAACATGCGGCTGCGCTATTCGTCGAAACCCGTCGTCGCCGCGCCGTACGGGCTGACGCTCGGCGGCGGATGCGAGCTCTCGCTCCACTCGGACAAAGTGCGTGCCGCCGGCGAAACGTACATGGGGCTTGTCGAAGTCGGCGTCGGATTGCTTCCGGGCGGCGGCGGAACGAAAGAAATGATGATGCGGACGATGGATCTCGCGGCGAAGACGCCCGACGCCGATCCGCTCGTTTTCTTGAAAAAGACGTTCGAGATGATCGGCATGGGCAAGGTCGCAACGAGCGCTCAGGAAGCGCGTTCGTGGGGATTCCTGCGCGATTCGGACGCGATCTCGATGAACGGCGACAGGTTGATCGCCGATGCGAAACAGGAAGCCCTAAATCTTGCGGCGGCGGGTTACGTTCAGCCGGTTCAGCGGACCGACATCCTTGCGATGGGCGAAGCCGGAATGGCGGCCTTCAAGATCGCTTTGACAATGATGAAGCGTGGCGGCTACATTTCCGATCACGATGAACTGATCGGGCGCAAGATCGCGAAGATCCTTTGCGGCGGCGAACTCAATCATCCGGCACAGGTTTCAGAGCAATACCTGCTTGATCTCGAACGCGAAGGGTTCCTGAGTCTCTGCGGTGAACGAAAGACACAGGAGCGTATCGCCTTCATGCTCAAGAGCGGCAAACCGCTTCGCAACTAATACGGGAACAGCGGTTTGCCGGACGATCGACCGGGCGGACCGCAACCGGATCGGCTATGAGGCTTCGCGCCTTTGCGGAATATCGCAAAGCAGCGAAGCCTGGTCGTTTGGGATCGGATTATGTCGAACATTCTTGTCGAGGAACGCGGACATCTATTGCTGATCGGAATCAACCGGCCCGAAAAAAAGAACTCGTTCGTCCCGCAGATGATGGACGACATCTCGCTCGCATACGCGAGGCTTGAGGATTCCGAGCATCTGCGGTGCGGCGTGCTCTACGCGGTCGGCGACATGTTCACTGCCGGGCTCGACCTCGCGCAGTTCGCGCCATTGATCTCCGAACGCGGCGAACTTGTTTTTCCTGAGAACGGGATCGATCCGTTCGGAATTCATACGAAACGAAAGCGTTCAAAGCCGATGGTCGCAGCGGTTCAGGGACTTTGCCTGACGCTCGGGATCGAAGTCCTGCTCGCGAGCGATGTCCGGATCGCCGCTTCCAACGCCCGATTCGGCCAGATCGAGGTCAAACGCGGCATTTTTCCGTTCGGCGGCGCGACATTGCGGCTTCCGGAAATCGCCGGTTGGGGAAACGCGATGCGGTGGCTGCTGACCGGTGAACTTTTCGACGCGGCCGAGGCGTACCGGATCGGTCTCGTCCAGGAGATCGTCGAGCCCGGAACACAGTTTGAACGCGCTGTCGCGATCGCTGAGACGATTGCCAAACAGGCGCCGCTCGGCGTCTATGCAACGCTACGTTCCGCGTGGAAGGCCCAAAGCGAAGGCTTTGACGCGGCGGCGGCCGACCTGATGCCCGAGACGCTCGCGCTCTTCGCGAGCGAAGATGCGCAGGAAGGCGTACGGTCGTTTATGGAGCGGCGCGAAGGCGACTTCAAAGGAAAATAGAGGAAGGAGATTCGGTATGAGTGAAGTGGCGCGGTTTTTGGCCGATTTGGATTCGATTTCGAACGAGGCGACGGCAAAATTCAGTGGGTTAAATGCTGACCAGATCAATTTCAAGCCATCTGCGGATTCGTGGAGCGTCGGTCAGTGCTTCGAACATCTGATCCTGACGAACGATCAGATCACCGGCGCGGTAGAGAGAGTCGCCGACGGCTCGCACGTGAATTCCTTTTGGGAAAACTGGTCACCGTTTACATCGTTCTTCGGAAATTTCCTCATCAAATCGATGAAGCGAGACGATAAGAAGTTCAAGGTTCCGAGCAAATCGATCGTTCCGCCAAGCAATGTCGATCCTCAGATCGTCGCGAAATTCATCGAAAACAACGCGATGCTGATCGACCTGTTTGGAAAGATCGACAGTGTCGATCCCGAAAAGATCGTGATCACGTCGCCGTTCATGGGCCTGGTGACATACAAGCTCGCCCATGGCATGACGATCATCGTCGAACACGAACGCCGGCACTTGAGGCAGGCGGAACGCGTTACGATCATCGACGGGTTCCCGTCCTGACTTCGTGGGAAAAATTCTCGATCGCATCAAGTTCAATCTTTTCCCTGCGTTTCGCGGAACCGGCGCGCGCATCGACGAGATTTCCGACGATTACCGTCGCATCCGCATCCGGATTCCCCTCAACTGGCGCACCCGAAATTATGTCGGTACGATCTACGGCGGAAGCATGTACGGCGCCGTCGATCCGATCTACATGATCATGCTGATCAAGAACCTTGGCTCCGAATACGTCGTGTGGGACAAGGCGGCCACGATCAGGTTCAAGAAGCCCGGAAAGGAAACGCTATTTGCCGAATTCAGACTCGATCAACGTGAGATCAACGAGATCAAGTTGATTTTGCGCGATCAAAAATCGGTTGATAGAATCTACACCGTCGAGATCACAGACTCAGCCGGAACCGTCCACTGTGTTGTCGAGAAGACTCTTTATATTGCCCGAAAATGACAACACCGATCTCCGAACTAGCGAATCTCGGACCGAAAAGCGAAGCCTGGCTGAACGAGATCGGGATCTTTTCAAAGGCCGATATCGAGCGTGTCGGTTCGGTCGGGATCTATCGCCGGCTGCGGGCGCGGGGATTGCCCGCGAGTTTGAACCTCGTTTACGCGATCGAGGCGATGCTGATCGGCGAGCATTGGACGCGTTTGCCGGCTAATCAAAAGGCGGAATTACGCGCGACGATCAGGGAATTGGCCTCATAAATGATTGATTACAAGGAATTTGCGTTCATTTTTGACATGGACGGAACTCTCGTCGATAACATGCGCTATCACACGATGGCGTGGCAGAAAATGCTCGACGAGAACGGGATTAAGGCGCGGGCCAGCGATTTTCTGATCAACACCGCGGGAAAGACCAATCGCGAGATCGTCCCGACTATTTTTCCGAACGCCGGTCCGGAGGAGATCGCGCGGCTTGGCGACCGAAAGGAGGAACTCTATCGCGAGCTCTTCGCGCCGAACCTGAGACCAATCGCGGGGGCGGTCGAATTTCTTGAAAGTTCTCGGGACATCGGGATAAACCTTGCGGTTTCGACGGCGGCGCCGCCCGCAAATGTCGCATTCGTGCTCGACGGGCTCGATTTGCGCAGGTACTTCCGGGAGGTCACGAACTCGGCCGACGTCAAGCACGGCAAGCCGCATCCGGATCTCTTTTTGCGCTCGGCCGAGATGCTCGGCATCGTTCCGGCGCGATGCCTGGTCTTTGAGGACGCACTCAACGGTTTTGAGGCCGCCTTTCGCGCCGGCATGCGATCGATCGGCGTCACGACCGTGAATTCCGCGGAGACGATCGCGGCGCAGCCGTCGGTGGTCGCTACGATCGACAATTTTTTGGAAATTGACGCGCAAGAAACTGCGGCTCGTTACATTCTTGAAGCAGCAGTACCAAATTTTTGACAGAGGAAAAAACATGAAAAGATATTTGATTCTTTTGCTCGTTGGACTTTTTGCGGCGGGCTGCGATTACAAAGGGAAACCGGTCGAGTATTCGGGCATTTGCAACAAGGAAAACGACAAGGAATACATTGAGGTCGTAGGTTTTTTCAAAAACAACGGCAGTGCAATGTGTTCGAAGCGCGGCAACGAACCGATGCGGTGTCCGGTTCACTTCGTCGACACGCCGGATCAGGCGAAACCCGTGATGGCAAACATCGATCTCGGCAGCGGCGCGAGCTCGATCGAAAACGTCGACGGAAAAGGACTGACGATCCGGGATGAGAAAAAGCAGGATGTTGCCAACACCGACAAGGTGAAGATAACGGCATCGGTCCTGGTTTTTGACAGTCCGCAGGATCCGAACGCGAATTACGCGCCGTGTTCGCTGACGGTCAAGAAGATCGAAAAGGCGCAATAGTACATTTTCGATTTGCAATTGCCAATTTGCGATTTCGGACCGCAATCGAGGCAATCGCAAATCGAAAATCGAAAATCGAAAATGAGATGTGCTTGGGCGAGAAACGAACTCGCGATCAGATATCACGATACGGAGTGGGGCGTGCCGCAGCACGACGACCGGACGCTGTTCGAATTCTTGATTCTCGAAGGCGCGCAGGCCGGGCTCAGCTGGGACACGGTTTTGGCGAAGCGCGAAAACTACCGGGCGGCGTTTGATAATTTCGACGCGGAGAAGATCTCCCGTTACGACGACGCGAAGTGTGCCGAACTTCTGCTGAATCCGGGGATCATCAGAAACCGATTGAAGATCGCTTCGGCGGTCCGCAACGCCAGGGCGTTCATCGATGCCTGCAATGAATTCGGCTCGTTCGATTCGTATGTGTGGCGATTTGTCAACGGCTCGCCGATCGTCAATCAATGGGAATCGCTCAAGCAGGTCCCGGCCTCGACGCCCGAATCGGACGCACTTTCGAAGGATCTCAAAAAGCGCGGCTTCAACTTCGTCGGGACGACGATCATGTACGCCTTCATGCAGGCCTGCGGACTGGTGAACGATCACGTGGTGACATGCTTCAGGTACGGAGAATTGCGAAAGTAGCATGGCCTAGATCATCGGCATCGCCGTTTTCGTTTTGATCGTTGCCGCGGGCCGGATCAGCGGCGGCGAGGACCGGCGCTTCTCTTATCTGCTGATGCTGACCGTGATCGGTTTGCTGTGCGTCGTGTTCGCGTTGATTGACGGGCGTCCGGACGTGATCCTTCAGGAGGGATCGTACCTGATCGTTCGGAAACACGGACTCTATTCGGTGAAGCTTCAGCGGACGCGATCAGGATCTGCTCGATATTCGCGAACTTGAAGAGGTTTAGGTATGAGTGCTGACATGTCACGAAGAGCTGTCAGTGATAGGCTCCGGATCATGAACGAGCTCTGGCTTTTGAGTGTTAAGTTGATGAACTCAA
>JAKQII010000252.1 GCA_029557535.1 Acidobacteriota bacterium
GCAGCGGCCGTCGTGACCTCGGTCGGGAAGATCTGTGGGCGCGAATGCGTCGTCGTCGCCAACGACGCGACAATCAAGGCCGGCGCGTGGTATCCCGAGACGATCAAAAAGATCCTTCGTGCGCAGGAGATCGCGATGCGAAACCGCGTCCCGATCGTCTATCTCGTCGATTCCGCCGGCGTCAATCTTCCGTACCAGGGCGGTGTCTTCCCCGGCCAGTACGGCGCGGCCCGCATTTTCTACTACAACTCGCTGATGCGCCGGTATTTGAAAGTTCCGCAAATCTCGGCCGTGATGGGCATGTGCGTCGCGGGCGGCGCGTACTTGCCGGCGCTGTCGGACGTCATTCTGATGGTCGAAGGGACTTCGTTCATGGGGCTCGGTGGCGCGAACCTGGTCAAGGGCGCGACCGGCCAGACGATCGACAACGAGACACTCGGCGGCGCGATGACGCACAACGCCGTTTCAGGCGTCGCGCATTTCCGGACCCAGACCGATGAAAAGTGCCTCGGGAAGATTCGCCAACTGGTCTCAGAGCTTCCGGCGAAAGAGCCGACGCGCGTGTCGATCGCCGAATCAAAGGACGCAAAATCAGACGCGTCAGCACTTTACGAGATCCTGCCTGAAGATCACCGGGCGCCCTACGACATGCGGGCGTGCCTCGACACGATCCTCGACGGCGGGGAACTCGACGAATTTCAGGCGGATTTTGCGAAGGAGATGATCTGCGGCACGGGCCGGATCGGCGGCATTCTCGTCGGCGTCATCGCAAACCATCGCGGGATGGTCCGCGGCGCTACCGGTAAACCGCCCAAATTCGGCGGGATCGTCTACACGGAATCCGCCGAGAAGACGGCGTATTTCATCGAGAACTGCAACCGGAACGGCACGCCGTTGCTGTTCGTTCAGGACGTTTCGGGATTCATGGTGGGCGCCGAAGCCGAACATTCGGGCATCATCCGCGCCGGGGCGCGGTTCGTCGAGGCGATGGCGACGGCGACCGTCCCGAAGCTCGTGCTGACGATCAACCATGCTTCGGGCGCCGGCTATTACGCGATGGCCGGACAAGGCTTCGATCCGGACTTCATCTTCTCGTTGCCGACCGGTCGGATGGGCGTTATGGAAGGCGATTCGGCCGTGCAGGCGATCTTTGGGACGCAACTGGAGAAACTCAAGAAAGCCGGTCAGGAACCGGACGAGGCGATGCTCGCCGAGATGGAAAAGGTCCGCGAAACCTACGATACCGAGCTCGACGCGAAACATGCGGCCGCGCGGGGGCTCGTCGATGCGATCGTCGCTCCCGAAGACCTCCGCCCGGCGCTCATCCTCGCGCTCGAGACGTGCCTGAACACATCACAGCCGCATCTCGGCGCGTTCGTTTTGCCGCCAATCGCAAGTTGACACAAAGAGATTCGAAATCCGCGATCGTTCTCGACATCGCTGTCTTTGTCTGCGGAGCGGTCGTGATGGTCTACGAGATCATCGGCTCGCGAATTCTGGCGCCGCATATCGGGACGTCGACGTACGTATGGACAAGCCTGATCGGCGTTATTCTGGCCGCGTTGAGTTTCGGTTACTGGTTCGGCGGGAAGCTCGCCGATAAAAAGCCTTCGGTCGGAATTCTTGCATCGGCCATCTTCACCGCGGCCGGACTCGTGTCGGCGACGATCCTGGTCAAGGACATCGTCCTCACCGTCATTGCCGCGTCGTCGCTGGTCCTCGAACTGAAATCGCTGATCGCCGCGCTCTTTCTTTTCGCGCCGGCGAGCGTTTTTCTCGGATTCGTCACGCCGTATGCAGTAAAACTGCGGACCGTTTCGCTTGATAGTTCGGGCGCGACCGTCGGACGGCTTTATGCCCTCTCGACGATCGGCAGCATCGTCGGCACATTCGTCGCGGGATTCCTGCTGATACCGTTCGTCGGCAGTACGCGGACGCTCTATCTTGTTGCGGCATCACTGTTTGCGGCATCGCTGATACTCGCGCCGTTCGCGCTCACAAGAACGAATCTGACGGCGATCGTCCTCTTCGTGTTCGGGATCGTGACGAACGAGACCTACGCGCACTTTCTCTATCGCCGGGTCGAATTGGTCGATACCGACACCGAATACAACCGCGTTCAGATCTTTCGCATGAACGATCCGGTGACCGGGCGGCCCGAACGCGCGCTGTCGATCGATCCGGCGACGATCCAGTCGCGGATGTTCCTTGACGGCGACGACCTCGCGTCCGAATATCTGCACTACTACCACCTTGTTCGGCTGTACAAGCCTGATTTTCAGCATTCGCTGCTGATCGGCGGCGCCGGTTACTCGTTTCCGAAGGAGTATTTGAGGACGTATCCCGGAAAGACGATCGATACGGTCGAGATCGATCCCGGAATGACGGCGCTTGCCCGCAAGTACTTCGATCTAAAGGACGATCCGCGGCTCGAGATCTTTCACGAAGACGGACGGATCTTCCTCAATCATGCACCCGACGAGGCATACGACGCGGTCTTTCTCGACGCCTTTTCGGCGCTCTTCAGCATTCCGTTCCATTTAACGACGAGGGAGTCGGCGGTCGAGATCGCGCGCGTCCTGAAACCGGACGGCGTGGTGATCTTCAATCTTGGCGGCGCGCTGACCGGTCCAGCGGGCGGATTCTTCCGGGCTGAACTCGCAACTTATCGGAGCGTTTTTCCCGAAGTCCAGGTTTTCAAGGTGCGCTCCGAGCGTCCCGACGACGAGGTCCAGAACCTGATCATCGTCGCTCGAAAGTCGCCCGGATCAGTTGCAGGTACGATCGACTTCGAACTCGGGCGCCTGCTTGCAAACCGGCGATCGCCCGATGTCCCGGCCGGCGTGCAGATCCTGACCGACGACCTGGCCCCCGTCGAGTACTTCAATTCAGGACGGTAGTTTTCGATTCGCATGATAGTTTTTGAAGCGTTTTGACATTACCTAACACGAGGTAGCCCCGAATGAAGGTATTTGCGTCAATGCCGAGGCTCGAGAGTCTTAAAGGCGGAAACAAGGAACTTTACGTGGTATCGATCGCGACCGACCTGCGCGGCGCGGAGGAAGATTTCGACCGCACGGTTTCGGCGAACAACCAGCCGTTGGACAGGATCGTCCCCGAAACGGCCGATAAGTCGTTGCTCAAGTATTACGTGATGGCGATTTCGAACATCTACGAGAAGATCAAGCCCGGGCATCCGGTTTCGATGATCGGTGACGGGATCGTTCTTTATCCGGAACTGGATCCGAAGGGCTTGCTCGGGCTCGACATCTTCGTCGTCGAGAGCGACGCCGGCCACCGCAGCGCCGGCAAACTGTTCGAAGGGCTTCTGGGCGACAAAACGGTCAAACAGGGAGTCGATTCGCTGATTGCCGCGGGCGCGAAACTGACGGCTCCGCTCGTCGGCGACGTCGCCAACGCCGTCGTCAGCGTGATCCCGGCGATTCTCAAAAAGAACCACGACGATTTGCTGTTTTCGATCGCCTACTCGGGCCGCGCTTCAAGGAAATACAGCATCAAGGACGGGTCGATGCTCGTCACTCGGGGGAATGAACTGATCGACTGCGACATCGCGTTCGATCTGATCGAGGAATAGCCTCACGACAGAACGAAATCTGATCTACAAATAATACTAAGACGAGGTGTTAGGTATACGTGCTCCGGCGAGTTTCGGGGATTCTGATCGGGGCGCCTTGGCGCAAGAGTTGACGAAGTCCAAAGCCGACCGTCGCAATCAAGCTCCGCAGCCGCCGCAGGCCTGTCCGCAAATCTGGAGCTTGCCTGCGGGTGACGACCCGCCGGACAGCGGAGCGGTTATCTCAACCCCTGGCCGAACTGCTCGGTTCCGAACGCGCCGATCCCGTTCAGGCGGAAGCTGAAGACCAACCGGTTCTCGCGCCGGGCTCCGACGTTAAAAGTGTAATACTGCGCCGCGACCGAACAGCAGTCATACGCGTACCCGAGGGTGAACAGCGAGCTGATGAGCGGAGAATCTTTGCTCGCCCGCCGATTCTGGAAGTCGAAAAAGAGCGACGATCCGCCGTAAAGCCCGCGATCGCGGTTGCCGAGAAAAATCGACGGGCTCCATTGTGATCCGCGGAGCGTCCCCGCCTCTTTGCCGTTGGCGTCGGCAAACTGGGCAAGGCCGCCTTTGAGCGTCACGCCGCGGGTGTAATAGAAGGTCTGGAAAAGCTTGACGAAGTCCGTGTCATACCCGACAGTTGTCGAGATTGCCCGCAGACCGTCTCCCTGAATCCCGACATCCATCCGCGAGTTCCAGAAGATGGTCTTGCGCGGCCGGTACGTGAGATCGACGTTGAGCGGCGAGAATCTTCGCGGAACGCCGCCGAACGTATAGAAGGTCAGATCGGTGATCGAATTTATCTGGTTGCGCTGTCCGGGAATCAGCGCTCCGCCGAACGTCTTGTCGAAAAAGTACTTTCCGCGGACCGTGAGCGTGAAAATCTCGTACGGCTGTACGCTCAGCGGATTCTTGCTCGCATCCGGGTTCTCGGCAAGCCTCCGTTTTGCCTCTTCGGTGACGGCTTCAGGGAATCGGCGCGTGTAGAAACGGTTCGTTATGCCGAACTCGAGCTCGTTCGTGTCGGTCGCCGTGTCCTGATAGTCGAAACGGATGATCCGGTTGAAGTTATCGACTCCCTTTACGAGCCGGTAAGTGACGAACGGCTCGATCACGTGCCGGAAAAGGAACTGGTTGTTCTTGCCGTAAAAGTTGCGTGCGAGCGCGACCGGCCTGACATCGAATTCGAATTCGCCGTATTTGCGGATAACGTCGCGCCCGACTAGCAGCCGCATGTCGTTGAAGGAATTCGAGTAGTAGGTGACGCGTGTCCCGGCGCGGAGGGTGAACGTCGCATATTTCGTATCGATCGGCATTTCGACGATCGGGTGAATGTCGAACCGTTGGCCGATCACCGGCGAAACCAGCGGATCACGGCCGACCCTGCTGCGGTAAAGATCAAGGTTGTCAACGTCCTCGCGGCGGGAAACGCCTTCAAGACTGGTCTTGAAGGAGAAATACACGTTCTTGAGGAACGAGATCCGGCTCGGGCGCTTCTCGAAGTTGATGCTCGGCAGGTTTCGCGTTTTGATGCGGACGTTCGGGATCGAGATCACCTGCGAGCGCGCGAGAAGGTTGAGCGTGTAGTTGTTCCAGCTCTTGTTGATAAAGGCCTGCGAAACCTCGATCGGCGAGATGATCTGCTGGATCCCGTCCGAAAAGACCTGGCGGAACGCGAGATTCGACGTCAATCGGACATCCGCCGCGGCGGTGAATCCGTTCTGGAAATAATGAACTCCTTCGGCGTATACGATCGATCCGCCCTGATCCGGATGGTCGGGACTTGCCTTCGCGCCGAAGATCCGGTCCTTGACCGCGTAAAATCCGAAGTTGAAGTACGACCGCGAATTTGCCCGCGAGCGGAAATCGAGTCCGTAACCGATGCCGCGCGAACTGTAGATGTCGCCGCGGAAGGTCACATCCGCCGATTTGCCAAGCGTTTTGAAATACGCCGCCGAAACCCTAAGTCCTTTATTCGGCGAAAATCCGAACGTCGGCGTAAGAAAACCGGATTTGCGGTCGGTCTTTCGGATCGGGATCGAGACGTACGGCATTGGAAGAAGGGTAACGTCGTTCACCTTGAATTTCGCGTTCTTCAGCTTTACCGTTTCATTGGTCTTGATCCGCGCTTCGTCGGCCGTGAAACTCCATTTCGGCACCGCCTCCTCGCACGCCGTGAACTTCCCGTTGGTCACGACGACCTCGTTCAATCCGACTCGTTCGACGAGGTCGGCGGTGAAGTAGATCACCGATCCGTCGTTAGTCTGATTTGTGAAACCGGTCGAATTGACGAACTTCCCGAGTTTGGTCTTGTAATTCCAGTCGGCCTTGGATCCCGTGATGCGCTGGTCATTACCCTGATCGAAGACCACGCTGCCTTCCGCCAAGAGCCGGTTCTCGGCCTCGTAGATCGTCACTTTGTCGGCCTGAAGCCGATAGATTCCGTAACGGACATCGACGTTCCCGGAGTGGATAAGAACTCGCTTTCCTTCCTCGCCTTCGACCGACTGATTGTCGGAATAGACGACCACCTCGTCGTCGCCGCCTTCGGTTTTCGCGTCGACTTTCTGCGGCCGCCCGGCGAGTCTGATATCGGGATCCTGACCCACCGGATTGACGTTCGGCGTGTCGGTTACGGGGTTTGCGATTTTTCGTTCAACCGGGTTCGTTTGCTGGCCGAAAACGGCCGTGAAACTTACGATCAGGGCCAGCAGCGAACAGATAAACGGTTTATGAAGACGCATTTAGAAAACTTCGGAAAATAACCTTGATGCTACCATGAAGCGCGAGCCTTGTTCAAAGGATTGAGGTCGTCGCGGCGATCCTGCGCGACAAACCTGAAAGGGGTAAAGTAGAATAACTCCGATCCGTATGACGAACCCAAAGATACTGGTGGTTGAGGACGAGGAACTGATGCGCTCGATCCTCAAGGAACTCCTTGAAGGCGAGGGCTACTCGGTGTTTTCCGCGGCAAGCGCCGAAGCGGCGCTTGAGATTTTCGCCGCCGAGGAGATCGACATCACTCTGACCGATATCAAGATGCCCGGGATGGACGGACTCGAACTGATCACGCGCATCAAGGCGGTCGACGAGGACGCGATCGCGATCGTCATGACCGCGTACTCTTCCGTCGATTCGACGATCGCCGCGCTCCGAAGCGGCGTTTACGACTATGTCACCAAGCCGTTCGTCAACGAGGATCTTCTCAAGACGGTCCGCAACGCGATCCGCACGAAACGGCTCGCCCGCGAGAACCGAGCATTGCGTCGTGAACTCGACCGCAAATACGGTTTCTCCGAGATCATCGGCACGAGCGAGGCGCTTCAAAAAGTATTCGGCCTCGTCGAGAAGGTCGCGAACACAAACGCCGGCATCCTGATCCAGGGCGAATCCGGGACGGGCAAGGAACTGATCGCCCGCGCCGTGCATTATTACAGTTCGCGGGCCGGCCGGGCTTTTCTCGCCGTCAACTGCGGTGCGTTGCCTGAGAGTCTCCTCGAGAGCGAGCTGTTCGGACACACCAAAGGATCGTTCACCGGCGCGACGTCGGACAAAAAGGGCCTTTTCCGAAGCGCAGACGGCGGAACTCTCTTTTTGGACGAGATCGGCGAGATGCCGCAGGGGTTGCAGGTGAAGCTGCTTCGGGCGCTTCAGGAACAGGAAGTTACGCCCGTCGGATCGTCGACGCCGGTTCGTTTCGACGCCCGGATCATTGCCGCGACGAACAAGAACCTCGAACGCGAAGTCGCGGAAAACAGATTTCGTGAAGATCTTTTTTATCGTTTGAACGTCATCGAGATCAATCTGCCGGCACTGCGCGAGCGGCGCGAGGATATTCCGTTGCTCGCCAAACACTTCGTGGCAAAAACGGCAAAATCGCAGAACGCCGTCGACAAACCGATCGCGCAGGACGCTCTAGGGGCACTCGTCGGTTATTCGTGGCCGGGAAACGTCCGGGAGCTCGAGAACGCGATCGAGCGAGCTTTTATCTTATCGTCGGATCAGATCGATGTCGCAAGCCTTCCTCCGAAGATCGCCGCCGAAGCCGAAAACGCGTTTGAGATGCGCGATCCGGAAGGGATCAGGCCAACGCTCGACGAGATGGAGCGAAGGTATGTCCTCGAAGTTCTGAGATCCGTTGACGACGACAAGAACCTTGCCGCGACGATCCTCGGGATCGATCTTTCCACTTTGTATAGGAAAATGAAGAAATACGAGGATCTTTAGTTTCCGTAAAGTTCGAGCACGAAGTAGTTGGTGCCATCGATGCGTGAGATCCGTCCTTGCGTGAACGGCGTCTGGAAGAAATCCGTCGCCGGGTACGACTTGCCCTTGATCGTCTCGTTGCCGCTTTGTTGGCTTTTCGCGACGAGTTCAGGCGGGAACCAGCTTTCGGCTTCGATCTCGACCGCCTGCGGAAC
The DNA here is from genome assembly GCA_029557535.1 of Acidobacteriota bacterium. GTDB lineage: Bacteria > Acidobacteriota > Blastocatellia > Pyrinomonadales > Pyrinomonadaceae > JAFDVJ01. Next base: position 8,002 of record JAKQII010000252.1, read on the forward strand.
ACCGCTTTTCGACGCCTGATCCTCCAGTTTCTGCGTGTCCCCCGACGAATAACGCAGAACCGCGGTCAGTTTCCGCTTCTGATCCGCGCCGGTTTCCTCCCGCCAGAGCGTCTCATCCGACGGAAAAGGCATCCTGATCATTGCTTCGAGCTCCTCGTCCTTGTCGTTGGCGGCGACGGTCGCGGTATTCGCGTTAGAATTGACACGGGAGTTGATGCCGTTGGAAGAATTTTGGGGGGCGCTGCAGCCTGACGATAAGATCGTTTGGATCAGAATCGACGCGGCGATCAGCCGTACTGAGATCATTCGACAATCTTAGTTTAGCGACGTGCGTTTCGCAATCCGGCGCTTTCGCAAGAGCCTCGATTTTGTGAATCGCCGGGGCTTGAAATAAGATAATTTTTGCTTATTTCGCAATAATCCGGTTTGGAACAATCGATATATGTCAAAGGTAAAGGAAACAAAAACTGAACGTTCGGCCGAATTCGAACGCTGGGAAAACGAGACGCTCGGAAGGGTTTTGGAGCGCGCTCCCGAACGAAAAAAATCGTTCGAAGGCGTTTCGCTCGAGCCGGTCGATCGGCTTTACACGGAATCCGATGTTGACGGAGACATCGGTTTTCCGGGCGAATATCCGTACAAACGCGGCATCCATCCGACCGGTTATCGCGGCAAGCTCTGGACGATGCGTCAATTCGCCGGATTCTCGTCGCCCGAGGAAACGAATCGGCGGTTCAAGTACTTGCTTGAACAGGGCCAAACCGGATTGTCGGTCGCGTACGATCTGCCGGCGCTGATGGGACTCGATTGCGATTCGCCGCTTTCCGAGGGCGAGGTCGGAAAATGCGGAGTCGCGGTCACGTCATTCGCCGATTTCGAGGTCCTTTTTGACGGGATCAATCTTGAGGACGTTACGGTTTCACAGACGATCAATGCGCCGGCGTGGATCTTCCTCGCTTTCTACGCGGCGCTCGCCGAAAAGCAGGGCGCGGATTTCAACAAGATCTCGGGAACGCTTCAGAACGACATCCTGAAGGAATACATCGCGCAGAAGGAATGGGTTTACCCGATCCGGCCGGCGATGAAGCTCGTCATCGACACGTTCGAGTTTTCGACCCGGCATTTGCCGAAGTACAACCCGATCTCGGTCAGCGGCTACCACATCCGCGAGGCCGGCGCGACGGCGCTTCAGGAACTCGCGTTCACGCTCCGCGACGGTGTCGAGTACGTTCAGTACGGCATCGACCGCGGGCTCGACGTCGATGAGTTTGTTCCGCGCCTGTCGTTCTTCTTCAACGCGCACAACGATTTCTTCGAAGAGATCGCCAAATACCGGGCGGCGCGCGTGGTTTGGGCGAAGACAATGAAAGAGCGCTTCGGCGCGAAGAATCCGCGGACGATGACGCTCAGGTTTCACACCCAGACCGCGGGCGTTTCGCTCACGGTCCAGCAACCGCTCAACAACATCGCGCGGGTCGCGATCCAGGCGCTTGCCGGCGTCCTCGGCGGAACGCAGTCGCTCCATACCGATTCCTACGACGAGGCGCTCGCGCTCCCGACCGATCAGGCGGCGCTGATCGCGCTTCGCACGCAGCAGATAATCGCGGAAGAGACGGGCGTCGCGAACACCGTTGATCCGCTCGGCGGATCGTATTTCGTCGAATCGCTGACGACGAAGATGATCGACGGCTGTTTCGACTACTTCAACAAGATCGACGGATTCGGCGGGATGGTCGAGGCGGTCGAGGCGGGCTTCCCGCAGCGCGAGATCCAGGAATCCGCTTATCAGTATCAGAAGGCGCTCGAACGGAAAGAACAGACGATCGTCGGCGTCAACAAGTACGTTATGGACGAAGAGATTCACAAGACCGACATCCTCCAGATCGACGAGTCGGTCCGCGATCACCAGATGTCGCGGCTTCACGAGGTCAAGCAGAAGCGCGACGCGGGCGCGGTCGCGAATTGTCTCGAAAAGCTCAAGAAAGCTTCGGTCGCCGACGAGAATCTGATGCCGGCGACGATCGAGGCGGTCAAGGCCTACTGCACCGTCGAGGAGATCTGCACGGCGCTCCGCGACGTTTACGGCATCTACGAAGAACCGGCTTTCTGATTTGGGAATGCGGATTGGGGATTTGGGATTTTGCGCCGGCGATGAAACTTGACGAGCTCAAACGTGCTGTCGCTGCCGGCAGGTTGCGATTCGGCTTCATCCGATCGGTCAAGCATCACATTTCGGTTTGGATCTCAGCGGCGGTCGCTGGCTATGTTCTTGCCGGCGTTTCCAGCATGTTCGTTCCCGGATTGGAACTGCTGATCTTTCCGTTACCGTTCATCGCAGCCATCGCGGGTTCGTACTATCTAAACCGACAACTGCGCTTTGTCTCCGCGGAGACGAAATTGTCGCCGAACGCCGCTTTCGCGGTGGTCGAACGCGTGATCGATCATGAAGCGTGGGCCGTCAAGAAGCGGACCAAGAAGCTCCTGATCTGTCAGACGATTGATAACTGTCTGGTGACCATCATCATCTACTCGGGAAGGGTTCACGTCGCGAGTCATTGTGTCCCGGAAGCACTCTTCCCGTGGGCACAGATCGTGACCAACGAGATCAACGTCAACAAGGTGATCGGTCAGATAAAGAGGGCCGAGCACAATCCCGATTTCCTGGCTATCAAATGACGCCGGTATTTTTTGAACATCAACTCGATTTCCGCGCCTGGCTCGAGGTCAATCACGAAACCGAGACCGAGATCATCGTCGGCTATTGGAAAGTTTCGACCGGGCGGCCTTCAGTGACCTGGTCGGAATCGGTCGATCAGGCCCTCTGTTTCGGCTGGATCGACGGCGTGCGGCGAAAGGTCGACGACGAGTCGTACTCGATCCGTTTCAGTCCGCGCAAACCCAAGAGCGCCTGGAGCGCGATAAATATTGAAAAGATCGCCGAACTCACCGAAAAGGGACTAATGATGCCGGCCGGTATCAAGGCCTTTGAAAAGCGGCACGAAGCGGACCGGATCGGCTATCGGTACCGCGAGTTCGAGGGCGAATTTCCACCGGAATTCGTTGAGGCGTTCAGAACGAATCCGGCCGCGCTCGAATTTTTCGAATCGCAGCCGCCCGGATACCGCCGGATCGCCTCGTATTGGGTGATGTCCGCAAAGCGCGAAGAAACGCGCAAGAGCCGCCTCGAGCGGTTGATCGAGGCGTCAGCCAAACGCGTCCGACTTTGATTAAGCGATCACCGTTTCAGCTCTTCGACCGACAGTTGATACTCGACAAACGTCTTGTTGCCTTTTTCCTTCACCCAATTGAAATGCTCGAAGGCTTCGTCTCGCCGATTTTCGGTCAGCAGAACGATGCCGATGCAGGCGTGCGCCTTATCCTCGATCTTTCGTAACGTTTGATTATCACGTCAACGAATCGCGGAACGATGGCACATTCCGTTTGCGATTTTTGATTTGCGACTGACCAGACCATTCGCGATTTGAGATTGGGAGAAACGGCGATTTGCGTGATTCCTTGCCCAAACTTGCCGGCGCGTTGCGCTGACGCGGATCACACGGATCAGGCGGACCTTCACTGAACAGTGAAAATCCGGTGAAACCGCTATACCCGTGGCACGCGCGAGCGGCAAGTTCGGCTTCCAATTGCGATTTGCGATTTGGAGGATCGCAATTGGCGTAAGAATCCGCCATATCCGCGGTACGCGCCAGCGCAAAAGAGTTGGGGGAAGTTCGGGAAGTTCGCAATTCGTTCTTATCCTCGTTCATGTTCTGGACCGCCGGCGCCCAATCCGAACTCGAAGCGGACGACGGGCTGCTGAGCTACGCGCTCGAACTCGAAAAGTCTCTGAAGACAGTCGCCGAAAGCGCTGCCGCAGCGCCCGACGACGCGGCGCGCCAGACTCAAGCAACGGTCACCGCTCTTCAGACACGGACTATTCGAGAATCAAAAATCGAAAATCGCAAATCCGGCGCGCATGGTGAATGACAATGTGTTTGAATATCATCATCTACCGTCGCGCGACCTCGAATTGTTCACCGAAGCCGACTATAATTTCCTTATCGAACGGCTCGTGGAAGTGAAGAAAATGATACGCGCTTTCA
>JAKQII010000257.1 GCA_029557535.1 Acidobacteriota bacterium
CGCCACCGTCGCCCGTTCCGGCTCTTCCGCCGCCGGTCCCGGTCGAAACCTGCCCAACGTGCGGCGGCGACGGCTCGCGACTCGATCAGTTGCGCGTTTTATGCTCCGATTGCGGGTGGCTCCGACCGCTCATTCCCGGCTATTACGTCGATTGCAAAGCATTTCAATGGGCCGGCGACGGCAAGGCGATGGCCGCATTGCGTTCGGCCAGACCACTCAGCGCCGCGGCCAACGCGATCTCGGAGAAAGTAGGCAGACGTTGGATCGAATCGACGTTCAACGGCGTCAGACTCAGCGAAAAGCAACTCCCGCGCGTCTATCACCAGTCGGTCAAGGCTGCGCGCATCCTCGGAATGTCGCATATGCCCGATGTTTACGTTTCCGGCGACTTGATGTGGGACTGTCGCACCTACGGGACCGACAAGGACGCGTTCGTCGTAATCGGCACGGCGTTGCTGACCAACTTCAAAGGCCCCGAACTGCTGTTTCTCTTCGCCCGCGAAATGGGACATTGCCGGGCCGGGCACGCCCTCTGGAAAACCGTGATCAAGTTTCTGATCGGCGAGCAGGGCCCGCGAAAAGGCGTGCTGGCGGGCGGTATCTTCAATGTCCTAAGCCCGTCGGCATTGATCGAGGGCGCAATCGAAGTCCCGCTTCTCGCTTGGGCGCGGCAGGCCGAGATCACGGCCGACCGGGCCGGCATGCTCGCCGTCGGTGACGAGGAACTGGCGCGGCGTGTCCTCTTGTCGTGGTCGCTGCGTTCACCTTTCCTTTACAAGCAGATCAGCGTCGAGGCATGGCTCGAGCAGCAGGCGGAAGCCGACGACGACTACACGAAACTTTCCGAACTGATGACCTCGTCGACGCCTTACATCACCCGACGGCTGAAACTCATGGACGAATTCGCGCGAACGACCTATCTCAAACAGTGGCGCGATCTTATCAACCAACACGCACCACCGGTGACGGTCGAGATCCGCGCGCCTCAGCCCGCCCCGGATGTCGTGCGGCTCAAATGCAAACATTGCCAGACGCCGATGCGAATTCCGCGTTCGGCGCTTGAAGGAAAATCGGTCGTGTCGCTCAAGTGTCCGGACCTGAAATGCGGCAAGACCACGGTAATCAGGAAAAACCGACCCGAGCCTGCGGCCGCGCCGGCGGCAGCCCCGGAGCCAAAAGTGAGGAACGAAAGCTATGACGACTGAGAACGTAACGATCACCGAAACCGCTCCCGACGGAACAGAAACAAAGATCGAGATCACCCAAACCGGGCCGGAGGATGACACATCGATCGTCGAAGAGGTCATCGAAGCGATCTTCGATACCGGAGACGACGATGCGACCGATCTCGATGATCTCGAGGATTATTCGGTCGAGGAAGCGGACGCCGACGAATTGACAGAACCCGAATTGGACGCCGAGCCGGAGTATTTTGCCTCCGAACCCGAACCGATATCCGATTTCGATCAGGGATACGTCGAGCCGGAACCGGTTTCAGATTTCGATCCGGGCTATGTTGCTTCGGAACCGACGACCGACATCGAACCGGAACCCGAAACCAATGCCGCCGACGCCGAGGCCGAAGCCGCGGAACAAGCCGCCGCGGCCGAAACGGCAGCGCATGAACAGGCCGCGCTCGACGCACAGGAGGCAGCCGATCAGTTCGTCGAACAGGGCGATTACGGCGCCGCCGCCGAGGCCCGCGAAGCGGCGGAGAACGAAGCCTGGGAGGCCGGCGATCAAAGCGTCCTGCATGGATCTTCTGCGGCCGAACTCGAAAATGCCGACGCTCGACAGGAAAAGGCCGAATACCACGAACAGCAGGAGGCGTACCACGCCCAGCAGGGCGATTACGAGGCGGCTCGCGAGGATGCGCGCAACGCCGCGACCGAAACCGGATGGGCGGATCATCTTGCCGGCGGCGAGGACCACACGGGCCAGGCGACGAAAGAGGCCGAACAAATGGACTGGGCGGTATGGGAAGAAGGCAACGCCGAATATCACGAACAGAACGCCGAATGGTACGCCGCGCAGGGCGACGTCGACAATGCCGAGGCGAGCCTCGATCTTGCGGCCGAGCATCAGGATGCGGCCGATTACCACGGCGATCTCGGCGAGCACGGCGGCGACTTCGCCAATTACGACGCCTCGTCCGACGTCTCGTCAGGCGGCAGCTACGACGCCCCCGACATCGACACGACGGATTATTCGACCGAATAGATTTCTGAATGGAAATCGAGTTGCGGAATGCCGTGATCGTGGAACTTCCGGCGGCGACGTCGGAGACGCGTTCAACGTCGCCGAAGGCGACATCTTCTAAAGCCCGGGGTGAAGCGAAGCAAACCCCGGGGCCTTAGGCATCAAGGTCCCTGTCGCTGAAGGCGACGACGCAATTGTGGTTGCAACTTGGGATTTTGGATTTCCGATACTCTCGAGATCAAGAATTCGAAGAGAACGGTCGCTTTCAACGACGGGTGAGATCAACCGAATACCCAGGGTTCGCTCCGCTTCACCCTGGTCTTTGATATTCATCGCCTTCGGCGACCCGCTTTCATCGCCGGACCTCTTCGACAGCTCGTCCCCGAACTCCATGAGCCTCGCTTGCTTCGCCGGCCTGTTCTGTCGTCTACTATTCGCAACAGCAATTCAGATCAGTCGGGCCGGATCCCCATTTCCCGGGGTGCAATCTTCGGACTACCGACCCAAAACCCGGAGACACAAAATGAATACCCGAAGAATCTCGCTCGTGGCACTTCTCGTTCTGGCTTTGATGTCGATCGCGAGCGCGCAATCGACGAAACGTCCGCTGAGGCTCGACGATCTTTTCCGGATCAAGAACGTATCGGACCCGCAGCTTTCCCCCGACGGCGAATGGATCGCGTATGTCGTCTCGTCGGTCGATGAAAAGGCCGACAAATCGAGTTCCGACATCTGGATGGTGAGCTATGACGGCAAGACCGATCGCCGGATCACGTTCACCGCCGCCGACAGCGAGTCGCAGCCGCGCTGGAGCCCCGACGGAAAATATCTATCGTTCGTTTCGTCCCGCCCCGGCCCGAACAAGGGCAGCCAGATCTGGATCCTTGACCGCAGCGGCGGCGAAGCGCGGCAGCTGACCGAGATCAAGGGCCGTCTTCAAGGTTACGAATGGTCCCCGGACTCGCAGCGGCTGGCAATGGTCATCGGCGATCCGGATCCGGAAGCCGAAACAGGATCGGACGGTCCGAACTCGAAGGCGCCGAAACCGATCGTTATCGACCGCTACAAGTTCAAACAGGACGTCCAGGGATATTTGCGAACGGGAAGAAAGAGCTACGTTTACCTCTACGACATCGGCGGAAAGCGCCTCGATCGGCTGACGAAGAGCAAGTTTGACGAGTCGTCGCCTGTCTGGTCGCCGGACGGCAAGTCGATCGCCTTCACCTCGAACCGCGCGGCCGATCCGGACCGCGATCCCGGATTCAGGATCTATGTCGCCGAAGCAAAACCGGGTGCGACCGAGAAACAGGTGACGCCGGATTCGAGCCTCGGCTCGCGCGGCCCGAAGTGGAGCCCGGACGGGAAGCGTCTCGCGTTCCTCGAAACCGACGAGAAAAAATGGAGCGCCTACAGCATGAACTACCTCGCGATCGTGCCGGCGGACGGAAGTTCCGCGCCGGTGCGACCGAAAGGCGCGCTCGATCTTGACCGCGGTGTTTCCGATCCGATGTGGAGCGTGGACGGCAGGTTCGTGCGCGTGACCGTTGCGGACAACCGCTCGGTCTATCCGGCCGAGGTTCCGACGGACGGCGGCGCGGTCCGGCGCATGATGAATCCGCCGGTCGTCGTCGGCAATCTTGACGAGGCGAAGGGCCGGATCGTCGCGCTTTCAGGCGGCGATTCGATGCCGAACGAAGTTTTCGCGCTTGAAAACGGCAAGCTCCGGCAAATCACTCACCAAAACGACCCGCTATTCGCCGAACTCGATATTCCGGCGACAGAAGAGGTCGATTTCAAGAGCAAGGACGGCACGACCGTCGGCGCGCTCCTGACCTATCCGGTCGGATACTTAAAGGGGACCCGCGTCCCGCTACTTCTACGCATCCACGGCGGTCCGAACGCCCAGGACCAGCACTCGTTCAGCGCCGAACGGCAACTGTTCGCCGCCAACGGATACGCCGTTCTTGCGGTGAACTATCGCGGCAGTTCCGGTCGCGGTCAAAAATTCTCGCGGGCGATCGCGGCCGATTGGGGCAACTACGAAGTACAGGATCTGCTCGCCGGAGTCGATCACGTCATCGCGATGGGCGTCGCCGACCCGAACCGGCTCGGCGTCGGCGGTTGGAGCTACGGCGGCATCCTGACCGACTACGTCATCGCCAGCGACTCGCGCTTCAAGGGCGCAACGAGCGGCGCCGGAACGGCGTTCACCGTGTCGTATTACGGCACCGACCAGTACATCATCCAGTACGACAACGAGATCGGCCCGCCGTGGGATCCGAAGGCGTGGGAGATCTATCAAAAGATGTCGTATCCGTTCCTGAAGGCGAACACGATCAAGACTCCGACACTCTTCCTCGGGGGCGAAAAAGACTTCAACGTGCCGATCGCCGGCAGCGAACAGATGTACATGGCGCTCAAGAGCCTCGGCGTCGACACGCAGCTGATAGTCTATCCGAACGAGTTTCACGGGATCCAGCGTCCGAGCTACGTCCGCGACCGTTACGAGCGGTATCTCGGCTGGTACGACAAATACGTTCTCGGCAAAACACCCGAACCGAAACTGACGATCGCCTCGTGGGAAGGAAAGTGGCGCGGGACGCTCAAGAATATTCCCGCGAAACCCGATGCACCGGTCGTCGAGGTCGAGATGGAGATCGGGCAGATCCCGGTCGCCGACAACACCTGCGGAACGTGGAAAACGACGTATATCGAGTCGGGCGCCGTCAAACAGGTGAAGGATTACAAACTGTGCCGCGGCACGGGACGGGACGATCTTTATTTGGACGAGGGAAACGGCATCAAACTGACGGCCCGGCTGTTGGGCGACACGTTGGTCATTCCGTTCAAGTACGACAATGCGATTTTGATCTCGACCACTCGGCTCCGTGGCGAGACGCTTGAGGAAGAGATCATCACGACCGACGACAAGCCCGCGGTAAAAGGCGCGCTTCCGATGTCGCCGAAGAGCATCCAGCGGATCGAGCTTAAGCGTGTTCCGCGCGAGTGAAGCACGAATTCAAGGTATTCCACGGATTCCAGGGATTCCAGGGATTCCGGGGAACCCAGGGATTCCAGGGATTCCAAGGATTCCAGGGATTTCAATGATTCCAAGATTTCACGGATTCCAAGCGAATCGAGACTTCACGACGGCTCAGTGTCATTGCGAATCGTTGGAATCTTTGGAATCTCTGGAATTTTGGAATCCTGGAATCCCTGGAATTTTGGAATCTCTGGAATTTTGGAATCTTGGAATCCCTGGAATTTTGGAATCTCTGGAATTTTGGAATCCCGGAATTTTGTGGAATCCCTGGAATCACTGGGATCCCTGGAATCACTGGAATCCCTGGAATTTTGGAATGCTTGGAATTTTGGAATCCCTGGAATTTTGGAATCCCTGGAATCACTGGAATCCTTGAAATCTTGGAATCGTGTAACGAGCGGCGACTCCTTGACTCAAATATTAGAACGGTCTATGGTTGTGATTACTTTCTATTATATTTCGGCTGGATGAATCGCGCGTCGCCGCGGCCCGTTGCCGCCCCGGCTCCGATTTCACGTTGGAGGGCGTGGGACTCCGGCAAAGCAACGATCCGGCAACGGCTTCT
>JAKQII010000279.1 GCA_029557535.1 Acidobacteriota bacterium
GGACGCGATCAGGATCTGCTCGATATTCGCGAACTTGAAGAGGTTTAGGTATGAGTGCTGACATGTCACGAAGAGCTGTCAGTGATAGGCTCCGGATCATGAACGAGCTCTGGCTTTTGAGTGTTAAGTTGATGAACTCAAAGAAGCTCGGCTCGGCGGACGAAAGGAAAAATGAACTATCCGATAACACCCGCGATCCGCGTTCTCCGCGAAAGAAAGGTTGATTTCGATCCGTTTCTTTACGAATACGTCGAGAATGGCGGAACCAAGCATTCGGCCGATTCTCTCGGCGTCGACGAGCATTCCGTCATTAAGACGCTGGTTTTCGAGACCGCCGAGAAGAAGCCGCTTATAGTTCTTCAGCACGGCGATCTTCAGGTCTCGACAAAAGAGCTCGCGCGCTTCCTTAAGACAAAGTCAGTCACGCCGGCGACTCCCGAACGCGCCAACAAACTGACGGGATATCTTGTCGGCGGAACATCGCCGTTTGGCCTCAGAACGAAAATTCATATCTATGCCGAAAGCACGATCTTCGATCTCGACCGCATTTGGATCAACGGCGGAAAGCGCGGGTTTTTGGTCGCGATCGACCCGGCCGTCTTGAAACCGTTTCTCAGCGCGGAGCCGGTAACCGTCGCAAGTCAGCACCGGGAGCGGTAACGACCGGCAAATGCATACCCAACGTATCTTGCATCATCACCGAAGCCACGAGCGTTTCATCGATCCTCCTGAAAGCAATTGAAGACCGGGCGCAGCATTTGCCGGTCGGTACAAATACAGCTCCCGGTCCTGACGGTTTTCGACTGAATGAACATTCACTCATTCTTGACAGATGGCCCGAAACACTGCAAAAATAAGGGAATCTTTGAGGCCTTAAGATCAAATTTATGAGAGATGCAGTCATCGTTTCGGCCGTTCGGACGGCCGTCGGAAAAGCGCCTAAGGGCTCGCTTCGCTATACCCGTCCCGACGACATGGGCGCGGTTGCGATCAGGGAAGCCGTCCGTCGGGCCGAGGGTTTGAACCCGGCTGAAGTTGAGGACGTGATCATGGGTTGCGCGTTTCCCGAAGCGCAGCAGGGAATGAACGTCGCGCGGACCGCAACGATTCTTGCCGGTCTGCCGGTCGAGACCTCCGCGATGACAGTCAACCGTTATTGCTCGTCGGGATTGCAGACGATCGCGATCGCGGCCGACCGCATCCGGACCGGCGGATCCGAAGTGATCGTCGCCGGCGGGCTCGAAACGATGTCGATGATCGCGATGGGCGGGGCGAACTTTCGTCCGAATCCGACCCTTGCGGAGTCCTATCCCGACTACTACCTGAACATGGGACTCACGGCCGAGAATCTCGCGAAAAAATACGAGATCACCCGAGAGCAGGCCGATCAATTCTCGCTCGAATCACACCGGAAGGCGGCGAGCGCGATCCGCGGCGGCAAGTTCAAGGACGAGATCGTGCCGATGAACGTCCATGTCGACGAGCTCGACGCGAAGGGGCGCGTTCTTCGAAAAGAGGTCGTGTTCGATGTCGATGAAGGCGTCCGTTACGATGCGACGTATGAAGGACTCGCGAAGCTCAAGCCCGTTTTTCACGCAAAAGGTACGGTGACGGCCGGAAACGCGTCGCAGATGTCGGACGGTGCCGCGGCGACGGTCGTGATGTCGGCCGAGAAAGCGGTCTCACTCGGACTCAAGCCGCTTGCCCGATTTGTCTCGTTCGCAACCGCCGGCTGCCTGCCCGAAGAGATGGGTATCGGCCCGGTTTACGCGATCCCGAAAGCACTGAAACTCGCCGGATTGACGCTCGATCAGATCGACGTCATCGAACTTAACGAAGCTTTCGCGGCGCAGGGACTTTCGGTCATGAAAGTTCTGGAGATGGATCCGGCGAAGGTCAACGTCAACGGCGGCGCGGTCGCGCTCGGACATCCGTTGGGCTGCACCGGGGCCAAGCTGACGGCAACGCTTCTTTATGAACTGAAGCGCACCGGAGGCAAATACGGAATGGTGACAATGTGCGTCGGCGGCGGCATGGGCGCGGCCGGCATTTTCGAACGATTGGACTAGTTTGAGTTCCGCCTTCAGGCAGCCCGGTCCATAGCGGAGAATTTCATGATTGGGATTCTCCGCTTTAGTTTTTCAGCATCTCCCAAAGGTAAGGCAGAATCTCCGAATAGAGTCTTCCTTGACGCCCCCACATTCGGTTCCGGTGGTCGCCGTTGTATTCCTCGAAAGTGTGTTCGACCCCATAGTTTGTCAGCTCGATCGACAGACTACGGCTATTCACCGGAATAAACCGAAACTCGTCTTCATATCCTGAATCGAAACGCAGTCCCCGAAGTTTCCGCAGATTTCCCTGGTATTTATCGACCATTCGAATCAGCGAGTTCTCGCGCCATCTGCGAAAACCCGGCTCATCGGGCTCGAGTTTCCCTTCGACCATCTTGAACGGCAGATCGACGTAGAAGGGCGGTTTGTTTGGATTTGGGGAAAAGGCCTGTCCGAGCGTGACCGTGGCCATCGTATACAGATCTTTAGTCGCCAACAGTTCGTCAAACGATCTCGCCTTCAGTATTGCGCTGAACGCCGGTGAGGCGATCGTCAGGTCCGCTCCCCAGTCGATGATCGCCGGGTTCATCGCGTAGACGACGCTGAAAACATCCGGATGCCTCATTCCGAGGCTCAAGGCGCCAAATCCGCCCATTGAATGTCCGAGGATGCCGCGATGTCCGGGGTCGTTCAGCGTCCTGTATTTCGTGTCGATATACCTGACCAGTTCCGCCGAGTTGAAATCGTCCCAATTGCCCGTGACGCTTGAATTCACGTAAAAGCTGCCGAACCAATTCGTCTTGTTGTCGGGCATGACGACGATCATTTCGCCGAACTTCCCCTCGGCGATTCCTTTATCCATAACGTTTTGGATCGCCCAATATCCGTCGTTGTTGCGTGTCCACGACGTTGTCCACGTCTCGTCGGTATCGCCGATCCCGTGAAGGAGATAGATCACCGGATAGCGTCCCGTCGGCGACGAATCGTAAGTCGGCGGAAGATAAATGCTGACTTTTCGGTCCGGATTCTCTTTCGATACCGAGTTTTCCAGTGAAACCGCGTGAACGGTCTCGCGGACGATCCGTCCTTCCCGCGCCGCCGCCGACAGTACCAAGGCGACCGAAACCACAACCAAGCGAATAATCTGCATGAACCGAAACATAGGCACCTCCAGGAATCTTCAGAAATCACAAACGAACGCGTTGTCGACGGCTTGCGAACAACGCTCGGACTGAATGTGGGAAGGGTTTCGCGCGACGCCGATTCGGTCCGTCCTGCACTGATAATATGACCTCAGCGTTTTGGGGTTCGACTCGGGTGCAACGTGATCTCTTAACGAAAAACAGAAGGGAGGAGTTCGGAGATTCGTTCAAGTGCGCGGAAACGACTTGATGAATGAGCATTCATTCAGTTATCATACTTGAACAAAATTTGGACAAAATAAGGATGATGAATATGGATCCAGTAGCGCAGAAAGATTACATCAAAGGCGGCGAGTTTCTGATCAGCGAAGGTTCGACCGCGACTTGTTTTACGCCTGAGGATTTTACCGACGAGCACCGGATGATCGGCGAGATGGCCCGCGAGTATATCGACAACGAAGTTGTTCCGCAGCTTCCCGCGCTTGAAGGCCACGCGTGGGAAGTCGCCCGCGATCTGCTGAAAAAGGCCGGCGAGCTCGGCCTTTTGGGCGCCAACATCTCTGAGGAACTCGGTGGAATGGCGCTCGACCAGACGACCGGCGTGATCATCGCCGAAGCGGTCGGCCGCGGCAGCGGTTTCGGATCCACGTACGGCGCGCAAACGTCCATCGGGCTGCTTCCGATCTATTACTGGGGCTCGGACGAGATGAAACAGGAATGGATCCCGAAGATCATCTCCGGCGAGTGCGTCACCGCGTACTGCCTGACGGAATCAGGTTCGGGCTCCGACGCGCTCGGCGCGAAATGCGTCGCGAAACTTTCCGACGACGGCCAGACCTGGACGCTCAACGGCGAGAAGATGTGGATCACGAACGGCGGATTTGCCGACGTCTACATCGTATTCGCGAAGGTCGACGGCGAGAAGGACAAGTTTTCGGCGTTCCTCGTCCCCCGCTCGGACAACTGCCGTCCGGCCGCCGAGGAACACAAGATGGGAATCAAATCGTCGTCGACGACGGCGGTCGTGCTTTCGGACGCTAAGATCCCTGTCGGCAATCTGATCGGCAACGTCGGTGACGGCGCGAAGATCGCGTTCGGCGTGCTCAACGTCGGCCGCTTCAAGCTCGGCGCGTCTGTCACGGGAGGCGCGAAGCTCGCGATCCACGACGCCGTGCGGTACGCCAACGAGCGCCATCAGTTCAACAAACCCATCTCGTCTTTCGGCGCGATCAAACACAAACTCGCCGAAATGGCGATCCGGACGTGGGTATCGGAAGCGATCACCTATCGCACCGTCGGCATGATCGATACGCTGATCGGCGACAGCTCCGACAACGCGAAAAAGCTTCAGTCGATCGACGAATACGCGGTCGAGAGTTCGATCAACAAGGTCTTTTGTTCGGAGGCGCTCGATTACGTCGTCGACGAAATGGTCCAGATCTACGGCGGTTACGGCTATTCGGCCGAATATCCGGCCGACAAGGCCTATCGCGATTCGCGCATCAACCGGATCTTCGAAGGCACGAACGAGATCAACCGATTGTTGATTCCGGGCCAGTTGATGAAGCGCGCGATGAAGGGTCAGTTGCCGCTGATCCAGGCGGCGAAGGCGCTGCAGGACGAGATCATGAGCCCGCAGATGTCGTTTGACGACGACGATTCGGTGCTTGCGATGGAAACCAAGCTTTCCGCGAACGCGAAAAAGGTCGCGCTGATGATCCTCGGCACCGCCGCGCAGAAATATATGATGGATCTGCAGAACCAGCAGGAAGTGCTGATGAACTGCGCCGACATCATCATGAACGCCTACGCGATGGAAACCGCCGTTTTGCGCGCCAAGAAGGCCGCCGAAAAAGGCAACGCCGACCGCGAGATCGACATGGCACAGGTCTTCTGCAACGACGCGATCCAGCGGATCGAGGCGTCGGCGAAGAACACCATCGCCGGGATGCTTGAAGGCGACGACGCGAAGATGCTCCTTGTCGCGCTCAAGCGCTTCACGAAGAACAACTCGCCGATCAACACGATTGCCGCCCGGCAGCGCATCGCCGATGTGATGATCACGGCAAACACCTACACATTTTAGATTTGCGAATTGCGATTTGCGATTTGCAATTTGGCCCGGAGCGATCAGCTTCGGGCCTTTTCCCAATGGCGAATACTT
Source organism: Acidobacteriota bacterium (assembly GCA_029557535.1). Taxonomy (GTDB): domain Bacteria; phylum Acidobacteriota; class Blastocatellia; order Pyrinomonadales; family Pyrinomonadaceae; genus JAFDVJ01. The sequence goes on from JAKQII010000279.1 coordinate 5,358, forward strand.
GCCGGTTGTTGGTTATTATGCGAGACGCCGGCGTTTTTGCTTCATCGCAATAAGATCTTCACCAAGATAGTTTAACCACAGTTCAATTGATCCGTCCTTGCCAACCCTTGCGATGAACGGTCTCCTTTCCTCTACAACAAGTCGAGCGACTCTTGTTATTGCTTTGGTGAAAAGTTCGAATTGTTGAATACTGGTCAAGTTTGCACTTGTGAAGAAGAACGCGGCGACTCCGCTTTCGAGAAGCACTCTCTTTTCAAGGGAATTGGCCTTGATTGCCCGATCGCTTGAAATGACGACCCAACCTTGCTCACCGCATTTTGCCAACCATTCAACATCGAGTGCGTTTTGTCGAAAGTGGCTATCGTGAGTTTCAACATTGAGACCGAGGATGCGAAGGTTCAAGGCAAGTTGCTTACCGGTTGATCGATCCAAAAAGAACACAACGTCCCTAAGCAGCCCAATACTCAACTCCTTCGTACTCAATCGCTTCTTGGACTTTCTTTTCTTCGAGGTCATAGTCCTTTGCGATAACTTTGATTTTGTCACCGGCACGAAACCTGCCGGCGATTACGTTGGTTGCAATGCCAGTACCCGCAATTGTCGGGCGTCCAAACCCAACAAGTGGATCAATAGAAATATGTTTCGGTGCATTCCGCAAAATCGAATCCGGATGCTCCACGCTCGACCTAAATGTCATCTCTCGCGCAAATGGATAAATTCTCATTGCAGAACGGTCAATGTCGCGATCGATTCGCAATAGGTACTGCTCCAGAACCTGTTGCATAACCAATTGTCCGTCTCGAGACGCACAAATCAAATCGCCAGATTCTTTCACGAAGAGATCAAATTGATCGGTCCAGAATTGATGAGTCGCCAAGGGATGTGGCCTTTGAAATATCGCCTCCAGAAAGTTTAGAGCAATTCGAACTTTCGGAAAACGGATCTTATGAACCCGAGTTATGGCACTTAATACATAAAGTTCCACGAGGTTCGTGAACGATAGCATCGACACTTTCGAATCTGGAAGTTGAATGACCGGTTGGGCAAAGCGCTCTTCTCCGCTTTCCAAGCGATATCGACGACCAAAAATCCAGGAGCGCAACGTGTTTTCGTGAACCTTCAAATAGCGAGAGGCTTCACGAATTCCATACAAAGGTAACTCCCTCGGATCCGTTCCGTACAATTTCAAGACCTTGTTGTTGTATGTCGCCTCTCTCATGTTCATTAAGTATTTTGAATCACATCGCTAATATATACCAGATTCAATAAACTTGAAACGATCAAAAAACTTGAAACGATCAAATTCCACCGCCGGATTCTTAAGTGCAAGACTCGTTTGGGATAAGAAAGGTCACGGCAACAAATCAAACACGATCACCTCGTTCCGTCCCTTCTTCAGCCATGACGCCGGGCAATAGAGTTTCGTTTGCGGACCGATGTCCCAGTAACGGCCGAGGTTGTGGCCGTTGACATAAACGACCCCCTTTTTCCAGCCGGCGGTGTCGATGAAGGCGTCGCCCGTATTGTCGAGATCGAACGAAGCGCGATAGAAATTCAGCCCGCGGGCCCGATCGGATCCGCCGGACATTGACCGGAGCGACCGCGCGACGAACGATTCGTCCATCGGATATCGCGTCACCTGCCAGTTCATCAGCGTCATGTTGTTGAGCGTCACGCGGTCGGTAATGCCCTTGCGGTCGATCATGAACTGGCCGTAATTGATGCGGCCCATCGCTTCGACGACGATCTCGAGTTCGGGCATCGCCGAATCGGTCTTCGGAAGTTCGACCGTCCAGTCTCCGCCGTCGCGGTAGACGGATTTGATCAGTTTTCCGTTGAGATAGACAAGCGCGAAATCGTGCGGTTCCCAGATCTTGAGCTTCCCGCTCTTGTG
>JAKQII010000294.1 GCA_029557535.1 Acidobacteriota bacterium
AGAAGTGGATGTATCTTCAGGAAGAACTTCAGGCGGAGATCCTGGATAATTTCGGAGATTATGTGGGTTTTGCCGAAGATGACAATTCAGTGAGCGGTAAGCAATGAGCGGTAAGCAGTGAGCGGTAAGCAGTGAGCGGTAAGCAGTGAGCGGTAAGCAGTGAGCGGTAAGCAGTGAGCGGTAAGCAGTGAGCCGTAAGCAGTGAGCGGTAAGCAGTGAGCTGTAGGAACCGGGAGCGGTACCGAACGGGTATCAAAGCAAAAAGTGAAAAGTACAAAGTAAAAGTCAGAACCTGGAGATGTCAGAACGGGGAGCGGTAGCGACCGGCAGACACTCAACTCGGAACCGAAAGGCCTCAGGTCCAGGTTCCGACAGCGACGCTACCGGTTCCGACGCCTCATGATCTCCAGCGTTTTCTCAATCGGCAATGCCTCGACGGTGCGGCCGTCGCGGCCCTTGACGGTTGTCGCGCGGAACAGTGAGTTGATGATCGCCTCTTCGGTCGCCTCGATCGTCGCCTGGAACAGCGGCGAGACCGCGTCGTTCGCGACGACCTCTGACTTTCGGACGAACTGCCCCTTTTCGAGCGGTTTGATCCGGTTCGATTCGGCCGTTGAAAACGCGATCGCGTAGTCGCCGCTGCCGTTCGTCATTGACGACCCGGTCCTGGCAAGTCCGGCCATCGCACGTGCCGCGAGACGGTTCAACTGACGCGCGTCGAGCGGTGCGTCGGTCGCGATGACGATGATTATCGAACCGTCCGCTGACGTGTTGTTCGCGACCGCGTCCTTCAAATAGTACTTTCCGAGCTCGATCCCGACGGGCACGCCGTCGATCGACAGAACGCCGCCGAAGTTCGTTTGCACCAGCACACCGACCGTATATCCACCAAGCGACGCGGGAAGTTTCCGCGACGCGGTCCCGATCCCGCCCTTGAATCCGAACGCGACCGTGCCGGTGCCGGCGCCGATCGAGCCTTCGTCGGTGTTGTCCGTCTTTGCGCCCCTGATCGCCGCGACGACGTCGTCGCGCGTGACCGGCCGCGAACGGATGTCGTTGAGGAATCCGTCGTTTGTCTCGGCGACGACGGGATTGATCGACTGTACGGACTCGTTCCCGGGCAGCGCGAGCATATAGTCGATCAGGAAATCGCCGACGCGCGGCACGGCAAGCGTCGATGTCAAAAGGATCGGAGTTTCGATCTCGCCGAGCTCCGCGACCTGCGTCGAACCCATCAGCTTGCCGAATCCATTGCCGACAAAGATCGCGGCAGGAACCTTCTCGCGGAACAGATTGCCGCTGTGCGGAAGGACAGCGGTCACACCCGTCCTGATATTTTCACCGCGAATGATCGTCGTGTGGCCGACAAGAACTCCCGGAACATCGGTGATGGCGTTCATCCTTCCAGTCGGCAGAATGCCGATCTTGATACCGGCCTCGCGTGCCCTCGGTCGCGGCGTTTGCGCGAGCGCCGGCAGGAACAACGCAAGAACAGCAACCAGAGTGATCGAAGATTGTCTCATGATGCGAGTATACCCAAATCTACGGCCCTGGAATAAGTGGAATCTACCGACGGACTGACAGCGAAATTCGCAATGTCGGATTTGTCCCGTATTCGATTTCGTTCCAGGTCGTCTTGACACCCGCGTGCGGATTTCTTAGACTGAAACCGCTCAAACCGCTCATTCCAAACAAAACATGCGCGTCGTTCGAGCTAATCTACGTACAAGGGGAAGTGAAAATGAAAACTTTTATCTTTAAGCAAACAAAGGGTTTGGCTTTCGTGGTAGGTATGGTTGCGGTTCTGTTTCTTTCGAATCTGACCGTTTCGGCCAATCCGACCAAAAGTCTGTTTGGCGGCTCGACGACCGTTGCGTTGGGTCAGGAATTCACTGGCGCGGTCGCGACGCTCGGCCTTTCTGTCAGGACCATTCTGCCAGGCCGTACGATTCGCAGGACGCGTGTATCGTTTCCGGTGACGGCTGGAAATCTCGATTTCCAGAATGCACGTGGCGAGATCATTCATTCCGGCGGGTTGCAGATCTCGAACGCGACGACGACCGTGAAGTTGACGAACTTTATCATCGACACCACGGGCCCGTCGCCGGTTTTGACCGGGATGGTGCAAGCCAACGGCGATCTCGTCGGCCGCATTCCGCTTTTCAACCTGGAACTTCCGGCACTTACCTTGCCTCTGCCGCAGGATCTTTTCCATCTCCGTATCCCGGGTGTCGGTGTCCGGTTGTCGGCCGACGCGGCGGGCGCACTTAATGCCGTATTTGGGGTCAACGCATTTGTTGAGGGTTTTCCGATCGGCACCGCAGACGTCTCAACGCTGGCATTCGGTCAGTAACAATATTCACGCAAACGATCAGCGCCGGTTCCGATCCGATCGGGCCGGCGTTTTCAGTTCCCATTCCGTGGGGGACAGTCTACCGTTCCGCAACTCGCCGGTCCGAAAATGTCTTGTTACAATTCCGCCATGCTCGATCGTCAAACAGCCGTCGCAAAACTCTTCGAATTGATGGAAAATCCGTCGCTGATCCGCCATTGCCATTCGGTGGAACTGGTGATGCGGGCGGCGGCGGCGAAGTTCGGGCACGCGGACGAGGAAGAGTTGTGGGGGATCGCCGGACTCCTGCACGACGCCGACTACGAAAAATATCCCGACCGACACCCGAACGTGATCGTCGATTGGCTGCGCTCGATCGGTGAAGAACGCATCGCCTACGCCGTTTCGGCGCATTTCACCGAATGGAACGTGCCGTATGTTTCGACGCTCGACAAGGCGCTTCTCGCCTGCGACGAACTGACGGGATTCGTCGTCGCGTGCGCCCTGATCCGTCCGACCGGGATCATTGGAATGGACGTCGCGAGCGTTATGAAGAAATTCAAGAACCCGAAGTTCGCCGCCGGTGTATCGCGTTTCGAAGTCACCGCGGGAGCCGAGAAGCTTGGGATCGGACTCGAAGATCTTGTCGCGTTCATCATCGGCGTCCTCACCGAAAATGCAGAACACCTTGCATTGACCGGCGGTCGTTTCGATGTTGAGACGGTGTTACGATCGTGATCTTTCAAGAGATTGTTCAATTTCCCCTTGCCGTGCTAGCATTCACGCAACGGAGATAAGGCAATGCAGATTACTCTAACGGCGGTTTTTCAAAAGGTTCCTGAAGGATATATCGGTTTTGTGAGAGAACTGCCGGGCGCAAACACTCAGGGAAAGACTCTCGAAGAGACTCGTGAAAATTTGAAGGAAGCTATCGATCTCGTGCTCGAGGCAAACAAAGAGCTATCGGCAGTAGCGATCGATTCGACTACGGTTATCCACGAGGAACTATTGATCTCATAACGATGAAACAACGCGACCTCGTGCGTCACCTCAGACGGTACGGTTGCGAGTTGAAGCGGGAAGGCGGAAACCACATGGTCTTCGTGAATTTAGGGACGCGAAGCGTCTCTGTGGTGCCCCGTCACCGAGAGATAAACGATCAACTCGCGCGAAAGATTTGCCGTGACTTGGGAATACCCGTTCCCACGAATACACGCGAATGAACTCAAAACAGATCATCACGACGCAGCTTGAACAGGCGTTCCGTCGCAAGTCGTGGCATGGGACGAACCTGATGGGCTCGATCCGCGGCATCGATGTCGAAACCGCCGCCTGGCGACCCGCGCCCGGAAAGCATAATATCTGGGAACTCATCGTTCACTGCGCGTACTGGAAGTATTCGGTCTACCGCCGACTCGCCGGCGATCCGGGGCTGACGTTCGCGATCAAGGGATCGAACTTCTTCGAACGCCCGACCGACCGTAGCGAGGCAGCGCTCAAGGACGACATCAAGCTGCTGAGGGACTATCACGGCCTGCTCATCGCATCGTTCGACGCGTTTCCCGAAGATCGCCTCGGAGATGTTCCGAAAGGCAGCGCGACGTCGTTTATCGATCTCGTAATCGGCGTTGCCGCGCACGATCTCTATCATGCCGGGCAGATCCAATTGATCAAACGACTTCACGAAAAATGACTACCGGTTTCCCCCAACCAAACGATCGGGGATATGATGTCTGACATGGAACATTTTGACGTCCTGATCGTCGGAGCCGGACTTTCGGGGATCGGTGCCGGCGCTCATCTCAGAATGGAGTGCCCGAACAAGTCGTTCGCGATCTTCGAAGGCCGCGCGGCGATGGGTGGAACCTGGGACCTGTTCAAATATCCCGGCATCCGGTCGGATTCCGATATGTTCACGCTCGGCTATCGATTCCGACCCTGGACCGATCCGAAGGCGATCGCCGACGGTCCCGCGATCCTCAATTACATCAAGGAAACGTCCGCCGAGTACGATCTGGACCGCGCGATCCGCTACAACCATCGCGTCCGAAAGGCGGCGTGGTCTTCCGACAACGCGCAATGGCTTGTCGAAGCCGAGGTTGGCGAAGACAAGCGGTTCACCGAATTTACTTGCAACTTTCTTTATCTCTGCACCGGCTACTACGACTACGAAAAAGGCTACACGCCCGAATGGCCGGGGTTCAATTCGTTCAAAGGACGGATCGTTCATCCTCAGAAATGGACCGACGACATCGACTACGAAGGCAAGAAAGTGGTCGTGATCGGAAGCGGCGCGACGGCCGTCACACTCGTCCCGGCAATGGCGGAAAAGGCCGGGCATGTGACGATGCTTCAGCGTTCGCCGACATACATCCTTTCGCTGCCTTCGAGCGACCGCATCGCGAATTTCTTCCGTGCGATCCTGCCGTCGCGGGCCGCCTATTTTCTGACCCGCTGGAAAAACATCTTTATCGGGATGTTCCTCTACGCGCTGTCGCGCAAACGTCCTTCGGCAATGAAGAAACTGATCGCAAAAGGCGTTAAGAAGGAACTCGGCGAGGGCGCGATGAAGGACTTCACGCCGTCGTACGAGCCGTGGGACCAACGACTTTGTCTCGTGCCGGATTCGGATCTTTTCAAGTCGATTCGCGAAGGCACCTCATCGGTCGTCACCGGCACCATCAAGTCGTTCACCGAAACGGGGATCGAGCTCGAATCGGGCGAGAAGCTCGACGCCGACATCATCGTCACGGCGACCGGGCTCGTGCTCAAGCTGATGGCCGGACTGCAGCTTGTCGTCGACAACGAACCTGTCGACCTCTCGAAAACGCTGACCTATAAGGGATTGATGTACTCCGACGTGCCGAACGTGACCTCAGCGTTCGGGTACACGAACGCATCCTGGACGCTGAAATGCGATCTGACCGCCGAGTACATTTGCCGGATCCTCAACTACATGGACGAGCACGGATTTGCGTCGGCGACGCCGCGAGTCCGGGACCCGAACATCGAAACCGAGCCGGCGCTCGACTTCACCTCCGGATACGTCCAGCGCGCGCTTCATGAACTTCCGAAACAGGGATCGAAACTCCCGTGGAAGCTTTATCAAAATTATGTCCGGGATCTTTCGATGCTGCGCTACGGCAAGCTCGAAGATGGAACGATGGAGTTTGCGAAAGCTCCGAAAACAGAACGAACGAAGGCGGTGGCGGCATGAGTATTGAGGAGACGATCCAGATCCTGACGCGGACGCCGGTCGCGCTGGCGGCGATGCTGTCGGGCACTTCGGAGTATTGGAACCGGGCGACCGAGGGCGAGGGAACCTGGTCGCCGTACGACGTTGTCGGGCATCTCGTCCACGGCGAAAAGACCGATTGGATCCCGCGTCTGAAGCACATCGTCGCGGGCAATAGCGGCGCTTTCGAGCCGTTCGACCGCACGGCGCAATTCCATGAAAGCGAAGGGAAATCGATCGAGGACCTGCTCGGAGACTTCGCGAAACTCCGCGGCGAAAGCATCGGCGCGGTGATCGCGCTCGGATTGACGGAAACTGACCTTGCGCGCGAAGGCGAACACCCCGAACTTGGCCGCGTAACGCTCGGACAACTGCTCGCGACGTGGGTTGTGCACGATCTCGACCACATTGCGCAGATAGCGCGGACAATGGCGAAGGTTAACTCGGACGCCGTCGGCCCCTGGCGCGCCTACCTCTCGATTCTTGAGGACCGAAAATGATTGACGAGAGAACCTTCTTCAGCGAACGGGAGTTTGAATATACGCCGGATCAGATCTTTGCCGCGATCGCCGATCCGGAAAGGCTTGCGCGATGGTGGGGGCCTGAGGGATTCACGAACACTTTCGATGAATTCGACTTTCGTCCGGGCGGCGCCTGGAAGTTCACGATGCACGGTCCGGACGGCGCAGATTATTGGAACGAAAGCTTTTTCGAATCGATCGAAACGGATCGTTCAGTCGTCATCCGGCATGATTGCGCGCCGTATTTTACACTGACGATCGCGATCGAACCCCGTTCCGACGGATCGAACTTGACCTGGACTCAACGGTTTGACGACGCCGAGGTGGCGCAGCGTGTCGCGGCGATCGTCGGATCCGCGAACGAGGAGAACCTCGAACGGCTCACGCGCGTTCTTGGCAGCGATTGAACATGAAGCTCACCATCCGAAAAGCAAAGCCCGGAGAAGCCGGCCCGGTTCTCGACATTCTTCATCAGGCGTTCCGGGAGTATGTCGGCGTGCTCGATCCGCCGTCTGCCGTATTCCGGGAAACCTTCAAAACGATTGAGGCCGCGATCGCGGCGCAAGGCATTCTGCTTTGTCTTGCGAACGATTACCCGATCGGCTGCGCGTTCTGCGAACCGAAGTCGGATCACCTGTACATCGGCCGGTTTGGCGTCCTTCCCGAATACCGACATTACGGAGCCGGCTCAAAAATGCTCGAAGCCGCCGAATGCGCCGCGCTCGATCATGGATTTTCGGTGACGCGTCTCACCGTTCGGTTTGGGCTCGACGACCTTAAATCGTATTACGAGTTTCACGGCTACGAATTCGTCAGACAACTGAGCCACGAAGGCTATTCGGGGCCAACATACGTTGAACTCGAAAAGGACCTGCGCCGCGGCGAGAGCCTGTTTTCGTATGGAACGTTGCAGGATTCGGACGTTCAGATCTCGACTTTCGGCCGAACGCTCGCCGGTGACGCGGACTCGGCATCCGGATTCAGGTTGACGCAGCTTGCCTTCGACAGTTCGCCGGTCGGTTATTATTTCAATGCCGAAAAGACCGGCAGCGACGCGGACCGGATCGTCGGAACCCGCTTTCGGATCGGACTTGAAGAACTGCTTCGTTCGGACGATTACGAGGCCGACGCCGACTACGAACGACGGCTGGTCAGGCTCGATTCCGGCGCTTCCGCGTGGATCTACTCGCATGTTTCGCGATGAATCGAGGCAGTAAATGAAAGCATATCTGATCGCAACGGCGACCGTTTTCGGTCTGATCATCGCGGCGCACATCGCGCGGCTTTTCACGCACGAACGGGCGGCCGTCACGCAGCCGGATTTCATCATCGCGACGGTCGTAAGTGTCGTCCTTTTCGTCTGGGCGGTTGCGCTTTTGAGACGCAAACAATAGGGAATGAATTTTATGTCAGAAAAACAAGAAATAACCCCATGTCTGTGGTTTGACGAAGACGCCGTCGAGGCGGCGGAATTCTACACTTCGGTTCTCGGCGGATCTGTCGTGAACTCCAACAAATTCGGCGGCGATAAGGTCGTGACGGTCAAGATCCGGCTCGACGGCACCGACGTCGTTCTGCTGAACGGCGGGCCGCGTTTCAAATTCTCGCCGGCGATCTCGCTGTTCGTGACGTGCGAGACGACGACCGAGATCGACGCGCTGTGGTCGAAGATCACGGCCGGCGGCGACGTCATGATGCCGCTCGACAATTATGAGTGGAGCGACCGCTACGGATGGGGCGTCGACAAGTTCGGCATGACGTGGCAGCTGATGCTCGGGAAGGTCTCGGAAGTCGGCCAGAAAATCGTCCCGTGCTTTCTTTTCGTCAACGAGCAATGCGGCCGCGGCGAAGAGGCGATCCGACTGTGGACAGGACTCTTCCCCGAGTCGCCGATCGACGGCATTCTTCACTATGGTGCGGGCGAACCGGGCAGGGAAGGAACGATCAAGCACGCGCAGTTCGCGCTGTCGGGCGGCAAATTCATGGTTATGGACGGCCCGGGCGAGCACGCGTTCGGCTTCAACGAAGCGTTTTCGCTGATCATCGACTGCGCGGATCAAACTGAGATCGATCATTATTGGGACGGACTGACAGCCGACGGCGGCGCCGAAAGCATGTGCGGCTGGCTGAAGGACAAATTCGGCGTCTCGTGGCAAGCCGTTCCGTCGAACATCGCTGAACTGCTCTCGAACCCGGCCGCCGCGCAGGCGCTTTTCAGGATGAAACGAATCGACATCGCGAAGCTCGAAAACGCGGGCTAAAGACTGGACTACTTTGCGCCTTGGCGCCTTTGCGGGAAAACAGTGCGTTCCCGCAAAGGCGCCAAGGCGCAAAGCGATTCAATTCTTTGGTTCTGATACCTCACCGGTTCGCGCCGACAGTCTACTTACGCACAGGCTTCAGCATCACCGGACGCGCGATCTTTGCATTTCAGACTGAATACGTTCCATCAGCCCGCCTTCGTAAAGATCGAAATGCGTCCGGTTTTCGAGGAATTCGACTTCGCTTCAATTCCGAACCGGCAGACCGATTTCCTTGCGAATCATATCCGCCTGCCATATCATGAGGCATCCAAAACTTAATTGAGACGGTTCGCTGGATCGGGTCTACAGCGACTGCCGTCCACAGAAAAATCAAGGAGGAATCAATGACGCAGATCACCGAAATTGCCCCCGACGTCTTTCGTATTTCGACGTTCTTTTCGGATTTCAATCTTCAATTCAACCAATTCCTAGTTCGCGATGACGAACCGCTTCTTTACCACACCGGAATGAAGGGACTTTTTCCGGTCGTCCGCGAAGCTGTCGGCAAACTGATCCCGACCGAGTCGCTGAAATGGATCGGGTTCAGCCATTTCGAGGCCGACGAGTGCGGCGCATTGCACGAATGGCAGACGATCGCGCCGGACGCGACCGCCGTTTGCAGTTTCGTCGGGAAGGTCGTCAGCGTCGACGACGTCGTCGCGCTCCGTCCGGCGCGTCCGCTCAACGACGGCGAGGTCTTGACGACCGGCAAACGTAGTTTTAGATTCATGGCGACGCCGCACGTTCCGCACTGCTGGGACGCCGGCCTGATGTTCGAGGAGTCGACCGGGACGCTTTTCTGCTCGGATCTCTTTCATCAAAACGGCGACGTCGAACCGAGCACTGAATCGGACGTCATCGACCGCGCCCGCCAAACGCTGGTCGAGTACGAACAGAGTCCGCTCGCGAATTATTTGCCGTACACGCCGTACACGGAATCGACGCTCGGACGGCTCGCCGATCTCAAGCCGCGCGCATTGGCGACGATGCACGGCTCGACGTTCGTCGGCGACGGTTCGAAGGCCTTGGGCGATCTCGCCGTGGTTTACCGCGAGATCTTCGGACCGAAGCAATAATGATCGAAAAACTCATTCAGGACGCGCTGATCATCTGGGCGACGATCGACCCCATCGGGACAACCGCATTGTTTGCGGCCATGACCGCGCATCAGACTGACGCAGAAAGGAAGCGGACGGCGATCAAGACGATCCTTTACGCCGGAGCCGTTTTGCTCGGATCGATCTTCATCGGCCAGATCATTCTGAACGCGATGGGGATCCGACTCGCTTCGCTGCAGCTCGCGGGCGGCGTGATCCTCTTTTTGTTCGGGTTGCAGATGATCTTCGGGACGACCTCCGGCCAATCGCAGGGTGAACCCGAACACGATATCGCCGTATTTCCGCTCGCGATCCCGGCGACGGCGACTCCGGGCGCGATCCTCGCCGTCATTCTGCTCACCGACAATCACGTTCATCCGATCGCCGTGCAGATCGGGACTGCGCTGACGACGGTCGCGGTTCTCGGCATCACGCTGCTGATGCTTAGATTGTCTTCGAAAATAATCGCGTTCATCGGAATCGGCGGTGCGTCGATCCTGACGCGCGTCATGGGCATGATCCTCGCGGCGCTCTCGGTCGAACTGACGATGAACGCGCTCGGGATCGAACGCTGGATCAATTAGGGGTAAGACTCGCGGTGATTCTCAACGCCATAACAAAGAGAAACGTGCTCTACACTGGCTTTGCCGTTGTGATCCTATTCGGGTTGGCAATGCTCTTCCGCAGCCCGCTGAAATCCGACCGGACTTTGGCCTCCGACTTCGCGCGGCACAAAGTGCGCTTTGAACGCATCGTGCAGATGATGAACGAAGATGAAGAGGTCACAAACGTTTCCGATTGGGGAGTTTCATTTGCAAATCTGAATACCTGGCGCGGCGGTACCGAGCCGGGATTCAGCCCCGTGCGTTGGCATCTGTATCGTGAGTTGTTAAAGTCGCTCGGTGACGGGCATGTATACAGTGTCTCGAGAGTAGACGGAATGATCGTGTTCTCGACCGGTGATTCGGATAGGTCGCCGATCAATGAGTTTGAAGGATATACGATCAGCAAGGACTTTGTTTACAGTCTCAGTGAGCCATCGCCGCTCGTCTGGACGCTCGATTGGAGTTCATTCAACGCATCATCACCGAAATTTACAAAGATCGACGAGAATTGGTATCTGCGGTTCGATTCGGGCATTTACAAACCCGAGTAGCGAAGGAGCGAATTATGGCGATCAGAATTGTCAGACTCGGCAGTCCGCGTTCTGAAAACGAAGGGCTTCGGATCGGCACTGTTCGCCGGCCGCCGCGCGGGGTGCCGAAATCGGAGTTCGCCTCGCGTGACTTTTACGACGTCTGGTTTCCGAATCTTGCGCCGAGCGAGGAATTGCTCAAAGAAGGGCTCGCCGCGGATGACGAGAAACTCTGGAAGCAATTTACGCGCAAGTTCATGGCCGAGATGAAGTCGCCGGGCGCGGGCAAGGACCTCGATCTTCTCGCCGCGCTGTCGCATTCGACTGATTTTTCGGTCGGCTGCTACTGCGCGGACGAGTCGCACTGCCACCGATCACTCTTACGCAAGCTGCTTGAGGATCGCGGCGCAAAGATCATCTGATGGGACAAACGCTTGAAGATATCCGCGAGATCGTCGGCAAATTCGACGATGTTACCGAAGGCACTTCGTACGGCGCGCCGTCGTTCAAGATCGGCGGGAAGCTGTTGGCCTGCTATGCGACGAACAAGGCGGCTGAACCGAATACGCTGGTGGTCCGGGTCGGATTCGATCAGCGTGACGATCTGATCGTCGAACAACCTGGCGTTTACTATCTCAAAGACCATTACGCGCCATACCCCTATGTCCTTGTGCGCATGGACCGCATCGCCGCCGACGCGCTCGCGGGATTGCTCGAGGCGGGGTGGCGATTTACCCGTTCCGAGCTTGGAAGATCACGGAAATGAACGATCGTGCACTCGATGCTTGGCTTATCAACGAACGCGTCACGCGGATAGTGGTCGCGGGCGTCTCGCCGCAGGTTTGGGGAATGCCGGTTCCGGGAATTCCGCGAAAGACGATCCGGAACATCGCCGCTCATCTCCACAACTCGCGCTGCATGTGGATGAAGAGCCTCGCCGTCGGGAGCGGCATTCCGATCCCCGAGCGCGTCGATCCGAAGGACGTTTCGATTGAACAGGTTTGCGCGGCGCTCGAGATTTCCGGCGTCGCGACCTTGAAAATGATCGAGTCCGGCATCAATAACGGCGGCCGATTTCCCGGCGTTTCGGGCAAGTTCATCTTCGGCGCGATGCCTGTCGATGCCGCGCTCTTTGCCGATTACGCGATCGCGCATGAAGCCCATCATCGCGGCCAGATCCTGGTCGTCGCGCGGATGCTGGGAGATCCGGTCCCGAAGGAAGTGATCCACCGAATGTGGCAGTGGTCGACGCATCTGAGGGAATCGAAAATTAAGTGATTCGGCCGGACGTTTTGCGAACTCCGCGAGCTCCGCGTGAGACTCCCACGCAAAGCGCGCGAAGTTCGCCAAGCGGTAAGCAGATATGATCGAAGTCGTCTGGGAATTCATCGTCAAGTCTGAAAGAGTCGACGAATTCGTCGACGCTTACGGACCGGTCGGCGCGTGGTCGGCGCTGTTCTCCGAATTCGAGGGATATCGCGGGACAAGGTTGTACAGCGACGTCGACCGGCCGAATCGCTTCCTGACGATCGACGTTTGGGACAGCGCGGCCGCTCGCGAAAGGATGTTCGAACTGGCCGGTGAAAGATACGCCCGACTCGATCGGGAATTCGAAGGATTGACCGAATCGGAACGAGAAATCGGCGCCTTCGAACCACAAAAATAATGAAAAAACGGATTCTCGCAATTCTGGCGTACATGCTTCCGACGTTCCCGCTCGGGTTTGTCTGGCACCTGACGATATTTGCCGACTATTACAGGTCGCTCAACGTCTACCGCGAGGACATGATCATTCCGTTCGGCGCTGGGTCGATGCTCGTGCAAGGTATATTGTTTTCAATCATTTACGAGAAGATGTTTGCAAGCGAGCGCGTTCTCTCAGGAGCGCTGAAGTTCGGCGCGATCGCGTGTCCGCTGGCGTGGAGTTACATGGCGCTCGCGGCTTCGGCAAAGCACAGAATGGATTCATGGAGCGGGTATCTCGCCATCGAAACCGCGTTCGTGATCGTCCATTTCGTCGTCGTCAGCCCGCTGATCGCGCTCGTCTATTCGCGAAGGTCGGCAACTTAGAATCGCGATCCGATCGGGAATAGAATGATAATTAACGGAAACCCGATTCGGAGGTGAATATCGACCCGTTGATCTGGATCATCGTCGGCGGAATTCTGATGAGCGCGATCGCGCTGATCGGAGCGCTTGCGGTCTTCATCAAGCCTAAGACGCTCGATCGCATCCTTCTTCTCGTCGTCTCGGTCGCGGCCGGCACTTTGCTCGGCGGGGCGTTCTTTCACATGATCCCGGAAGGCGCCAGATCGATGGGCGTCCACGCGGCGGGCGCGTGGGTTGTCGCCGGGTTCACGGTCTTCCTCGGGCTTGAGCAGTTCCTGCACTGGCATCAATCGCATCGATCCGAGGACGAGGCGGTCGCGCCCGTCACGTATCTGATCCTGATTGGTGACGCGATCCATAACTTTATCGGCGGGCTGGCGATCTCTGGAACGTTCCTGGTGAATCCGCAAGCCGGCATAATCGCCTGGATCGCAGCCGTCGCACACGAGATTCCGCAGGAGATCGGCGATTACGGAATTCTCGTTCACGGCGGTTTTTCACAGCGCAAAGCGCTCTTTTGGAACTACATCACGGCGCTGACGTTTCCGCTCGGCGGCATCATCGCCTACATCGCGTCGCGTGAGATCGAACTCGGTCCGCTGATCCTTTTCGGCGCCGGGAATTTCCTCTACATTGCCGCGTCTGACCTTGTGCCGGAGATCAAGTCGCACAAGTCGCTCGCGAACGCGTTCGGTCATTATGCGTTGTTCATTGCCGGCGTCGCGATCACGCTGATCCTTGCGTTGGCGTTTCATGATTAGAAAAGTGGCTTTAACTTCCAGCGGTGAGCAATTAGAATTGAACGACTCCATCGCAAAGCGTAATCGAACTTCTTCAACCCGGCGTTCTTTGCGGCCTCCGCGTGAGAATCACACGCAAAGTCCGCCAAGTCCGCGAAGGTGGACAGGAAACGTGCCGACTAATGTTTACAATAGTCGTGAGTTTCGCTTTGCGAACTCCGCGAACTCCGCGATCTCCGCGTGAGAAAAAAGGGTTTTGCGCAAAGCGCGCAGAGACCGCGAAGGCGCGCGAGAGGCATGCCGACGGAAGTCAGGCGATTTCGGTCTTGTTTTTCGTTGAATTTCGTTGCAAATTTCGCGTGAGAATCACACGTAAAGTCCTCCGAGTTCGCGAAAGAGGATCGGAAACTTCGGTCCGGGGTGAAGTATATGAATCTGAACACAACATATTTGAGGCTCCGGCCCGACGCCTCGATCGAGGAACTCGCCGTCGACGACACCTTTTGGCAGCGCATCGGCGCGGGCGAACTCGGTGACTTTCACAACGAGTATCTCGTGACATTCAATTCGTTCGATTCGGACTGGCCGTTCTGGGAACGGCATCCGAACGGCGACGAGATCGTCTGTTTGATATCGGGAAGGATCACGTTCGTCCTTGACGGAATCGGCGAAAAAGAGCTGTCGCACGCCGGCGATTTCGCCTTCGTTCCGAAGGGAACATGGCACACGGCGCGGGTCGCGGAACCGACGACAATGCTCTTCATCACGGCGGGTGAAGGGACGGAGCACAGGCCCGCATGAGAGGACGGTAAAGCATTGTGTTTGCGCTTGAAACCCTATATCATCCTCCTCAATGAAATCCGATCACAAAAAACTCACGACAAATGGCCTCAATCAAACAATCCGTTCGAAAGCCCGCACGAATTCGCACTTGGAAGCTTGGACAGAAACGGCGAAACAGAGACTTGCCGAGATCGAAACCGGGCAATCCGAAGCGATTTCACTGAAGGACGTGCGAGCGACAATCAAGGAATCGTTGAATCGTGAAGGTCCGGTTCCATCCGGCGGCTCGCGATGAGTTCCTTGAGGCCATACGGTATTATGAGAGTATTTCGGACGCTCTAGGCTTGAGTTTCGAAGAAGTCATTTACAAAGGACTCGATGCGATCTGCCGCGATCCATTTGCCGGATTTGCCATCGACGAACGATTGCGACGACTCGTCATACTTGAATTTCCTTACTCGATCATCTACGCAAACACGGCTCAGACTGTAATTGTCCTTGCCATAGCATACTCAAGCCGTTGCCCGAAGTATTGGGAGGAAAGAGATTGACCAACGCAGCAAACATCCTGATCAGACATACGCTTGCGACGCTCGCTTACCGCTGTTCGAAAACGATCCGCGGCGGTGACGACGAGTTTGCGAACTTCAGCGCCGGCGAGGGCGTCCGGACGCCGCTCCAGATTCTTTCGCATATCGGCGATCTGCTCGATTGGGCGCTGACGCAAGCG
>JAKQII010000310.1 GCA_029557535.1 Acidobacteriota bacterium
TGTTTTCGGCCGGAATCCCTGAAGCCGCTTCCGTGATTCAATCCGACAAATCTGCGAATGTCGCGACCGCGGCCTGATCGCTCCGGTCGCTGGAGGAACCATGTATTTTCGATCTCGTTTTGTTCGTATCTTCACGCCGCTCGTGTTGATACTAACGGTCGTCCTGCTCGCTTTCGGCGATACCATCCGCCTCAAGGACGGAAGCATCATCAAGGGACGGATCGTCAGCTTCGGCGACGGAAAGTTTACCGTTCAGATCGGCGAAGGGTCGCGCCAACGGCAAATGGTCTTTTTCGCCGACGAGGTCGAATCGATCGAATTTGACGGAACGAACGGAATTTCGACCGTCAAAACGGTGCTGCCGACGCGAACGAACGTCAGCAATCCGACATCGAATCCGACACCGACCCCGACCAGATCGGTTGTGATCACCGACAGCACGACGCAGCCGTCTGCAACCCCGACGCCCGTCCGCCCGACACCGACCCCGACTCCGGTATTTACGCCGGTCCCGACGCCGACTCCGGTTCAAACGCCGAAGGCCAAACCGGTTGTGCTCAATGTCAAGGTCCTTGCCGACAACACGGCGAACGGCTGGACGAACTCGCAGTGGGTCGTGAAAAAAGGCCAGAGGATCAAGATCACGGCGCGCGGTCAGGTCAACCTCGGTGGCGGACGCTTTTCGGGCCCGGCGGGCATCGGTTCGCTTCCGGACAAAGACAAGCTGATCCAGAATCAACCGACCGGTGGGCTGATCGCCGTCATCGGTGACGACAATAACGAATTCATCTTCATAGGTGCTGCGCGAGAGATCGTCGCCCAGCGTGACGGCTCGTTGTTCCTTGGCGTCAACGAGGGCGACCTGAACGACAATTCGGGTGCGTTCGACGTGACGGTCGAGATCGAGATCAACTAGGTCGGTGCAAAATCACGTGACGCGCCGGTCGGACCGCATTCGGCCGGCGCTCTGCTTTTCCTTGATAAAAACCAACCAAACGGTCAGAATCAGTATCTAAACCAAAAATCAGCCGGCAGGTTCTGACTCATGAAAATCAATTCAACTTTGCGGTTTTTTGTCTCGCTTCTCGTTGTCGTCGTTGTGTTTGGCGGCGCAGCCGCGCAGTCGAAGGTCCAGAAGGTCGATCCGAAGGGCGACAAGAAGAAGAATCAGCGACCGACTCAGACCGAAGAGGAAAGGAAAAAGGAAGAGGCCGAACGCAAGGAATACGAGGAAGCCAAGAACGCCGAAACCGACCCGGAGGCGATCGCGATCAAGACGAACATCGTCAATGTCGATGCGGTCGTTTACGACAAGAAGTCGGGCCAGGTGCTCACCGGGCTGAAGAAGGAGAACTTTGCGATCTTCGAGAACGGAGTGAAGCAGGATATCACCCAATTCGCAACGCCCGAGGCCCCGATCACCGTGACGCTGATCGTCGAGTACAGCAAGTGGACGGAGGCGATCGGCTATTACGCGAGCCGCGGTTACGAGCCGGGCAAGCTGGAAGTGATCCGGCCGGTGGCCTACTTTCTTTCCAAATTCATCAAACCGCCGGATGATTACGCATCGCTGATCGCGTTCGACATCCGGCCGACCCCGATCACCGATTTTACAAACGATCCTGCCCGGCTCCGTGCGACAGTCGATATCCTGCTACGAAACAGCCCGGCATTTCGCGAAAATAACCTTTTCGATTCTCTTAAGTTCGCTTTGGTCGGTGGAAAAGGCGATACGGTTGTCCTCGAAAATTCCAGGGAGAAATATCAGGAATACGGCGGCATGGCGAGCCTCAAGGCAAAACGCAAGGCGATCATCCTCGTCGCCTCCGGGATCAACACGTTCAGCCGGATCAATTACGACGAGGCCCGAAAAGTCGTTCAAACCTCGGGCGTGCCAATCTACGTCGTCGGCACCGGAAACATGTTCTTGAAACTGTATGAGGACCGGTTGCCGGCGACCGACGGCATCGACGGAACGCCGGGGCGACTAAGCTTCCAGATGGCGCAGAACGTCCTCAAGACGTTCGCGACCGAATCCGGCGGCGGATATTTTCCGGTCACCTTCGAAAGCGAAGTCCCGAGCGTGCTGGGGTCGATCAATGCGCTGATGCGCAACCAGTACAGCCTCGCCTACGACGCTACGGACAAGCCGAAAGACGGCAAAAAATACAAGCTGCAGGTGAAGGTCGATCTCAACGGAGACGGTGTTTATGAGGAAAAGCAGCTCGTTGTCGTCCACCGGCCGTTTTATACGACTGAGAAAGAGAAAAAGTGAAAGCAAGTAAAAAGAAAGAAGTGAAAAGTAAAAAAGCCGAATCCCCAATCCTGATTCAGCTTTTTTACTTTCTATCTTTTACTTTTTCCCCGCCGGCTGATGCAGGCCGTACCGACAGTCAGACCCCGTAGATCTTCAGCTTGAATTCGTCGTTCGACGTCTGAACCTCGACCCGCCGCCCCGAAAACTTATATGAATCTCGGAGGATCATTGGCAGTCCGCCGCGGGGTGCGTTGACGCCATACTCGCGCATCGTGAACACGGCCGCGATCTGCGGATTCAGTCGCTGCGTGACGCCGTAACGGATCGCGCGCGACGCCGGCGGGGCGAAGCCGTTCGTCCGGCGCGGGTTCACGAACTCAATGGCGTCGTCATATATGGCGATCCGGGTCGGCGTATCCCGAATCGCGAGATCGCGGTGGATCAGCGAGTTTATGATGGCCTCGATCACGGAGAAGTAGTGATATTGATGCCGTGGTGTGACCGGAGAATCCCCGAATTTCCCCCGCTTCGGCTGCGCTTTCTTTAGATCGCAATAGCGTTTGACGAAACGTTCGGCTTCTTCGAATATGTGGGCGAGATTTCCGCCGATCTCGACCGATTCAACGATCTGCCGGTCGCCGTTCGCGCCCGAGACCCGCTCAACGCGCACACGTGACCGCGGCAGGGCCTTGACGACCCGCTCGTTCTTGCCGAACAACAGCACGCCGGCGACGGTCGGGATGAACTCGTCGCCGTTCCCGATCGCCATCAACAGGTCCTTTTTCAAGAAGTCAGCGGTCTGATAAAGATTCTTGCCGAGCGAATCGACTTCAAACTCGTCTGCAAAACTCCACAGCAGACCATCGTCAAAGTCACTTTCCTCAAATCCCGGCACGGGCATGTTCTCGTATGCCAGCGGTCTGATCTCATCCAGCCAAGCAGAAAGTTCATCGCGGCCGATCTCTCGTTTCTCGGCGCCGACCCGAACGTAAAACCGTCCATCGCGGGTGCGGTACGGACGACGCTTGCCGTCAATGTCGAGCGCTACGACGCGGCGTCCGTTATCGAACGAAATGACGTCGATCAGCGGGATCACCGGTGGCACGATCTCCTCGCGGCAGATCCGGACGATCTCTTCCTGCACGCCCTCGGGATTGTTGACGCCCTCGACCCGAAGTTGGTCGCTGACACCGAAAATGACCGTTCCGCCGGCAGTGTTCGCGAGCGCGACGATTCCCTGCGCGATCTTCTCCGGATTTGATAGCTTGACCTTGAGTTCGAGATAAGTGTCTTCGCCGCCGCGGATCAGACGCAGCAATTCCGACCGGGTTGTTACCGGCGCCGGCGTGTTGAGAATGTATTCCTGAAATGATCGTTCGTTTGGCGAGTCGAACCGGGGACTGTGACGAAATCTTCTGCGTGCCATGACAAACAAGCGTGCAATTTATGTCAAGACGGCCACGCCACATACCGCCCGTGCGAACGTGAATCCGCAGCCGGAGTTAATTCAACTGACTGTATTGAATCATTTCAGGCCGCAAAACACTAATCGCATTTTTCGGTTTTTCAGTCCTGTTTAACCCTCGGAAATTTTGCGTTGAAACTTGCAAGAGCCCGCCATTCGCTCCGTTCTTCACTCGTCAAGACTGAAAGACCGGAGGTAATTTTGATGATGAGAAAACGGAGCCCTTTGGAAAATATCAAGATCGCGAGCCCCTGTTCGCAGGATTGGAATTCGATGACCGGAAACGACCGCCAACGATTCTGCGGTGCGTGCGAGCTGAATGTTTACAATCTCTCGGGCATGACACGAAACGAGGCCGAGCGGCTGATCATGTCCGCCGAGGGACGTCTTTGCGTCCGGTTCTTCAGACGCGCCGACGGTACGGTGATCACGCAGGACTGCCCCGTCGGCTGGGCGCGGATCAAAAAACGCGCGACGATTATGATCTCGGCAGTGGCATCGATGTTGTTCACGTTCTTCAGCGCTGTCGGGTTCATGTCTCTTGCCGGTCGCTTCGAAGAGACTGCCGAGGTCGGGGCGATCGCCGTGAATCCGAACGTAAACGTCCGGATCACGAGAACACCGGTCCCGCTGATGGGCAACGTCGCGATTCCGCGCGAGATCGAAACCGTCGGTAAGGTCCGCGTCGATCGCCCGGAGGAGAAAATGGGTGAGGTCGCCGTGCCGCCGCGTAGCCGCTGAACGGGGATGACATTGAACATGGTTGTCCGCCGCGGCAATGAGATGCTGAGATTTCAGACCAATGGGCGGTAAAATCGGTCATCCATCTATTTTCCGCGCCTCGGCGGCTCTGCGGTTGGGCATCGTCGAGAGGGCGGATGATCCCGGGCGTGGCTGGCCAGCGACTCCGGCGCTTGTTCAAAACGAGACAAACTTCGCAATAGCGCACGACCCCAAGACGCAAAAAGCGCGGGCCCCGAACGCCCGCGGCGACGATTTTCGCGCCACTCGCCGGAACTACTGCTTCACAAAATATCCCTGACGGGCGCGAACCCTGACGTTGGGCGACGAGACGCCAACCTTGAGGTTCACGTACCGGTTCTCCGGAAAATCGGCGTCGGAATAATACTGGACGAGATACTGTGCACGCAGTTCGTTCGCCAACCTTCGGAAAATGTCGTTCAGGATCTCCTGGTTCTTCTTCCCGTTGTACGAATTCTGTATCGGATCCTTTAGGCTCACCGGCTGAAACTTCGGCAGGAACGCAGTCCCGCCGGTGTCATCGGCGAATCGTTGCAGGTTCGACTGCCCGAATACGCTTGACTGGTTCAGCAAATACGAGCCGCCGCCCGGATTTATCGAGTAGAAAACGGAATCCGCGAGCTGCAGTGCTTTCAGGACCTTGTTCTGTTCCTTCACCTTCGCCGCCTCGCGTGCTTTGAGGCGAAAGTTGCGGCGTTCGTCGTACGACAACTTGTCCTGCACGAGTTTGTTCTCGGCGTCGATGATCGCGCGAACGATGCCCGCGTTGTTCGTATCGTCGCCGTCAGTTATTGCCAGAAGAACCTTTCGGGTGCCTTGCGGAGCATTCTTCTCAAGATATGCAGCCGCCTCACGGACCGAATCGAAGAACGACGTCTGCTGATTCGTCGGGCGAATGTTCCTGATCGCGATCTCCGACCGTTCCGCCGTATCGCGGGGTTGAACGAGCACCAAGCGCTCGCCAATGGTGAAGATGGTCGCGCGGTCCTCGGGCCGCATCACCTCCTCCAAAAACTTGATCGCCGTCTGGATTTCGTAGTCGAACATCGGGTTTGTCGTCGCGGAAATGTCGAATAACAAAGCGATCTCGAGCGGAACCTTGTCGGCGCTGCCGACTTCCGCGATCTCCTGAGGACGATTCTCTTCGGATATGAGGAAGTCCTTCGCGACCAGGCCCGCTACCGGCCGCCCGTTCGCGTCGGTTACCGAAACCGGAACAACGACCAAACGCGATTCGACCTTGATGACGTCGTTGTCGTCTTCGACTTTTGGGGTCGGGGTTGGCGTTTGTGCGATGCCGGCGACTGCCATGACGAACACGAAAACAAAACCCAGGGACTTGATCATTTGGTTGGAATTTGCAAAAAAGGGCAGCGCGGCCGAATTGCACCCGCAACTGCCCCGACTTCAGCAATGGACTTTACTTGTCGCTGATCTGCGGATTCGAACGGACCTCGACATTTTGATTCAGACCGCGGTTGACAAGCAGCTTGATCTCAACACGGCGATTCTGTTCCCGGCCTTCTTTCGTTGCGTTGTCGGCAACGGCCTGGAGTTCGCCGAAACCGTAGGACTGGCCGATCCGGCGCAGCGGAATATTGTGCGTCTCGACGAGATAATCGATCACTGCCTGGGCACGACGCTGGCTGAGCGCCTTGTTCTTTTTCGCGTCACCCTCCGACGATGCGAATCCGGTCACCTCGATGACGTAACCCTTAAGCTGAATCGCGGACTGGGCCACCTGATCGAGCGAGGTCTTGGCCTCCGTCGATAGCACCGCGCTGTTTACCTTGAAGTTGACCGTTGCAGTCGACTGGACAACGTAATCATCGAGCGCGGTAATGCGCTGGTTCGTCGCGTTCACACCCTGAACCGCGGCGTCCGCCGTTTCCTGCGCGGCCTTCGCGCCGCCTTTAGCGGCGTTCGAGATCGCCATCAGTTCGTCGATCTGACCCGACAGTCGCTGCTGATTCTGTTCCGTCTGCGTCACGCGATCTTCGGTCGGCGATACGCGGCTGTCGATCGACTGGGCAACCTTGAAATCGTCCTTGTCGAAACGGATCTTCTCGGCCGCCAATGCTCCGGTCGAATCGCCGCGCCCCTCGATCTCCATGTTCAAGCCGCGGACGATCTGAGCCGACGCGATCTTATTGCCTCCGCCGAAAAACCCGCCCTTGGTCTTGATGCTCGTGTTCGGCGAAATAATGACCTTCGTATCAACGCCGGTCCCGTCCCGCAAAACAAAGCTCGTGTCGTCTTTCGCAACAACGACGCCCTTCATCTTGTATTTTTGTCCGGCGACGAGCGAGCGCAGTTGCGCATCCTGCGCAAACGCGCTCACGACACCGATCAGTACTGCCAGCAACAAAGCAGAAAACTTCTTCAACATAGTTTGACTCCTGATTATGATTTTCATCCAAACCGCGGAACGACGAAAACAGACCTAATAGACGTCCGAAATCTCCCAAGAGTTGTCGAGATTTCTTCGAGGGTTCAAAAACGTCTAACAAATCTTTGCATAATTCCGCATGGACTTTCAACGAAATAATTTATATCAAGCCGCGTGCCAAAGTTACGGACGTCCCTGAAAGTTCAAGTGATCCGAATTCCGCGTTGGAGGTCTTCGCCCGCGAATCTACTCCAAACAACGCGAATTGACGGGTGGGGATCAGAAATCGTGCATCATCGAGAATTCTCGTAAGCACAATTTTATCAACATTTATTGATCTGAATCGCTTCACGTTGTTCGATTGATTCGCGTTGATTGGCGAAGATCCGCGGGCAGAATATTTCTTCAATTGCGGAATTCAGACTAAATACGAACTGTGTTGATTGCCGGGGCGACGCGCTTCGGAGACTGTTCGTTTTGCGGACAGTCCCCACTTTTGGTGTCCTTGAAGCGTGCGATATCAAAGACTGAACGAGGTGGTTTCGAGATATTCCTTGAGGAACGAAAGGAATCGCTCGGCATCGGCGCCGTCGACGATCCGATGGTCGTAGGTCAGCGCGAAATAGGCCATCTGGCGGATCGCAATGTAGTCGTCGCCGTCCGGCGTGGTCAGCACCTTCGGACGCTTTTCGATCGCCCCCACACACAGGATCGCGACCTGCGGCTGATTGATGATCGGCGTTCCGAACAATCCGCCAAAGACGCCCGGATTGGTGATCGAGAACGTTCCGCCCTGAACTTCATCGGGCGAAAGCTTTTTCGTCCGGGCGCGGTCAGCGAGATCGTTGGCCGTCACCGCGAGTCCTGAAAGCGAAAATGTGTCGGCCCTTTTGATGACCGGAACGATCAGCCCCCAGTCAAGCG
>JAKQII010000313.1 GCA_029557535.1 Acidobacteriota bacterium
TTCGCCGCCTGCAGTTGGATCATCGACCACTATGAAGGGATCAAGCATTTCTACCTCGAGTCGAACTTCGCGACCGACAAAAAGGCGTCGCAGGTCAACGTCATGCGCACGCGTGGCAAACGTGTCACGGCCGAATGTACGATCCCGCGCAATGTCCTGATCGAGCACATGCGCGTCGAACCCGAATCGCTGGTTTACCACTCGGGCGTGGCGAACGTCGGATCGTTCATGTCAGGCGCGAACAACAACGGCGCGCATTCGGCGAACGGCATTACGGCGATGTTCATCGCGACCGGCCAGGACGTCGCGAACGTCTCGGAATCGTCGGCTGCGATCATCTATTCCGAGCTGACGCCCGGGAAGGATCTCTACATCTCGATCACGATACCGTCGCTGATCGTCGCGACCTACGGCGGCGGAACGGGCCTTGCCACGCAGAACGAATGCCTGGCGGTGCTCGGCTGCGTCGGTCGCGGCACGGTCAACAAGTTCGCCGAAATAGTCGCCGGCGTCGTCCTCGCCGGTGAGATCTCGCTGGGCTCGGCGATCTCAAGCTCGGACTGGGTCTCGAGCCACGAGAAATACGGAAGAAACAGGTGACAAAAGGTAAAAAGTAAAAAGTGAAAAAGGGGAAAAGTCGTTGTACTCTTTGCCTTTTTTACTTTTCCCCTTTTCCCCTTTTTCACCTTTCCCCTTTTTCACCTTTCCCCTTTTTCACCTTTCCCCTTTTTCACTTTTCCCCTTTTTCACTTTTCCCCTTTTCCCCTTTTTCCCCTTTTTCCCCTTTTTACTTGGCGCCCGGTCGCCGCCCGATGAACTGAACGACCGAAGCGAGTCCGGTGTGGCCTTTGCCTTCACGGACCTCGCGTTCGGTCTCGCGCAGGAGAACGGGCTCGAGGTCCGGGAATTCCTTGCGGATCTTCTCGACCGACATCAGCATGTCCGCGTCCTTCGGTCCGCCGGTGCCCTTCGACAACTGATCCGGCGAGTAAGCCTCAAGCAGAAGAATTCCGCCGGGTTTGAGCGCCTTCTCCAATCGCGGATACAGCACCGCGCGGAGCGAACCCGGAAGATGAGCCGAGATCGAGATGATTGAACCGTAATGACTCTCTTCGGGTTCGAAGGTTTCAAGATCGGCAACGATCGTCGTAATCGTGACGCCTTTCGATTCTGCCAGTTTTTCTGCCTTTTCGAGCGCCACCGACGAAAGATCGACGCCCGTCACGTCGAGCCCGCGCGTCGCGAGAAAGACGCCGTTCCGGCCTTCGCCCTCTGAGATCGAAAGGACCGGCCCGTTCAGGACGCCGCACTGTTCCTCAAGAAACGAGTTCGGCTCCGTTCCGTAAAAATAATCGCTATCGGCATAGCGTTCGTTCCAAAATTGTTGGTCTGACATAGATTTCAGTATAGTCGATCGTCCGGCGCACATCCGCTCTCCGCTCTCCGCTGTCCGCTAACCCGAAAGGTTCGCAATCTGGGAACACGGTCGAAATCGGATACTTCCATTTGCGATTACCGATTTGCGATTTGCGATTGCATGAGTGTTTCTGACCGCTGACTACTGCCCCCTGACCACCGACCTCCGCTCACCGCTCACTGCCCACGGTCTAGTCATGCGGCCCGATGCATATTCCCTTACTCCAGAATGACTTCGGGTCGCCGTCGCGCGGGAAATCGTGGCACAGGCTGCGGCGATCGGACGGGATCTTCGCGACCGCCCCCTCGATCGAATCAGT
>JAKQII010000314.1 GCA_029557535.1 Acidobacteriota bacterium
CGACGATCTTGTCGGCCGGGGTCCCGAACGTCGCCGCCCAGTTGCCGCCGGTGGTGGATCTCAGCGTCCACCACTCGCTGCCGGAGCCGCCGACCGGTCGGTAGATCGTCAGGTCCGTCGAAAGATCCCCGTCGAAGTCGGCCGGCGTCACCCCCGCCGCGCACTTGCCGTAAGCGTCGGCTGAGTACAAACCCGCGATCTCAGGTTCGCTCAATGGCCGATCGTAGATCGCCAACTCGTCAAGTGTGCCGTTGAAAGGACGCCCGCCTGAATACCAGTTGCCGAGTCGCAGATTCTGCGATCCGTCGTACGGAATATCGGCCGTCGAACTGATACTGCCTATGAACGAACGGTTAAGATACAATCGCGTCGTCCGACTCGCGTCGCGCGTGATGACGAGGTGATGCCATAGGTCAGGTGTCAGATCGAACGGCAGTTGAACGCCTTCAGGGAAATCGAATGAATACCAATGAAAGCGATTGCCGTTGTCGACGTTCTGAAGCACCCAGCTTCGTCGTGGGGCGGACGAGTGACCATTGTCCAGGATATCGGAATAGAGCACCTGACCCCCCTTCGGTTTCACCCATAACTCGATCGTGAAGACCTGAAGATCGAACCAGTTGCCGAAATCGACGCCTTCGACGCCGCCGGCGCCGGCATTGAATTCAAATCCGCTTCCGATCTTGGACGCATTGTAAACCGTAGCCGGGAGTTTCGATCCGTGATGGCGTTTCGTCTGGTCCAACGCATTGTCTTGAGAACGCCACCAGGAGATCATTCCGGGGGGCTTCGGCGCGCAGGCAGACGGCTCAGCCGCCGGATGGCAGACGCCGCGGACGCCGTTGTCGAACACGGATCCGAGTTCGGAATCACTGAGGGCGCGATTGTAGATCGTGGGTTCGTCGATCAAGCCGTTGAAGAATTGTTGGCCGACGTCGTCGGCCCCGATCCGCAGGTCGGAGGAAGTGTTGACAACGGTTATGGGACCAACGACATTGGACCCGACGCGGACGCCGTTTTGCTGGACGGCGAGAGTATTATGGTCAAAGGTGCACGAAACGTATGTCCATTCACCAAGCGGTACGGCGCCTCCGACTGCAACGTGTTGCGGCCACCCTCCGCCGGCTTGATTGAATCCGCACCAGATCGCGTTCTGACCGCCTGTTCTCGTGAGCGCCATCTGGTAGCCGTTCAGGTTGGAGACCGGGCCGATCTTTGAAATAACGAGGGCCCCATTTGGGTAATCCGGGATCACATTCGGTTTAACCCAAGTGCCGAGAGTGAACTCATTCGTGAAATCCAGCGTCGGACTGTCGGGAACCCGAACGTTGGCGCTCGTGCCATTCAGGTTAAACGCGTTTCCGACGATCCCGGGCGAAAAGCTGACACCGCCGACGAGTGATCCGAAGTTGTTCAGATTCGCGTCTTCGGCACTGAATTCGCCGGGCCACCAGCTCACGAGACCGGTCGGTTGCGCGCCGCAGCCGTTGCACATACCGTTCGCGCCGGCACTGTATGCGCGGGCGATCTCTCCCGGTTCGATCGCTCTGTCGTAAATTGCGAGTTCGTCGATCCTTCCGGTGAAAAATACCGACGGATCGTTGATGAATCCGAACCCGATGCGGCCCGCGGTTCCCGGCACGTAACTGAAGTTCACGCGCGGCCGCGATTCGGCTAGCACCCCGTTTTTGTAAACCTTTTCAGTGGTTTGGTCCCATGTGTAAGCCAGAAAGGTCCATGTCCCCGGCGTCACCGGCGTATTCGTCAGCCAATCGTACGCGTCGCCCTGATGGTAAACGCGAATATTGTTGTGTATTCCGAGTCCGATCGCCTGGCCCGGATCATTGCTGCCGAACGCCGTGATGATGTCAAAATCGCCGACGGAAGATGGGTTCACCCAGACCGTGATCGCTCCGGCATTGTTGTTCAGCAGGTTATCCGCGCCCGGCGGCAACGAAACGTACTGCGAGTTCGCTTGATCGAAGCTGAACGACTTGCCGACCTTGCCGGGATCATACGTCCCACCGTTTACGCGCTGACCGTGGTTGGCACGCTGAACGTCTTCGGCGTTGTCCTCGCCCGGCCACCATCCGACGAGTCCGTGGGGAATCGGACTGCAACCCGTGCAGATCCCGCCCGATCCGGCGTTGTAGATCGCTTGAACTTCCGTCTCCGAGAACGCGCGACCCGTAATGATCACCTCGTCAAGAGATCCGTTCAGAAACCACGGGAAGTATCCGTACGATCCCAAAATAATGTTCTGATTCGAGGCGAAAATGTCGCCGGTTTTTGCGACTGCCCCTTGGTTCTGGCCGTTGACATACAGGCGCATTTCGCTGCCGTCATACGTCCCGGCAAAGTGGTACCACTGGCCTGAAGCAAGAGCCGTCGTGGTGCAGACATCGGTAAGGGTCGAAAGGGTACCGTCGGTTGAAATCCGGAAACATGCCTGGTTATCCGAGCGAATCTCCGAACCGAATGAAATGGTGTTTGATCCCTCCGGCCCGAACTTGTTCACGGGTTCATGAATTCTGTTCAATTCATTCAGTTTGAACCAGAACGAAAGCGACATTCGCGTGAAGTTGAGATTCTCGGAATGCGGGACCGACACGAAATCATCTACTCCGTCGAAATTGAATGCCTGGTTGACGACGCCGGGCGCGAACGTCACGCCGTTGTTCAGCGTCCCGTCTTCGAAAGTCGGGCCCATGATGTCACTCGCGTTGCCCTCGCCCGGCCACCAGCCAATGATCCCGTCCGGCATCGGGCTGCAACCCGAACATGTGCCTCCCGATCCGGCGTTGTAAATCGCCTGGATCTCCGAATCGGCGAGTGCCCGGTCGTAGATCTCGATTTCGTCGAGTTGTCCGTTCCAGACCGAGGAACCGGGTCTGAGGCCGATCGTCAGTCCGTTCGGATCGAGGACGGTGTTCAGCCCGAGCGACGCCGAGTTCTCGAGTTGTCCGTTGACGTAGAGCCTCAGAACGGCGCCATCGTATGTCACGGACGCAAAATACCAGGTGCCCGGCTGAATGATCGTCGTTCCCGCAAGATCGGCGCTGTTTCCGTAAAAGTAGAGCCGTCCGGGCGCGTTCCCCGACGTGATCAGACCGAACGTTTGTCCGCCCGCCTGGGTACCGTATTCGAAAAGAGCGGATTCGGTTGCGGCCGCGAGGTTTGAGTCCGTCCGGAACCAAAGACTGACGGTCCGCGGTGCGTTTCCAAGCGGAAGTCCGGCCGGGTTCGTGTTTTGCGCGAACTGGCCCGCGGTCGCGTTCGGTGCGTTTGCAAAATTGAACGCCCCGCCAACGTAGCCGGATCCGGTGAACCCTCCGCCGCCGATCAGCGTCATGTCGTTGCCGCCGACGGAGTCATCTCCAGTCCCGTTGCCGGTCCATAAACCGATGCGGCCGGACGGAGCCGGAACACATGTCGGAACCGGGTCCGGCCGCGCGACGTTTTCGCGGTTGGGCTCCCAGAATGAAAAAACCGCGGCTGTTGTGTCCGCGGCGATCGAAAGAAAAATTACGGTTGCAATGGTTATCAGAACCGGCAGCCATCGCCGCGCCGGTCGTCGTTGAATTTGGTTGAGCATTGCTTTGGCCTCCAATGCTCTTGAAACGTGCAAATCACGCACCAGAACGGACCTCGGCAATTGTCCTTTGGGAATCGCTAAATGTAAGGGAAAATGGAAATTATGCTCAATCAGGCGGGTAAGATTCCCCACTCGAAAAACCTCGGCGATCACTCACCGTCGCCGTCCTGGTCCGCGCGCCGGGTCTCGATCATCCGTTCGTTCACCGTGAAAGGCCGGTCGGTCCATCATCCGACCAATGATTGCGTAGGAGCTGCGAAAATGGGACGGTGCGGAGGCCCGGCACCGTCCCGATCAGGAAGGTCTCGAAACCTACCTGATGAAGGCGCCCGGGACCGGGATGTCGCCGTTCGCCCCGAACGGGATCACGGTGAAACCGGCGCTCGAGCGCCTCAAGTACCATTTGCCGTCCGACGGCCTGAACACCGCGCCGTCGAAGACCCCGTCACCGTCGAAATCGCCGGCGGCCGGGATG
>JAKQII010000315.1 GCA_029557535.1 Acidobacteriota bacterium
CCTGCCCCCTTTTGCGCTCCCACCTCGTTTCCGCTAGAATTTCCCATTTAGTCCAGATACAAATTTTTCAGCAAGGGAAATCTATATTCTTATGTCAAACGTTTCGATAACAGTTGCGAAAGGGGACGGCATCGGTCCCGAGATCATGGATGCGACGCTGCATATTTTGAAAGAAGCCGGCGCGCGCATCGATATTGAAGAGATCGAAATCGGTGAAAAGGTTTATTTGAGCGGCAATTCCGCAGGTATCGCGCCCGAGTCGTGGGACAGTCTCCGCCGAACAAAGGTCTTCCTGAAAGCGCCGATCACGACTCCGCAGGGCGGCGGCTTCAAGTCATTGAATGTCACTGTCCGCAAGACGCTCGGACTCTACGCCAACATCCGCCCGTGCGTTTCGTATCATCCGTTCATCAAGACAAAGCATCCGGTGATGGACGTCGTAATCGTCCGTGAAAACGAGGAAGACACCTACGCCGGCATCGAGCACCGCCAGACCGATATGGTCGAGCAGTGCCTCAAGCTCATTTCGCGTCCCGGCTGCGAAAAGATCGTCCGTTACGCCTTCGAATACGCCGTCGCGAACAACCGCAAGAAGGTCACCGCGTTCATGAAGGACAACATCATGAAGCAGACCGACGGACTTTTTCACAAGATCTTTGACGAGATCGCGGTCGAGTATCCCGGAATCGAAGCCGACCACTGGATCGTCGACATCGGCGCCGCGAAGATGGCCGACACGCCCGAAAACTTCGACGTCATCGTCATGGAAAACCTCTACGGCGACATTCTTTCCGACGTCGCCGCACAGATCGCCGGATCCGTCGGTCTCGCCGGATCGGCAAACATCGGCGAAAACATTTCGATGTTCGAAGCGATCCACGGCAGCGCGCCGCGCCGCGCCGGACAGAATCTTGCAAACCCGTCGGGGTTGTTCCTCGGCTCGGTCCTGATGCTCAACCACATCAATCAGCAGGACGTCGCCGAACTCGCGCACAACGCCTGGCTGAGGACGATCGAAGACGGGGTTCACACCTACGACATCTTCAAAGACAGCGTTTCGAAGGAAAAGGTCGGCACCAAAGAATTCGCGGAAGCGGTCGTCGCCCGCCTCGGCCAGAAGCCGGAAACGCTGAAACCGGTCGAATACCGAAAGGCGGACCCGATCGCCGAAGCTGACAAAAAGCCGATCTACTCGATCCGCGAACCCGCCAAGAAAGAACTTGTCGGGGTCGACGTTTTCCTCCACTGGTGGAACGGCAATTTCTACGGATCCGGAAACGACCTCGGACCGAAGCTCGAAGCCGCTGCGAACGGCGGCGGGCTCAAGCTTGTGATGATTTCGAACCGCGGTACGAAGGTTTATCCGAAGGGATTCGACGACACGTTCTGTGTCGATCATTGGCGTTGCCGCTTCATGTCCGACAACGACAACGAAGTGGTCACGCATCAACAGGTCATCGATCTTCTCTCGCGGATCAACGCGGCCGGTTTTGATTTCATCAAGACCGAGCACCTGTGCAAGTTTGACGGTGTCGCCGGGTTTCAGCTCGGACAAGGACAGTAGCATTTCGGATTTGGGAATGCGTATTCGGGATGTGGGACGAGGCTTCGGCTTCGTCCCTTTCGTGTTTGGGCTCCGCCGTCATCCGAGCCGATCTTCTTGCCGGCAGCGTTCAGAAAGGGGAATTTTTCCGAGCGATGGGTGAAAAAATCCTCTCCGATCTTTTCCCTTAAGTCGCGGCGCCTGTTTTAGTTGAAGAACCGATTGGTATGCGAATTGCGCGTACATCTCATCATAGGAGGTGTATATCGCCATGTTGGATTTGACGGTCAAGCCCCGATCCCGAGGGATCGGGCTCGCGGTGGTAATCTCGATCGCCGCGACAATTCTGCTTACGTATGCCGCCGGTTTGAACGCCGCGGCTTTTTCATTTGGCGGAACTGACACTAAAGCGCTTTCGGCCACTGTTACGAACTGTGTTCCGGCCCCTCCCGGATTGGTCGGCTGGTGGCCGGGAAACGGCAATGCGGCGGACCTGGTTGGCGGAAACAATGGTTCGCTGATCAACGGTGCGACGTTCGGGCCCGGAACGGCAGGTCAGGCCTTCAGTCTGAATCCGGCGAC
The DNA here is from genome assembly GCA_029557535.1 of Acidobacteriota bacterium. Lineage (GTDB taxonomy): Bacteria > Acidobacteriota > Blastocatellia > Pyrinomonadales > Pyrinomonadaceae > JAFDVJ01. Next base: position 2,126 of record JAKQII010000315.1, read on the forward strand.
CGGCAGCTACGTTGAATTGCCGGGTCAGGCTTCGAGCCTTCTCAACAACTCGGCCGGTACGATCGCGGCGTGGATCTACCCGACGGCCGTTGGCGACAATGATATGGTCGCAGTATTCGGCAGCGGAAGCGACGGCGAGGGTGTCGGAATCGGTGTCTACGGGAATGTGCGCATTTACCACCACACGGCGACGTACGATTGGCAGTCGAACACGCCGATCAGTGCCAACACGTGGACGTTCATCGTTTTCACCTGGGACAATGAGACAGAGCGGATATACAAAGACGGCGTTCTCAGCGAGAGCCGACCGCGCAACTTCAATTACGTACCGGGCGCGGCCCGAATCGGCCACGGATTCTGGAACGATCAGGCGAATCTCTTTCCGGGCCTGATCGATGAGGTTGCGATCTTCAACCGAACGCTTGACGCCGCTGAGGTCGATTCGCTCTACAGCGCGGGCGGCAGCGGTATCTGCCCAAGATGCGAGCCGCAGCCGGCCGGGATGATCAGTTGGTGGCGAGGAGAGAACGACGCCTTCGACAACTTCGGTTTGAATGCCGGTTCTTTGAGGAACGGGGCCGCGTTTGCCGACGGCAAGGTCGGCCGCGGGTTCATCTTCAACGGGACCGACCAACACATCGAAATCCCCGACAGCCCAAGTCTGCGTCCAACGGACGGTTTGACTCTGGACGGCTGGTTCAGGTTCGATACGGCGAATCCGCAGGCGGCATTGATCTCAAAACCGTTCCTGAGCGGCGCTTCGAACGCGTACGTTGTCTGGATGCAGGCCGGCGCACTCAACGCCGGGATTATCGGCGGCGTTCTGAGCTATCCGTTCGACCCGACCGTCGGCCAGTGGTATCACATCGCGTACACCTACGACGAAGCCACGACCCAGCATCAACTTTACATCGACGGCAACGTCGTCGCGACTATCATCGCCAATTCGGACCCTGTCTACGATGGTTCGTCGGTATTGATCGGAATGGACAAGGACAACGGAGCACCGGTCCTCGGTCTGACCGGGATGGCCGACGAGGTCACGATTTCCGGGCGTGCAATGACTCCCTCGGAAGTGCAGGCGATCTTCAACGCCGGCTCTGACGGCAGGTGCGGCGCGGCTTGTGCCCAGGCGTTGCCCGGGATCGTCGCTTGGTGGCCGGGAGAAGGAACCGGGAATGATATTCAAGGGCCGACGTATGAAAACGGCGTCCTGCTGAACGGCGCAACCTTCTCGCCCGGTTTGGTCGGTCAAGCGTTCGTATTTGACGGCGTCGACGATCAGGTTTCCGTGGCTGACGCCCCCGCGCTGCGTTTCGGCACGAATGATGTGACCGTAGAGGCTTGGTTCAAGGCTCCGCCAGGATCGACGTTTCGGGCGATCGTCGGCAAGGAATCTCAAGACTTCCCGCACCAGGCAATGCTTCTTCGATTGGACAATCAAGGCAAGATGCAGTTCGTCGTAACCGATTGCGGGACCGGCGCATGTGGCTATTCAGAACCAGGCGCCGGCGGATCACGACAGCCCGTCGTTTCCCCGCAACGGGTCGATGACAACACCTTTCACCACGTTGCCGGCGTTCGCCGGTCAACAGGTTATGAGTTGTACATCGACGGCGAACTTGTCGCCGTACGAACCGAAGAGGCGAGGGATTCCGACAGCTCGGCGCCGCTGTTCATCGGCCATCAATTTGCCGGAGGCGTTGCCTTTACCGGCATTATCGACGAAACCCGGATCTTCAATCGGGCCGTTTCCCAATCCGAGATCCGTTCGATCGTGGACGCGCGAAGCGAGGGGCTCTGCCACGTTTGCACGGAACCGAAAGTAGGTACCGTCAGCTGGTGGAAAGCCGAAAACGACGCCGACGATGCGTTCGGAACGAACAACGGCACGCTGATCAACGGCGCGACGTTCGCGCAAGGAAAGGTCGGCACGGCATTCAGCCTCGACGGCGTTGACGACACGGTACGGATAGCCGATGCACCGAACCTCAATTTCTCTTCGAACGATCCGGTCACGATCCATATGTGGGCGTATCCAACGGCCACGGGGCTTATGCATATGATCGGGAAACGCAGTAGCTGTTTCGACACCGGAGAGAGCGCAAACTACCAGATTGCGCAAGATTCCAACGGACTTCATTTCAACTCCGGGGGCATCAGGGCGGATTCCGGAATCCAACTCGCCACCGGGCAATGGCATCACATCGCGGCCACTGCCGACGGGCAGACGTTCCGGCTTTACCTGAATGGCCAGGAAGTCGGAGTAACCGCGGGATCTCTCGGGGCCTTTAATAACGGCGCTCCGGTCGTTGTCGGCGGTGTATGCTCGAATGCCGGAGCGACATTTCCGGGTCGCCTCGACGAGGTCACAATACTCAACCGCGTGCTCGTCCCGTCGGAAATCTCGGCGATCCACAACGCCGGAAGCGCTGGTGTCTGCGTTCCGACGTCAAATTGCGCGGCGGTCCCGGACGGCTTGACCAGTTGGTGGCGTGCCCAGAATACTCCGCTCGATAATAAGAAACGGAACCACGGAGCACTGCACGAAGGCGCGACATTCAGTGCGGGCCTTGCAGGCAAGGCGTTTGCCTTGGACGGCCTTGACGACTACGTTTCGGTGCCGGCATTCGATATGGGAAGCAACTGGACGATCGAAGGGTGGATTAACCCGGCAGCCTGTTCGGACGGTTTGCATTGTCCGCTCGTATCACGGAGCAACGGCAATTTCGACGGAATGCTGCTCAGCTACCTTGGACCGGGGCACGCCAACCAGAGGGAGTATTCGCTCGTGATCGGAGACGGAAGCGTTTGGCAGGTGCAACTTCTCTCGGGCACAAAATACCCGACTAACGCTTGGTATCATGTTGCGGCTACACGGAACGGCGATACCTACGCGCTTTACGTCGATGGATTCAAGATGGCCGAACAAACCGTCACGGGAGTATCCGATCAGTATCAGTCGCGTGACTTCGCGATTGGAAGGTGGACTTACCCGACCAACACGTTCACCGCAGGCAGCATCGACGAGGTCAGCATTTTCCGGCGCACTCTGTCGGAAGCCGAGTTCTCGAACGAATACGCCGCCGCAGTAACCGGTTTGGGCAAGTGCGCGGCGGGGGTGACGCCGTCCGACTTCGACGGGGATCTTTCGACGGACCTGACGATCTACCGACCGGTCGGCGGCTCCGGCAGCGAGTGGTGGACGCTGAGATCCACCACCGGCGGCAACTGGGCGGCGACGTTCGGGACCCCGGCCGACAAGATCGTCG
>JAKQII010000336.1 GCA_029557535.1 Acidobacteriota bacterium
AACAATGACGGAATCGCAGGAAAAATCGGGCTTTAAGATTGAAACTTCGGCGCTGCGCGCATACACGATGCTGGGTGCGCTGATCGTGATCTGGCTCTTCTTTTACATGAAGACCGAAGGGATCTTTCTCTCGCCGCTCAACTTGTCGAATCTGATGACCCAAACATCGGTGACGGGCATTCTCGCGGTCGGGATGCTGATGGTTATCGTTTCGGGAAACATCGATCTTTCGGTCGGTTCGGTGCTCGCGCTCGCGGGCGGCATCGCGGCGATCGTCCTGACCGGTTACGGGCTCGCGGCGGCAATTGCGGCGGCGATCGTTGTCTGCGTCGCGGTCGGCGTTTTTCATGGGGTTCTAACGGCATACGGCAAGATCCCCGCGTTCATCGTCACGCTCGGCGGATTGCTCGCGTGGCGCGGCGCGGTCAAAGGGATAACGCAAAGCGAAACGATCCCGATCGCGGATCCGATCTTCAAGAGCATCGGGCAGAGCTACATTGCGCCGCAGGTTGGATGGGTCATGGCGCTGGTCGCGATTGTTTGTCTGCTTATCCTGGCGGTCAGGCAGATCAAACAGGAATCTGCGTACGGGCTTTCATCACAAGCCGCAGGGTACGGAATTCCGCTTTCGTCAGTGGCGTTGATATCCGGAATTCTCGGGGCGACCGGCTACTTTTTGCCGTGGGCCGGCGTTGGTGGGGGAACTGTCGATATCGTCAGTTTTAGCGGTTACCGCATTTCGTCAGGGATCGAGGTAGTTTCCGGCGTAACGATCGGCGGAAACTCAGTGCTTTTTCTATTTCCCGTTTGTTTGGGGCTTGCGGTCGCGGCCGGTGCCCTGGCGTTGTTTCGTAAGAATCTCAGTTCGTTTGCAGCGGGCGTTTGGGCGATTGCGGGCATCGTCGGCGGGTTTCAGGTGATCAGTTTTATGATCTCGTACAAGAGCCCGGCCGCGACGTTTCATTACGGATCATACATTTCACTGTTCGGCGCGCTTTATGTCGGTCTGGTCGGAATTTATGGGCTCGTTCAAAGCTACTATTTGAAAACAGCCAGTGAGATAACGCCTGACAATCTTATCGGGCTCCTTGTCCCGACAAGTTCGATTCTGGTTTTTATGCTCGTTATGAACTCCCACGCCGGCGTGCCGATTCCGGTTATGATTCTACTGGCGGTCGCTTTGATCGGCGTGTTCATTACGAATTCGACCACGTTCGGCCGCTACCTCTATGCGATCGGGGGCAATGCCGATGCGGCGAGGCTTTCCGGGATCAACAACAAGGTCAACATTCTCAAGGTTTACGCTGTTCTCGGCGCGCTCACCGGCGTGGCCGCAGTGATCTTCACCGCGCGGCTTGGCAGCGCGACTCCGGATGCCGGCGTTCTTAAGGAACTCGACGCGATCGCCGCCTGCGTCATCGGCGGCGCAAGCCTCATGGGCGGGCGCGGAACCGTCTTCGGAGCGTGCCTCGGAGCGCTGATCATGGCGAGCCTCGATAACGGCATGTCATTGCTGAACGTCCGGGATTTCATGCAGGAACTGATCAAGGGCGGGATTCTCGTCGCCGCCGTCGGGCTTGACATGATCGGACGAAAAGACTAACGCATTTGGGAATTGGGATTTGGGAATTCGGATTTGGGATTTGGGATCGCCCGGTGAATCGCAATGATTAGAGCACTGTTCATTCTTGCGTCCTTGTTGATCGCCGCAGGTTGCGCGAAGTTCGGCGTCGGGAATTCGCCGGCGAACACCGCCCCGACGAACTCGGCGACGCCGACGGCCGATGCGGCACCGCCGTCCACGAACTCACTCCCGGCGGCGAGTCCGACCGGCGCCGCCGACAAGCCTTCGGCCGGACCGCAGACGATCCGCGATTTCTTCGAGCTTCTGCCGGAGAAGTATTTCGTGCTCGAGGGCTGTGAACGATCCAGCGATCCCGACTGCAGCAAGGCCCGCGCCGATTACGTGAAGCGCTTCCTCGAGGTCGAAGACACGCGCAACGGCTATTGGAAAAGCGGCTGCGACGGGGCCCAAAGCTGTCTCGAGATGGCGATATTCAAGCGCAAGGAAGGCGGTTACGTCGTTCTTGTCAAAACCGAATCCGAGGCGGTCGAAGAAAGCCACTTTCTGGAGTATTCGAACGCTGAGCTCGTAGATATCGGGAAGGTGATCGTGCCTGAGTTCAGCGAGAAGAAGATCTATATTCCGCCGCATATCGGAACGTCGGTCCTCGTTTTTGAGAAAAACTACCCCGAGCCCGGATTTTCGGAACGCGGTCGCCTCCTTCACGAACTCACGTGGGATGGCCGGAAATTCGGTATCAAACGCTGATTAACCCGTTTGCTCAGGATGTTCGAAGCTTCCTGAACTCGCTAACGGCCGAGTCGGCCGTAATGGCGACGATGTTCACCCTCGTGATGGTGAGTATTTCTGCATTTCTGCGATTCCGCGGGTTGACATTGGTCGGGCGACCGGTCGTGAGAACGGAGATTCTGCGACAACGGGGAAGCTGTTTGAAGATCAGATGAACTCGGGGCCGTAGCGCAGATCGTTCCGACGCTCACTCGGATCGGGTTGAACGATCGGGACAGCATTGAGTTGGGAATTCTTGATTGAGGCTATGAAGAAACTGGCATTATTGATCGCCGTGACACTGGCTCCGCTCGTGGGCCTTCATGCGCAGACCATCGCTCCGGACGGGCCCGGCAAGGACGCGCAATGGGCGACGGCCGGAAAACAGGCCGTCGGGACCGCGGCGAACACCGAATCGAAAGTTTGGTTCACGCTCGCGCAGGGCGCTATGACCGAAGTCTATTATCCAGACGTTACGGTCGCCAACGTTCACTTGCTGCAGTTCGTCGTCGTCAACCGCCGCACGAAAAAAGTCGAGACCGAACGGGACGATGCGCAGTCGTCGGTCAAATCGCTGCCCCTCGTCTACTCGAAGACACTCTTCCCCGAACTGGTCGTTACGATACGCAAGAATTTTTCGAGTCCGAGTTCGATGGTTTTCGAGCAAACGACGCGGGGCGAGAATTGGTGGATCCGCAAGACTTATCTCGCCGATCCCGACAACAACACCGTGCTGTTCACGGTGGGTTTCACAACGCGGTCTAAGGATCTGGATCTGTACGTCTATTTCGACCCGTCGATCGGGAACAGCGGAATGGGCGACACCGGTTGGGATGAAGGCCGGACACTATTCGCGACGGACGGAAAGATCGCGGCAGCGCTGACTTGCGGAAGATGCCGCCTGAGCGATCCCGTCAGCGGTTTTCTCGGCGTCAACGACGGACTGACGCAGTTGAGGTCGAACGGGAAGATCACGAATCCTTACCACCGCGCCGAAAATGGAAATATCGTCCTGACGGCCAAGGTCACGCCGGTCAGTTTGGGAAATGCGCAGCCGATGGTTTTTTCGCTCGGACTCGGCGATTCACCCGAGACCGCGCTGGCGAGTTCAGCGCAGTCACTGTCGACAGGTTTCGATCGCGTCAAAGCAAAATATCAGCTCGGTTGGTACAAATTCCTTGCGGAGCTTCCCGACGTTGAGGCTAGCTACAAGCCCCAGTTCAATATGGCGGCGATGGTACTTCATGCGCATGAGGACAAGACTGTCCGGGGCGCGAACATCGCTTCGCTGACGGTGCCATGGGGCGGCGGCGACAACGCCAACGCGAACAACATCGGCGGATATCACCTGATCTGGTCGCGCGATCTGTATCAGGTTGCGACGGCCTATTTGGCGCTCGGCGACCGCAAGGCGGCGCTTCGGGCTCTCGACTTTTTGCTTAAGATCCAGCAGAAACCGGACGGCAGTTTTCCGCAGAATTCATTCCTCGACGGAAAGCCGTTCTGGGGCTCATTGCAGCTCGACGAGGTCGCCTACCCGATCATCCTCGCGCACGAACTCGGCGTTTTCGACAAGGAAACATATGAGCGGCATCTGAAGAAGGCCGCTGACTTCATCGTCAGGAATGGACCGGCGACGCCGCAGGAACGATGGGAAGAAGAATCGGGATATTCGCCTTCGACGATCGCCGCCGAGATCGCGGGACTCGTCTGCGCCGGCGAGATCGCCGCGAAGAATGGCGACAAGGCAGCGGCCGAAAGATATTTCAAGACCGCCGACGAGTGGGCCGCGAACGTGGAAAAATGGACGGTTACGCGAACGGGTCCGTATTCGAAGTTGCCCTATTACGTGCGGATCACGGCGAACGGCAGACCGGACGCCGGCGAAAAGATCGAACTCAACAACGGCGCCGGGTTCTTTGACGAACGCGAGGTCGTCGACGCCGGATTCCTCGAGCTGGTCCGGCTCGGCATAAAACGCGCGGACGATCCGATTATTGCAAATTCGCTGAAGGTGATCGACGAGGTCATCCGGGTCAAAACCCCGAACGGCGACGGATTCTACCGATACAACCACGATGGATACGGCGAAATGGACGACGGCCGTCGCTGGAACTGGGACGGAAAGTACACCGGCAAGGGACGACTGTGGGCGCTGCTGAGTGGCGAGCGCGGACAATACGAACTCGCGCTGGCCTTGGGGAATCCGAATTCCGGCAATCCGGATCCCGAAGTTCGTCTGAACGCGATGCGCGCTTTCGCCAATGAAGGCCTTATGATCCCCGAACAGGTCTGGGACCGACAGGAAACGCCAAAGGGTGCGGACCGGCAGTTCGTGCCGGAGCTGAGATTCGGTGAAGGAACGGGGTCGGCAACGCCGCTCGCGTGGTCGATGGCGCAGTTCATCCGGCTTGCGGTCAACCTCAAGGAGGGCCGCAATCTCGACACCCCGAGAGTTGTTTATGAGAGATACGCCGCGCGTCAGACGATCAGCGCCACCGCGCTTTCCGATACCGCGTCGGTCAACGCTTGTCTTGCAGAGATCACCGCGGCAAAGGGCCAAAGGCCAGACGCGATCGTCGGCGCGTCGAGATCTCCGTTGATCGGAAGGTGCGACGGCCGCGACGTGGCGGTCTTCATTCATCGCGGGCGGACGGCCAGCGTCGAACTTGCGGGCGATTTTACGGGCTGGCATCCCGGAAATATCCGGCTCGCCGCCGTCGGTGCGACTGAAGATGTAAAGGCGGCGATCGTTCCGTTCGCCGCGTCCGCGCGAATCGAGTACAAGTTGATCGTCGACGGAAACTGGATCACCGATCCGTTGAACCCGAACAAGATCGACAATGGCGTCGGCAGCGAGAACTCGTATTTCGCGATGCCCGGGTACGAGCCGAGCCCATGGGCGGCCAACGATTCGAGATCCCGACCCGAGCGGTGCGAACCGCTCGAGGTCGATTCGAAGATCTACACGAAACCGAAGATCTGCGTGATGGCCCCGAGATCGCGGACGCCCCTTCCGGTGCTCTATCTTCAGGACGGAAGCGAGTACCGAGACCGGGCGAACGCGTTTCTCGTCATGCAGCGGCTCGTCGCGGCGAAGCGGATCAAACCCTTCATTATGGTATTCCTCGATCCGAAGGATCGGATGGAGGAATACTGGGCCAG
>JAKQII010000354.1 GCA_029557535.1 Acidobacteriota bacterium
GCAGATCGTTTCCGCTAGAATCTCGGCGCTTTCCAACGCCATCAGCATACCGCTACCAGTGAACGGATCAATAAACGCTGCCGAATCGCCGACCGAAAGGAGATTCGGCATCGGCGCGAGCTCCTTGCGTCCAATGCGTCCGACCGAAACAGCGAGCCAGTCGAACATCGCACGGGAATTCTCCATCGCCCGCCTGGCCCGCAGGTTTCGAAAAACGACTCCTTCAAGCAGCGCCGCGACGCTCCCGGCGGTTTTGAATGTCTCGGAACTGACCAGGAAACAATGGTTTGCGACTCCTTCACCAACGTAATTGAGACCGCCGTAGCCGCCGTCGAACAGGTAGATCTCGCAGACACCGGGGCGGAGATCGACATTTTCCAGATGCGCTTTGAAACCGACGAATTTGCGATCGGATCTTTCCGTTGACCGATGAGTCAAGGATTTTCGACGCGCCAGGCCGGCAAGCACACCGGAACGCCCCGTCGCATCAACGAAGACGTCGCCGGCGATTGCGTGGCGCACTCCGTCCGACGACCGCACGATCAACGCCGAAACCCGGTCAGTTTCGAGTTCAACTTCTACAAGCTGCGTTTCTTCAAACACCTCGGCGCCGGACCGTTTCGCTTCCTCGAGAAGCATCGTATCCATCACGTCCCGGCTTACCCCGAGCGCGTCCCCGCCTCCGAACCACACGCTGGGGACGCTGACCGAGCGCCCGGACTGCGAGTAGAAATCCGTCTGGAAGATGCGGTCGCCGGCCGCGTCGAGCATTGAACGGGCGACTCCGAGTTCGTTGAAATGACGAATACACTCGGGCGAGACATACTCGCCGCAGAGCTTGTGCCGAGGGAACCTTTCGCGCTCGATAAGGACAACATTGAAACCGCGTCGGGCGAGCCGGATCGCGAGGCTCGAGCCGGCCGGACCGGCGCCGGCGACGACGACTCTGGACTTTCGATTTTCGATTTGCGATTTGCGATCGGGCAATTTCTTGAATCTCCTCGGTCTGAGTATTATAGCTTCGTGATGAACCGTGACCGAAGCGATCGCAAATCGAAAAGCGAAATTCGCAGATGAAGATCATTCCGTTGTCAGTCCCAACGCCGTTTTACGTCGGCTCAGTCAATGTTTACCTGATCCGCGAGGATCCGGTAACGCTGATCGACGTCGGTCCGAAGACCTCGGAAGCGGCGAGGGTGCTGCGGGAGAATCTGAACCGAAACGGCGTCGATTTCAAGGACGTCCGCCGGATCGTGCTGACGCACGCTCATGAAGACCATTGTGGACTCGCCAAAAAGGTCCGCGACGAAGCAAGAGATGCGGAGATCCTTGTTCACGAATGGGAAACGGGACATCTCTTCGGGCGGCTGGCGCGCGAGGAGCATCACGCGCTGATGGTCCGTGCGGGAGTTCCGGACGATGTCTTCAGGGAAATGCAGGCGCTCTATTCAGAGATCTCGCTGCTCACCGACGCGCTCGATGACGGCGAATTCTCGACACTTTCCGACCAGCAGGAGATCGCGTTTGAACGAGGATCGTTCAAAGTCATCCACACACCCGGACACACTCCGGGCTCGTGCAGTTTCGTCCGCGAGTCGAACCGGACGCTGATCTGCGGCGACTGCGTGCTCAAACGCATCACCCCGAACCCAATCGTCTCGCCGGACCCGGTCGTTCCTGAACGGCGGTTCCGGTCTCTGGCCGAATATCTTGTCTCTCTCGCGAAGATTCGAAGTTACCACCCGACAATGGTTTACGGCGGCCACGGCGA
>JAKQII010000359.1 GCA_029557535.1 Acidobacteriota bacterium
AAACGAAGGCTTGTCGAACTGACGGTGAAATGGTTTTGAAAGTAGACTGTAGACAGTAGACGGTAGGCAGTAGACGGTAGACAGTAGGCAGCAGGTGGTAGGCGGACGACCGAAGGTATCGCATGACTTTATTGCGTTTCCTCGTTTACCGCCTATTGTCCACTGTCTACCGCCTACCGTCGACTGTCCACTGTCTACCGTCGACTGTCCACTGTCTACCGTCTACCGTCTACCGCCTACTGCCTACCGTCTACTTTTTTTGTCACAAATCCCATGCTCGCGGTGTAATCCTGTTGCAAAGCGTGCAAAGCGGGAAACGGGATCGAGAATAGCCAGCATTATCGGTATTCGCGGTCCCGTTTCCTTTTTTTGCCCGGCTCGCTTGGCCGATTCAAGATTTTCTTGATGAATCCTGCCATTCATCTCTGCCCGACTACGAAAATCGGCCATGTGCTTGCTAATATATTCGCCGGAGAACTCACCATGTTGAAAAGCGTATTGCTGGACACCTACTTTCAGGTCACCCACGAACAAATAGGAACAGTAATCCAGGCGGCATTGTCAAAGGGCGCCGAGTTTGCGGACGTTTTCTTCGAATACCGGATCACGTCGAATCTGTCTTTCGAAGAAGACATGGTCAAAACGGCACGGCGCGGGATCGTCCGCGGAGTCGGCATCAGGGCCGTCAACGGGGATCAGATCGGGTTCGCCTTTTCGGAAGAACTTTCGACCGACAAAATGGTACAGGCCGCGCGCGCCGCCGCCGCGATCGCCGCCGACAACACGGCCCGGACGCGGATCGAACCGGTCGGTGCGATCAGTCCGCCGAATCTTTATCCGATCGACGAACTAGCTACCTCCGCCGACCTGTCAAAAAAGCTGACGTTCATTCGGGAAGCGAACTCGGCCGCAAAAGCGCATGATTCGCGGATCGTTCGCGTCAACATCGGTTTCAACGACGAGGTCCGTCATCTTGCGTACGCGGACAGCGACGGCCGCTTTTGGGAAGATTCGCAGCCGATGTTCGTTTTTACGACCGTCTGCATCGCCGAGCAGAACGGCCGTCGCGAAAACGGATTTGCCTCGGGTGGCGGAAGAATCGGTCTTGAGTATTTCGATCGGAAGCGGCGGGCGGCGGACATCGCGAACGACGCGGCGCGGCTCGCGGTTCTGAATCTGTCGGCGGTCGAGATCGAGGCCGGTATGCAGACGGTCGTGCTTGGCAACTCCGACAGCGCGGTCCTCTTGCACGAGGCGGTCGGGCACGGGCTCGAGGCCGATTTCAACTACAAGAATCTCTCGAATTACTCGGGGCGCGTCGGCGAAAAGGTCGCGTCGGAACAATGCACGATAGTCGACGAGGGCCTCTTCGACAATATGCGCGGAACCATCAACATCGACGACGAAGGGAATTCGCCGCAAAGTACCGTTCTGATCGAGAACGGGATCTTGCGCGGCTATATGAATGACCGGATCTCGGCCAAGCAGCTCGGCGTTGCGGCGTCGGGCAACGGCCGTCGGCAGGCTTATAACTACCCGCCTATGCCGCGGATGACGAACACCTATCTTCGGAACGGCGAGTATTCCGCCGAAGAGATCATGCGTTCGGTCAAGAAAGGGATTTTCGCGAAAAGTTTCACGGGCGGGAACGTCGATATCACCAAGGGCGACTTTACATTCAGCTGTTCGGAGGCATATCTCATCGAGGATGGGAAGGTCACGGTTCCGATCAAAGGTGCGACTCTCGTCGGCAACGGTCCGGACGTGATGACAAAACTGACGATGGTCGGCAATGACCTGAAGTTTACCGACGGCGGTTGGACCTGCGGGAAGAACGGGCAGATGGTCCCGGTCGGGATGGGGACGCCGACGGTCAAGGTTTCGGAGATCACGGTCGGGGGAACGAAGATCAAGTGATCGCGGATTTGGGAACGCGGATTTCGGATTCTTCTGTGTTCTCTGATGTGCCGATGTGGTCGAGATCGTGGGCTCTTTTCGTACCCGAATTGATCGAATTCCGGATTCTTACCCTCAAAAAAACGCAAGATCAATGATGAACGATTACAGAAATCTCGCGGTTGAACTTGTCGCGGAGCTCACGAAATGCGGAGCCGACGCGTGCGATGTTTGTATCGGGACCTCGGAAGGGTTCCAGGCGACGTTGCGCCTCGGCGCCATCGAAAAGCTTCAGAAGTCGACGAGCAAGGGCCTCGGACTTCGTGTCTTCAAGGATGGCGCAACGGCGCTCACGTTCACGACTGATTTTGCCGACCGGACCGTCAAGAACCTGGTTCGCGAGACGCTCGAAATCGTCAAGGTCGCGCAGCCCGACGAATTCAACGGACTTGCGCCGAAGACGTCGCTTGGCGTTTTCGACGGGGAGTTGAAGATCTATGACGACTCGATCGCTTCGATGCCGCCGGAGAAGAAGATCGAGATGGTGCGTGAAATGGAGGACGCCGGCCGGGAATACGACGCTCGCATCACGAACTCGAACGGCGCCAGCTGGTCGGACAATGCGGGTCAGGTGACGATCGCCAATTCGGACGGCTTTGTCGGCCATTACCGTTCGACTGCCGCGAGCATGTCGGTCTGGCTTGTCGCCGAGGAGAACGGCGTCAAACAGCGTGACGGCTGGTACTCGATCAACCGTTTCGCCGGTAATCTCGACTCGTCGAAATCGATCGGGGAAGAAGCTGCGCGACGGACGATCGCTCGCCTTGGCGGGCGAAAAGTCAAATCGCAGGCCGTGCCGGTCGTGCTCGACCCGAGCGTTGCGGCGGATTTCGTGGGAATGCTTTTCGGTGCCGCATCCGGCGGCAGCATCTACCGTCGCTCGTCGTATCTCGTCGACAAGGTCGGCGAAACGATCGTCTCGCCGGAAGTCACGATCATTGACGACGCGACAATCGCGGACGGATTGGAATCGCGACCCTTCGACGCCGAAGGGATCAGATCCTCGCGCCTGACGTTCATCGAGAACGGCGTGCTGAACCAATATGTTTGCGACTCGTACTCGGCCCGCCGTCTCGGTGCGGCGGCAACCGGTAACTCGGGACGATCGTTCTCGACGGCGCCGCAGGTTGCACCGAGTAATCTCTATCTGAAAAACGGTCAAACCGATCCCGACGAAATAATCGGTGCTGTGAAAAACGGACTTTATCTGACCGAGATGTTCGGGTCGGGTGTCAACAGCGTGACCGGAGATTTTTCGCAGGGAGCAAGCGGTTTTTGGATCGAGAACGGCGCGATCACATTTCCGGCGCAGGAGATCACCATCGCCGGCAATGTGCTGAAAGCGATGCAGCGTGTCACGGCGGTCGGAAATGACCTCAGCTTTCGCCTCGGCAGCACGGCATCGCCGACTCTCCTCATCTCGGAACTGACGGTTGGCGGCGAGTGATACGATTTTGGATTTTGGATTTCTGATTTCGGATTTGATCCGCGACGGCGACTCCCGAGTCCCGACGCTCGACTCACGACTCTGGACTCCGTCCTAACGTGTCTCCGCGTTTGAGTCCGCCAGCCCGATTCGTTTCAGCAGATCAAAATAGCGTGGATCGTCGCGGAGCGATCGAACCGCGGATCCTCGTCGGGCGCAAAGCATGCGTCGTGCCTCATTTCGTAAGCATTTTCCCTGCCCCTCGCCGAATCGGCCGAAATTCGCTTCCGGTCGGGCATGAATTTACGCTGGTGTCTTCGTTCTGAACAAGCTGCACTATGTACCGTCGCGATCAAATTGAGGCGTCTGCCCTTGTTTGGTAATATTCCCTCATCGCTCGGGTTTGCATTCCCCGATTCGTCGCCCTTAAATGCTGATCTCGCTCGTGTTCGTCATTCTCGGTCTCGGACTTCTCGCGATCGGCGCTGAATCGCTGGTGCGGGGCAGCAGTTCCGTTGCCCTGAGACTCGGCGTTACGCCGCTCGTCGTCGGGTTGACGATCGTGGCGTTCGGCACTGGCGCGCCGGAATTTGCGATCTCGATCGGCGCGGCGCTCGACGGGAACGGCCCGTTGGCGCTCGGCAACGTCGTCGGATCAAACATCAGCAACGTTTGTCTGATTCTCGGTCTTGCGGCGGTTGTGCGGCCGCTGAAGGCGCGATCGGAGGTCGTCAGGCGGGAGACGCCGGTGATGGTCTTCATCACGATCGTCTTTTTGATCCTGCTTTACGACGGGGAACTGAGCCGGATCGACGGACTTCTGATGACCGTCGGTGCGATCGCCTATACGTTTCTGACCTATCGTCTTTCGCGCAGATCACGCGATCCGAAGGTCGCCGAGGAGTTCACCGAAGCGCTGGAGGACGGAAAGCGTCCGGTCTGGAAGGATTCGTTGCTGATCGTCGCCGGACTTGGACTGCTGGTTCTCGGGGCGAATCTGCTGTTGCGCGGCGCCGTCGATTTCGCCCGACTGCTTGAGGTTTCCGAAGCCGTGATCGGACTTTCGGTAGTGGCAATCGGCACGAGCCTTCCGGAACTTGCGACGTCGGTGATCGCCGCGCGCAAGAACGAACCGGATGTCGCGCTTGGAAACGCGATCGGATCGAACGCCTTGAACGTCTTGGCGGTGCTTGGCGTCGCGGCGATGATAAACCCGATTCCGACCGACGGGATACGCTCGCTCGATCTGGCGGTCATGCTCGGAAGCGCCGTGGTTTTGGGAGTGCTGCTTGGAAGAAGATTTGAACTCGACCGGCTCGAAGGCGCGATTCTGCTGATCGGGTATTTTGTTTACATTTACACGATGTTTCCCTGAATATGCCACTTTTGGAGATCAGAAAAATCCGTCGCCGGCCGCTCTCGCGGGCGTTCCTTGAATTCTTTGAATCCGAGAAGGCCAGCGGCATCGTTATGATCGTCTGCACGATGATTTCACTCGCGCTTGCGAATTCGCCGATCGGCAAACATTACCTTGATTTCTGGCATCACGACCTTGCCGGAATGAGCGTCGAGGTTTGGATCAACGATCTGCTGATGGCGATCTTCTTTTTGCTGATCGGACTCGAACTCGAGCGCGAAATGTACAACGGCGAGTTGTCGAACCTGCGCACGGCCCTGCTTCCGATATTTGCGGCGCTCGGAGGCATCGTTTTTCCGGCAGCGATACATTTCTATTTCAATCAGGGATTGCCGACGCAAGCGGGCGTCGGGATTCCGATGGCCACCGACATCGCGTTCGCGCTCGGCGTGCTGGCGCTTGTCGGTAGCAGCGTTCCGGCATCGCTGAAGGTTTTCCTCGCGGCGCTCGCCGTGATCGACGATCTGTGCGCGATTATCATCATTGCCGTCTTTTACAGCGGAAAACTCTCGATCGCCTACCTGCTCGGATCGCTCGCGGTTTGGGTCATCTTGTTCGTGATCAACAAGTACGGGCGTGTGATGAGCCTTATCCCGTACATGATCGGCGGCGCGTTGATGTGGTTCCTGATGCTCAAATCGGGCGTCCACGCGACGATCGCCGGCGTCCTGCTCGCCTTCACGATCCCGTTCTCGGCGAAAGAAGACGACGTCGAATCTCCGTCGTATCGACTTGAACACTTCCTGCACAAGCCCGTCGGTTTCATCATATTGCCGATCTTTGCTTTGGCCAATACGGGGATTATTCTCGGCGCGGATTCGCTGGCGACGCTGAGCGGCATGAATGAGATCGGCATTATGGCCGGCCTCGTCGTCGGAAAGCCGCTGGGCATCGTTCTGCTCACGTTCGCGGCGATCGGATTCGGAATCGCGAAATTGCCGCTTGATCTTGGCTGGAAGCACCTGCTCGGCGCCGGACTGCTTGGCGGCATCGGTTTCAAGATGTCGATCTTCATCACAAATCTCGCCTTCGTCGGGAACGCCGTCGAGATCAGCGGTTCGAAAATGGCGATCCTGCTCGCCTCATTAACGGCCGGAACCGTCGGCTTCGTGTGGCTGAAGGCGTTCGGAAGACCGCTCGATATCGACGACGATGTCGGCTCGATGGATTTTGAAGAAGAGGACCCGTGATATGCAGAATTTTATAGCCGTTCCGTTCAAGACTGAGAGCGGGTTGTCGCAGATCGACGGCATCGCGAAGTTTTCACCGGCGGGAATCGTGCTCGAATTCGAGTCGAAGTTCCTCGGATTAATAAAGGGCGGAGTAAAGGAAAACGCGATTGCGCTCGAGAAACTCCTCGACGTGAAGTTCCGCAAGGGATTGTTCAAGATCGGCACGAAGATCGAGATCCGCTTGCGAAGCTTTGCAGAACTCGCCCAGTTTCCCAACACCGACGGGAAGATAGTGCTGAAGATCAAGCGCGACGATTTCGAGGCCGCACGCGAAGCCTCCGAGCGGCTCAACCGCAGTCTCGACGAATACCGTGGCAGTCTGGCGCCAGCCCACATCGGGGTCAGCGAGTTGTTCGAGGAAGACACGAAGGAGTTGGATCGGCCGTCGGGAACGATGTGAGATAGCGAAGGGGAGAGTTGGGGGACTGGGAGAAAGGGCGAAGGGAGGATTCCGTTTTGCGATTGGCTTATTGATTGCGCTAACGGAATTTACCCTTTGCCCATTTTCGGCCGTGCAATTGCGGAGCTCCAAACTCCGGCCACGGCTCACTTTTCACCGCTCACTGCTCACCGCCTACCTCGGCGGGGAAAGCTTGAACTCCTTCGGCGGGTCCATTCCCAACAGATTCTTCACGAAGTAATCCCAGCGGCGGCGCATCATGTAATAACTGTCCTGACCGTAACCGTGACGTGCGTTCGGGAAGATGATCAGGTCGAAGTCCTTGTTCGCTTTGACGAGCGCGTCAACGACGAGATAGGTGTTGTACGGCGGGACGTTGTTGTCCATGTTGCCGTGCGCGAGCATGAGCTTGCCCTTCAGGTTCGCGGCGAAATTCTGGTTGGCCTGCTTTTCATAATTGTCACCGACGAGCAGTCCGATGTACCGTTCGCCCCAGTCGTCCTCGTAGTTGCGGTTGTCGTGATTCCCGGATTCCGAGATCCCGACCTTGTAGAAATCAGGAAAGCGGAACATCGCCGCGGCCGTCGCGAAACCGCCGCCCGAGTGTCCCCAGATGCCGACGCGGTCGAGGTCCATATACGGATATTTCGCGGCAAGCTGCTTGAGTCCCTCGATCTGATCTTCGAGCGTGTTGTCGGCCATGTTTCCGTAACAAACATCGTGGAAAGACTTCGAACGGTCCGGATTGCAGGTGCCGTCAATGACGACAACGACAAATCCAAGTTCGGCCAGGGCCTGATGATCGCTGCGTGACGGCGAGAATGAGCGCGATCCGACGCCGCCGCCCTGCGGTCCGGGATAAATGTAGTTGACCACCGGGTATTTTTTCTTCGGATCGATTTTGGTCGGCGTGAACATCAATCCGTAGAGATCCCACCGTCCGTCCCGCGACTTGACCTTGATAGATCGGGGCGGACGCCAACCGGTCGCGACGAGTTTCGTGACGTCGGCTGTTTCAAGCGCCGCAACCAGCTTCCCGGTGTTGTCGCGAAGCTTGGCGATCGGCGCGGCGTCCGGCTGCGAATAATTATCCACGAAATACTTTCCGTCTGGCGACAGCGAGATCTGGTGATTGCCGACCTCGGGAGTCAAAAGCTTGAGATTTTTGCCGTCGAAATCGATCCGGTAAAAGTGGCTGAAATACGGATCCCGGCCGGCTTCGCGTCCGTTCGCTTCGAAATAGATGACGCGGTTCGCTTCGTCAACGGACGTCATTCGTGTCACGACGAAGTTGCCCCTGGTGATCTGATTTTTCAATTTTCCGCCGCCGTCGTAAAGATAGAGATGGCCCCAGTCGTCACGTTCGGAGTACCAGATGTACTCGTTCGACTTCGGCAGGTAGCGCCAGTTCGCGGCGCCCTGGCCCGACTCGTATTGCGTCGCGACCTTCTCTTCCATGATGTCGCGAACGTCGCCCGACGACGCATCGGCGAGCCGGAGTTTGGCGGACTTGTGATCGCGCGATGATGAAATGAACGCGAGTTTGGACGAATCGGGGCTCCATTCGTTGTCGCCGAAATCGCCATCGCAGGCGATGTCGTCGCAAAGCGTGCCGCGACGGTCGTCCGGATCCATTTTGAGCCGGACCATTTCGCCGTTATCGACGTTGATGATCACGCGATGGATCTTGATGATCTCTTTGTCCTGCGGGATCGGATATTTCCAAGCCTCTAGTTTCGGCTCGCCAACGTTCGTCGTGACGAGATACATGTCGCTGACATTGCGCTGGTCCTGCTGGAACGTCGCGACCTTTTTCGAATCGGGCGACCACAGAACGATCGGGCGATTGCTCTTCTTCCAGCCCGCGTTGTCGGTCGCGTAGCCGAAATTCTCGACGCCGTCCTTCGTCAGCTGCATTTCTTTCTTCGATCCGAGATCGACGACCCACAGGTTCCAGTCGCGGATGAATACCGCTTTTTTGCCGTCGGGCGAAGTCACGCGATCGCCGAAACTCCGGAAACCGCCCTGCGGCGCGGCCGGCGCGTTGATTCCCGCGTCCTTGAGATCCTTGTAGGCCGAACGCGAACCGTTTGCCGGATTGACGACGACGAACTCATTTCCGGCCGCCGTCGAAACTCGGTACCAGAATCGTCCGTCGGGCAAAAACACCGGGCGCACGCCGGCCCGGTAAACGAGCGGGGCGGTATTGTATCCGAGCATCTTTTCAGCCCTCGCGTAGTCGTCGGCGGTCAGCGCCGACTGCGCGCCGGCGACGAACGAAAGAACGAGAATCAATATTGCAGCGTGAATCGGAAATTTCGTGTTCATGGGTGCGATTTTACCCGCGAATCGCGGGATGGACAACCGCCGCGAAAGCAAGTACGAAAAGGACTTCGCGAATCGACACGATTGCGCTAAAATCCAATTCTCGAAAGGAGCCAACCATGCCGAAATTCATCATCGAACGGGAGTTGCCCGGGGCGGGCGATCTGACGCCCGACCAACTTCAGTCGGTATCGCAGACATCATGCGGCGTGCTGCGCGAACTGGGACCGCAAATCCAATGGGTTCAAAGCTTTGTGACCGCGGACAAGATCTATTGCGTGTACATCGCACCGAACGAAGATATGATCCGCGAACACGCGAGTCTCGGCGGATTTCCGGCGAACTGCGTTTCACAGGTCCGCGCAGTGATCGATCCGACGACGGCGGAAATCTGAGAATCATGAGAATGAAGTTCATGTTCTCCTTCCGCATGCCGATCGTCACGGTGTTGGTTGTATTTGCTGTCGTCGCTGCGTTCGGCCAAACGTCGCGGCTTTCGGTTCGGCTTGACGCTTCCGCCGCGCCGCGAAACTACTTTCACGTTTCGGAGACCGTCGATGCGAAGCCGGGCCCGTTCTGGCTCTTCTATCCGAAATGGATCCCGGGCGAGCACTCGCCGACGGGGATGATCAACGACATGGTGAACCTGAAGTTCACGGCGA
>JAKQII010000015.1 GCA_029557535.1 Acidobacteriota bacterium
AGACGACGAATGTGCTGGGGAACGCAAAAATTCAGCGCTTCATTCCGGCCGAATTGCGAAACTCGATGCTCCGCCGGCGTCCACAGTGGTTCGCCGAAGAGGAATACGGTTTCAAAGGGATCGCGAAAGGCGCAGCGGACATCGTCCGGGCGGGCGGGCGGGTCGGGATCGGCGGCCACGGGCAGTTTCAGGGACTCGGCTATCAATGGGAGCTTTGGGCAATGCAGTCAGGCGGGATGTCGCCGCACGAAGCGCTGCGCGTCGCGACGATCTTCGGCGCCGAGGCGATCGGGCTCGCCCAGGATATCGGTTCGATCGAACCCGGAAAATTCGCGGATCTCGTGATCCTCGACAAGAATCCGCTGCTCGACATTCATAACACCGAGTCGATCTCGTTCGTGATGAAAAACGGCGAGATGTTCGACACGAACACGCTCGATCGGGTCTATCCGACCGAACGGAAGCTCGAGAAACAGTACTGGTGGGATACTGATCCGAAGTAAGGAAGCGGTGGCCGGTGGTCAGTGGCCGGTGGTCAGTGGCCAGTGGTCAGTGGCCAGTGGTCATTGGTCGGAACCGGAGCGGACCGATCCTCTGGGTTCTTGCCGTATTCGTGTTCCTTCGTTGTCAAATTGTCTTTGCGGGCTTTGCGATCATTGCGTGAGACACACTTCTTCTCACGCGGAGTTCGCGGGGGTCGCAAAGTAACGTTGGATCGACAAACCATTCTGGAAGCAACTTCGCGATCTTGGCGGTCTTTGCGTTAGATAATCCCTCTCACGCGGAGTTCGCGGGGTCGCAAAGTTACGTTGGATCGACAAACCATTCTGGAAGCAACGTCGCGATCTTGGCGGTCTTTGTGTCAGACTGATTTTTCGCGGAAAGTGATGAGAATTCTGTCGAGGATCTTTTTCGCCGCCTTTGCGCTCCTCGTGCCGTTCCTGATCTACGGATTCGGCCTCGCGACGTGGCGTGCGCTTGAGACGTTTTCGATTTCGAACGCGCGCTGGCAGTCGTTCATCGTCGGCGTGATCGCCTTCATACCGACCATTTTCGTTGGCCGGAAGATACTGCCGGCGACATGGGCGTGGCTGGAGACGTTCGAGCACGAAATGACGCACCTCATCGTCGGACTCGTCTTTCTAAAACTGCCGGTCGGATTCCGCGTCAGCGCGCATTCCGGCGGCGAGGTCAAGCATATCGGCTGGGGAACGACGGGGCAGACTTGGGTCACGCTCGCGCCCTATTTCCTGCCGACCGTTTCGATCTTCGTCGTTCTGATCGCCTGGGCGTTCGGGATCGGGACGGGGTATCTGCTGATCGCGTTAGGTTGGACGACGGTTTTTCACCTGGTCACGAACTGGGCGGAAACCAGTTTCCGGCAACCCGACCTCAAAAAGGCCGGGCTCCTTAAAACATTGATCGTGCTTCCGGTAATGAACGTCATCTGTTACGGAGCGGTACTCGCGTACGTCGCCGGCGGCGCGAAAGGCTTCTCTGAATTCTGGATCCAATCGGTAGCTAGAAGTTACGAAATGCTGCCGAAATAAAGTAAAAGGTGAAAAGTAAAAAGTAAAAAAGCCGTACTTTTTGTTCACGTCTTGACTCTAGTCGTCTACTTCCTAAGTTTTCACTTTTACCTTCTACTTTTTACTTTTTACTTTTCACTTTCTACTTTCTACTTTTTACTTTTTGCTTTTCACTTTCTACTTTCTACTTTTTACTTTCTACTTTCTACTTTTTACTTTACTTCAACCCTTTCCGTCGCCGAGCGCCCAAATGTCTCCGGCGAGTACATTTCCTCGGCCTTCGCCGGCGGGACGATGAAATCGCCAGGCGTCGTCGCCCGAACGACGTACGAGTAGGTCCGGACACCCGACTGCAGATACGACGCAAAGAGCTCCGCGCGGTTGTCGCGCAGGTTCAGGTGATCCCACCAGCGCCAGCGCGGCTCCAAGGAATCGGTCGGCAGACGTTCGCTGACAAGCAGGTCCGGATTGATGATCTCGAATCCGGCCGGAAGATTGTCGACGAGCGCGACGTGAAATCGCGTCGCCGGAGCGACCATGTTCAACCGGATCCGGATCCGCGCACCTGACTTAACCACTATTGTGCCGTCGGTCGCACGGGTGACGTCGCCCGGATCGTCGATTGCCTCGTATTCGCGCGAAACCTCGAATCCGTAATCCGCCGCTTCCTGGCGTGAATCCTTCGGCGCGTACGTCATCCCGACCCGGTAATAAAAACGTCCCGTTCCCTGAAGATCGAACGTCAGCCGCGTCTCCGGTTTTTGTTGAATATTCGCCATCGGGATCTTCATCACGTTCGAGGCAGCCGTCCGGCCGCGGAAAGTTTGTTCGCCAACAAAATCGTTTCCGAACCAGATCCGCGCCCGAAAATCCGGAACTTCCTTTTCGAAAACCTCGAGATAGCGGTCGAGCGCGAGCATCGCGAACGCGTTCTCCTGCGTGTTGTACCACCGACCGCGGACGCGCCCGTCGAGCAATCCCCGCGCGATCTTCGGAAGCAGATCCTCAAAC
>JAKQII010000074.1 GCA_029557535.1 Acidobacteriota bacterium
TCGATTCGCTGACCGGGAACGCACCGTGACGCCCGGCCGAGGCAAATTGCCGGTCACAGGCTCCTTGCTTAGTGAGTCCAGTCGCTCCGGTGATGGTTACAAGGTTGCTGCGCCCCTCGCGGGGCTTTGATCATCTCTGGATCGGATCCCCGGGCTTGCTTCGCGCGCCAGGGGTTACCGCTGCGGCGCGCCCCTCGCGGGGCTTAAGACCTGTTGATTCCAAAGTACGCAATAGAAGAAAGTTCCCGCCCGCGAATCTGCGCCAATGAACGCGAATCATGTTTATTGTGGAGCTCCGGCAAGTTCCGGACCTGCACGAATTTCTCCGATAGACTATTTGAATCTTAATTTTTTGATTCTACTTTTGACTCGGTTTTTCAGGTTTAACTGCCGGGACGATGTCGCCGTCGTCCGTGATCGTCACGGCGGGCTGGCGCGGTTTGGGTTTGCGTCCGCCGCCCATCTTGAGCGCCGGCGGAACTTTCGGCGATCCGAGGGTCTTGATCGTTTCGAGCGCCTGGTTGCGTTTGAGGATCGCACCGCCGCGGCCGGCGATCCAGAGATTTATCCCGCCGAGGTAAACGACGGACTGAAGGACGTTGCTCGTCACGTTCAGCTGCGTTTCCCAGGTCCGTCCGCCGTCCTCGCTCCGCAAAACCGTGCCGAGCTCGCCGACGGCGATCGCCGCGTTCTTTCCGTATGCGGCGACCGCAAACAAATTGTTCTGCGACGGCGACTCCTGATCAGCCCAGGTCTCGCCTCCGTCCTCGGTCCGAAGGATCGTCCCGTTCGTTCCGACGGCATATCCCGTCTTATCGTCATAGAACGAGATGGCGTAAAGATTCTCGCGAAGGTTGGCGGCGACCCGGCGCCAGTCCTTTCCCGCGTTCTCGCTGATGAGGATCGTGCCCCCGTCGCCGACTGCGACGACCCGGCTTTCGTCGACGAATTTCACGTCTTCAAGAAAACTCTTCGTCCCTGATTCGACGACCGCCCAGTATGCGCCGGCCTGTTCCGTCCGGATGATCGTTCCGTTCGCGCCGACGGCGATGCCGAGCGATCCGCTTGCGAAACTGACGCCAAACAGATCTTCTTTTGTCCCGGAGATCCCGGGGCCCCAACTTGAGCCGCCGCTGATCGTCCGGAGCACGGTTCCGCCGTCGCCGACGATCCAGCCACGGTCTTCGCTCACGAAGCTGATTGCATTGAGGCTCGACTTGACACCGGAGAAAACCGGCAGCCATTCGCGGCCGGCGTCATTCGTGATCAGAATTCGTCCGCGCGATCCCACGGCAACGCCAAGATCTTCATTGAAAAAGACGAGATCGTTGACATCGTCACGGCCGCCGCCCGACAGGCGCTGCCAGGAGATCCCGCTGTCGTCGGTGCGTACGATCAGGCCGTTTTCGCCGACGGCCCAACCGGTGAACTTGTCGGCGAAACACATCGATGTAAGTTTTGGATTCGTGCGGATGTTGAACGGGATCCACGTACGCCCGGCGTCGCCCGTAAGCCAAATGAGCCCGTTGGCATCCGTGACGGAGCCGTTCTTGTCGTCGGCGAACGCCACGGCGAGGAACTCGGGCTGGCTGAAGACATTCGAACGCGACCATGTCGTGCCGAGATCGGAACTGACGGCAATGCAACCTTCTGTACCGGCGGCGACAAGCGATTGCGGGGAGACGAAAACCGTCGAATTCACTGCCTTGCCGCCGCACGGCTCGGTCTTCTTCCATGTTGTCCCGCCGTCGCCCGTGACCAGCACGACGCCGTTTCGTCCGGTCGCCGCCGCCAACGACGCGCCCCTCGCCGAAATCCCGGTCAGGTGTTCCGTCGTCCCGGCGGCCTGATTTCCCCAGGTCATCCCGCCGTCCGTCGATTTCATGATCCGGCCGTAAGTCCCGACGGCCCAGCCTGTCGAAAATGCGTCGCCGGCGAACGTCACGCCGGCAAGATGATCGCGGACGTCGGTTTTGACCAAGCCCCAGTCCTTTCCGCCGTTCTCGGTCGCAACAATTGTTCCGCGGACCCCGACGGCTATCGCGCGTCGTGAGTCTCGGACAAACACGCCGGAAAGCGTCGTCCCAACCGGCGCCGTTGCCTGGATCCAGTCGAAGCCGCCGTTTTCGGTCCTGAGGATCGTGCCGTCCGTCCCGACCGCGATCCCGACTTCCTTGTCGGGCGCAAAAGCGATACCGAGCAGGGTATTTCCCTGCGGCCGGGGATTTTGCCACGACCAGCCAATCGATCCGCGCGATTGCGCGGCAACGGGATGAGATCCGATCGCGCACACGACCGCCAGCAGCGCCAATCGGCGCCAAACAGAAACATTTCGGATCGAACGCAAAATCCCGATCAAATTTCCTTGACTCCGATGTCGGCGACGAGCTCGTCGAAAAGATCCTCATCGACTTGGCCGAGTTCCGCCGTCTTTCGCGCAAGCGTATCGACGATCTCCTGGATCTCATGTCCGGCGTGTCCCTTGACCCATTCCCAAGCGATCCTGTGTCTGGACGCGGCCCGGTCGAGTCTTGCCCACCATTCGAGGTTGGTTTTCCTGCGGAAGTTGCCGAGCATCGTTTGGACGACGTACCGGGAATCGGTCAGCAAACGCACGCGGCACGGCTCGGTCAGTTGAGACAGTCCGATCGTCGCGGCCGCGATCTCCGCCTGTTGGTTGGTGGCGTTCCCGAGGTAATCGCCAAACGCTCGCCAATAGCCTCTATATCCGAGCGCGGCAACCGCCGCTGCCCGCGTATTTCCCTTCCCGTTTCCGAGCGACGATCCGTCGCAAACGATCGTAACTTCCTTCATCAGTTCGTTTCGACCTCAGTCTGGATCCTCCAGATCAAGCTGAAGACAATTCCGACAATCATACTATAAACGAGCACGATCGCGAGGTCGGCCACGAGCCCGGATACGACGACGCGTTCGAAGTAAGGATCGCCGCCCCATTCGTAGTAGGCGAACGGGAATCCGACCGTGTTCACGCGATTTCTCAAGCGCGTTTCGGACTCGAGCGTGTAGGTCATCGCGGTAAATATCGCGAACGACAACGCCGCGGAAAGGAATCCGACGATGAACGCCTTGTTGAATATCTTTCTCATCAACTTCCGTCCGTTTCGAAAGCGAGCGTGATCTTTTCGGCGATGCTCTCCCAAACAACCGAACTGCCGTCGGCAATATAGGCTGTCTTGGTCAGGACCTGCTCGCGCGTGACGCCGTTCTCGATCCAGCTCTGCCGTCCGTTGTTGATGTTCTGAAGGATCGGCATGACACGATCGACGGCGCGGGCGAACCTCGCTTCGGGTGAATCGCCTCCGTCAAATTCGAGCCAGAGCGCTTCGAGTTCCGTTGCCGTGTCTTCCGGCAGAATAGCGAACAAGCTGCGTATGCCGCGCAGTTCCGCCTCGCGCGCGGCGGCCCGGCCGGCCTCGTCGAAAAAGAACACGTCGTCGGCCTCGATCTCGCCGAGATCGTGTATCAGAAGCATCTTGATCACCTTCTCGAGGTCGATCGCGTCCTCGGAATGCTTTGCCAGGATCGTCGCCAAAAGCGCGATCTGCCAGCTGTGCTCGGCCGAGTTTTCGTACCGGTCGAGCCCGATCGGTTTTGTCCGGCGCGCCACGGCTTTCAGTTTTTCGATCTCGATGATGAATTCAAAGCATCGATCGATATCGTCCCTCGGTTCCATAATTGGTTATTCGTCGCCGACCGTCACGACGCTGTCGGCAAAGCTCTCGAATGTATCGTCGTGCGAGATCACGAACAGTTGATCGAACGTCTTTCTTTGGCTGATCAGGTTGATCTGCTCGGCGAGCCGTTCGCGACGCGTCGCGTCCATGTTCGTCGTCGGCTCGTCAAAAAACGCGAGCCGGATCTCGGACAACTGCTTGAGCAGCGCAAGCCTGACCGCCAGCGCGGCCGCCATTTGTTCGCCTCCGGAAAGGACGGCGAACGGCCGGTCGTAACCGCCTTCTTCGAGAACGATCGAATAATCTTCGGTCCAGCGGAGATTTCGTTCCGGGTTTCCGGTGATCTCACGGAACATCTGCGCGGCCTCGAGCGACACGTGGTAGACGTAGTTCCGGGCAACGAGCGGCGCGCTCTTCTTGAGCGTCGCGCGGATGAACTCCGTTGCGTCATAGATCTTCTCA
Organism: Acidobacteriota bacterium; assembly: GCA_029557535.1. GTDB lineage: Bacteria > Acidobacteriota > Blastocatellia > Pyrinomonadales > Pyrinomonadaceae > JAFDVJ01. The sequence goes on from JAKQII010000074.1 coordinate 4,158, forward strand.
AGCCGTTCCTTCTCAACAACTTCCGCCTGCATTTCGCGACGCACTTCCGACAAACGCGCAATATCGGCGTCGAGTTCCGCGACGCGACGCTCGGCGTTCGCGAGATTCGCGCGCGTCTCAGCGAGTCGTTTTTCGGCCTCGAAAAGCTTCGACCGTTCAAGCTGATGCCGCTCGCGGTCGTAGTCCTTTTCGGCAGCGGCGAAGTCGGCAGTGACCTTCGCGCCGTCCGTTTTGATCTTCTCGAGTTCAGCGATCGAATCCGCGATCGATCTTTCCTTTTCCGCAACCGATTTGGCGAGAGCCTCGTTGGCGAGATACTCGCGATGGGCGATCTCGGTCCGGTCGCGTTCTGCGGTCGCGGCCGCCCAGTTCGAATCGAGGTCCTTGTACGATTCAAGTCTTTCAACTTCAATGCGGGAATTGCTCTCGAGCCGTTCGAGGTTTCTCTCTACTTCGGAAAGCTCGTTTCGCACATCTGACTCGCGGCCGACGATACTTTCGGCGGCGATCAGCTCGGCCGTCGGATTTCCAAGTTCGCGGACCCGCGCATCGGCGGATGCGAGCCGTTCACGGAGTGCGGGAAGGTCTTCGAGAATTTTCGCGGCCTCGTCGCGTTCGGCGCGGAGAACGCCGCCTTCTTTCTCGATCTCGCTCTGCCGTTCGAGTTCGACCTCAAGTTTCGCGGCGTTCGTCTTAGCATCGCGGGCCGCGGCGATTCCCTTTCCGACCGCGGCATTCTCATTCTCGAGCAGCAAGATCTCAGCGCGAATCTCGGTGAACTTGCTCGAGACGAATCCATCGAGCGTCTGTCCCGGTTTCAGATTCAGGCATTTTTCGGAAAGCACCGGACACAATCCGTTCTTGATCTCGCGCTGAAAGCGCTCGTCGGCATCGAGTTGAGCACGATAATCAGCGACCTTTTTCGTCAATTCCGCTGACTGCCTCTCGAGCCCGTCAAGATTCTCGGCGCCGGTCGACCGCGCGGTCAGGTCCTTGACCAATTCCCGTTGCGCGGCGAAACGGTCGCGCAGATCGGCGAGGCGTTTGTCGAGTCGGCTGACGTTTTGTTCTAGCGGTTCGCGTCGGGCGATCTCGGCCCGAAGTTCGTCCCGATCCTTCTCGGCCGCCCCCTGTGCGTCGGATTTTGGCTTGAGCTCGGCGATCGCCGCGCGTGCGTTCTGGATACGATCAAGTTCGGCGGCGAACCGGTGTTGGTCGGCGATCACACGCGATTTTGCGTTCTCGATCGACGAGATCGCCTCCCGGATCTTGTCGCGCTCGACGCGTTCGCGTTCGAGCTCCCGGATCATCCCGGCCGCCGTCACGTAGGCCTGCGAATCGGCTTCGACCGCCTTCACACGCCCGGCCGCTTCCTGTGCCGCTTTTAGCTCCAACTCTCGTCGGCCCAGCACGAATTCGGCCTTCGAACGTGCGGACTCGACCGCATCGAACTCTGTCTTGAGAGCGATGACCCGGGCCTCGTTGGCATCCAATTCCCCAACCGCGGTCTTGTGCGCCGCAACTTCTCTTTCGACAGACGAAGTCGATCCGGCAAGCTGCGACGCTTGTTCACGGAATTGTTCAAGCTCGGTTTCGATTGCGTCGAATCGTGCAAGTTCGCCTTCCGCACGGGCGATCTTTTCACGGACCGCGACGATCTTCAGCTCGACGAACCGCGAGGTTTCGCGAAGCTTGTCGGATCCGAAGCGGTATTCATCGACCTTCAGAAGCTTGTCGAATGCCTTCTTTCGGTTCGAAACCGTGTCGAGGAAAACGGCCGTAAACGTTCCCTGCGGGACGCCGATCGCCGTCCGGAAGAGCACTTCGAGATCGGTGCCCGCGTCGACGCCGAGATGCTGCCACAGAAACCGGGAAACTTCATCCTTCTTGTCGGCGATCCTGATTTTGAGTTCCGGATCGAAAACGTAATAGCCCGTCGCGGTGTCGCGATAGACCATGTAACGGCGCTCGTCGTGGCTGCTCTCGAACGTCACGCGCGCCGATCCTTTCTTTTCTCCGCGACGCAGGAAATCTTCCTTCCGGTAGTCGAGCAGATCGAAAAGCGTCCACGCGACGGCCTCGATGATCGTCGTTTTTCCGGCGCCGTTCTCGCCGACGATCGCCGTCGTCCCGCGCTGAAATTCCTGGGAAAAATGCGCGTGAGACTTGATGTTCTCGAGTTCGATCCTGGTGATATGCACGGCGTCGTTTAGGTTTCGATTTTAGAATAATCGGGATGAAGTTGGTAGCCAGACAGAGACAATCCTTCGCGCTCTCGGCGGTCTCCGCGTGAGAAAGGCACGTCTCACGCGAAGTTCGCGGAGTCCGCAGAGAATTAGATTCAACTCGGAACCAAACGCATTGAACTTCGCGCTCTTGGCGGTCTTCGCGTGAGGCAAGCACGTCTCACGCAAAGTTCGCGGAGTCTGCAGAGAATTAGATTCAACTCGGAAACAACCGAATTGAACTTCACGCGCTTGGCGGTCTCCGCGTGAGATAATCATTTTCGCGGAGTCCGCGAAAAGAACTTCTGTTGGCATGAATCAAGACAATTAACAATTTACGACCAACAATTTACAATGTCACAATTATGCACCTGGAAGCTGGCGACAGCGTCATCATCGTACTTCACAGCCCACGTGAAAAAGTTATCGGAATACTTCACGAGATCGGGGCGGCCGGGATCTTTGTCCGCGGGATCGATCTCAGTTATTTCGAAGAATGGACAAGCGCGATCAAAAACGGCGAGCCGTACCTGCCGATGCAGGAGTATTTCTTTCCGATGTGGCGTGTCGAGCGGGCGACACGCGACGAATGTTCGTTCGAAATGCCGTCGCTCGCGGAACAGTTCCGGCAGAAGACCGGACTCGATCTCGCCGATTTTTGACCTATTTCCTGTGAGAGAGAAGATCCAGACGCGAACGGTTTTTCTCCGCTTCCGCCCGACGGCCGAGACGTTCCAATTCCTGACCCAATTCCCGCATTAGGTTGACGGTGCGCGCGTACGATGAGATCCGCGCCGCTCAACTCGAACGCTAATTGTCTTCCCTGCCCCCGATGGGTCCGTGATGGCTTCGAGCTGTCCCGGATCCTTTTTTTTCTCTCCGGCACGGTTGCCGTATCGCCTTCGAGGGCCGGATCGGCCGTGGAACGGCCCCGGCGACGGGAATCTAATGGCTCCGTAATTTCTCGTTCGCGGCGACCCGGCGGCCGGATGATGAGTCTCGGGGTCAGATGCTTCGCGGCATCGATTTAGAACAATTAATCTTGTTTAAGTTATTTGTCCGTTCCTTGCATTTAGAATCTCGGCAACTCACCTCGGGACCACGAACCGCGTATGAGTCCCGGCCCGTGCGGATTCCGGGTCGGGGCTCGGGTTCGGGGATCTCAGGGAAGGAACTTCGACTATGTTTTTACCCTGGCGAATCTCTGACGAAAAATTATCGTTTCACACATGCAACAGCATTTCACAAACGCCCCTTTTTGTGTTAGACTCACCTCCGGTTCTTGGGGAAATCAGCAAAAAGGAGAAAGTTACAAGGATGGCACAACCAGCTATGAGCACTGATAACAAGGGCAAGGCGATCGAATCGGCGCTTGCGAATATTGAAAAGAAATTTGGAAAGGGCTCGATCATGCGGCTCGGAGAGCGCCCGCATGAAGAAGTCGGGGCGATCTCCACCAATTGCCTCAGCCTGGACGCGGCGGTCGGCGTCGGCGGTTTCCCCCGCGGCCGCATTATCGAGGTTTTCGGGCCTGAAAGTTCGGGTAAGACGACGCTTGCGCTGCAGGTCGTCGCGCAGGCCCAGAAGCGTGGCGGAGTCGCGGCTTATATCGACGCCGAGCACGCGCTCGATCCGGAATATGCCGAAAAACTCGGCGTCAATATCGACGATCTTCTGATCTCGCAGCCGGATTCCGGCGAACAGGCGCTCGACATCGCCGAAACGCTCGTGCGTTCGGCCTCGATCGACGTCATTGTCGTCGACTCCGTCGCGGCGCTCGTCCCGCGTGCGGAGATCGACGGTGAAATGGGCGACTCGCACATGGGTCTGCAGGCGCGGCTGATGTCGCAGGCGTTGAGGAAACTGACGAGCACGATCTCGAGCACGAACACCTGTTTCATCTTCATCAACCAGCTGCGTGACAAGATCGGCGTCTTTTTCGGCTCGCCGGAAACGACGACCGGCGGCAAGGCGCTCAAGTTCTACGCTTCGGTCCGCATCGACATCCGCCGGATCGGTGCGATCAAGGACGCGGACAAGATCGTCGGCAACCGCACGAAGGTCAAGATCGTGAAGAACAAGGTGGCGCCGCCGTTCCATGAGTGCGAGTTCGACATCATGTACGGCGAGGGCATCTCGCGCGAAGGCGATCTGCTCGATCTGGCGGTCACGAACGGGATCGTCGAAAAGAGCGGCGCGTGGTTCTCGTATTCAGGCGAACGCCTCGGTCAGGGCCGCGAGAACGTGAAATCGATGCTGAAGGAAAATTCGGAAGTTTACGACCGGATCGAGCACGATGTGAAGGTCAAGCTCGGGATCATCAAGGCGGCGGCTGCGGGAGCGGAATGATCGCATTTCGGAATTGGGATTTGGGATTGCGGAAAAACCAAATCCGAAATCCCAAATCCCCAATCCCAAATCCTGTTACGGCACTTTCTTCTTGACGCTCTTCACGCCCTGCTCGATCTTTTGCACAGCGGAATTCACCGGCCGGTTGACGACGTTGGCGTCCTTGATCACGCGGTTCATCTGCTCCTTGAGCGTCTTCTCGTCCGGAATTCCGGGCGTCGGCGTTGCGCCTTTCGGGGCCGGCTTGTTCAGATTCGCCGGATCGGGAATACCCGGGGTCGGCGTCGCGCCTTTTGGCATATTCGACATGTTGGCCTGATTCGCCTCGGGTATTCCGGGCGTCGTTTTGCCGTCCGGCGCGAGCGGCGTTCCTTGAAACTCGGGCGGAACGTTCGACGAAGTATTGGCATTCGGACCTGAGTTGGGCGGCGCGCTGGTGCTCGTACACGCACCGGCGATCGCAGCGACCGAAATCAAAATAACTAAAATGTAATTCCTAATCATTCTTCTCATCTTCTCCAGATTTAAAAATAACTGTGCCGGTCTGAATGTTGCGCCTCCGGAGGGCGGCGACGGCGTTCAGGCCGGCACGGGCAGGTATCAAACGGAATTCGGAAGGTTCAGCAGCCGACATGGGCAACGCGACTGCTACTCTGGATTATAGACCCATCAACAATGATGTCAATACCTTTTTCCGATTTTTCTCAACAAATACGCCACTTTGAGCAATTTCCCGACGAGCGGTTGACATCAAATTCGGGTATCATTTAGACTCATAAATTCGCGTTGGGCGACGTTCCGGACGCCCCCAATACGGCCAGGTAGCTCAGTTGGTAGAGCAGCGGACTGAAAATCCGCGTGTCGGCGGTTCGATTCCGTCCCTGGCCACCATCAGAATCAACGACTTAGGGCGACCAAACGGTCGCCCTATTTCAATTCGGTGGAACTTCGGTTCATTTTTTGATTGCGAAAATAGAAGGACTTCAAGCTTTTCCGTTCCTGTTGAACAATTGGGGTGATCAGTTACTGCGCCGGCTCGATGCGGAATAACTTCGATGATTGCCTTTGAGAACATCGCGTATGGAACGGGTGCACGGTCAGCGGGCCAGGAACTCCACTGCGATCTCGCCAGGGGTAATTGAATTCAAACTAGGTCTCACCGCGGCTTAATTTGCGGTCGTTTCGCTTCAACCATTTTCGCCTCTAAGAATCCAAACTACTCATTTAGAATCGTACTTGACCTCGATTGACAATAGTTTCCATTGAGAATCTTGCCAAATGTACTTGAAATCAAAATAAGTTGGAAACGTATCTGTCGGAAAACTTCCCGTATATTGCATCGTGTAATTTGAGCCTTCTTCTTTGATCGAAGGAGGGGTTGTAAAGTCCGGAATTTTCGAATCGGCACTTTGCATAATTGGCACCAACACAGCTTTCTTATCAATCATTCCCTGAAAGGCACCCTTTATTTTGTCTGGCGAAGCCTGCGATTGAAGTTCCTTTGAGGCGTTCGACATCAGGCTCGAAAAATCACCGCTTTCGATACCTTTGGCAAATTCCTTCAATGTTTGCTTGACCAAGGCGTTTTGCTGTTCGGTTGACGGCATTTCGGGCTTTGCAAAGTCGCCGACGCCGGCGCTGAAATTGCACCCAAGTGTGATCGCGAGCAGCAAGGAAACGGCAACCAGCAGGGTTAGTTTGTTTGATCTGTAGAATTCAGAATTGACTATCATATTTCTCCTTATTCTCTGTAGCGCATTGCTTTCTAAACCTGGACAAACTCTTGCAGTCAGCCGCGTCTGGCAAAACGCCGTTTTGTCGTTTCATTACTTGAATATCGTCGAAGGATCGGTCCTCGGTAACGGCAGCTTCATCGCCGCTATCTTCTGCGTGGTCGCCGCGTCGATATTGAGGCCCCATTTTCTAAAGAACGGCACAAGATCGTTCTTCGTGATCAGGCACATCGCATGGACGAACTTGTTTGCTTTGTCGGTATCGGTCTCTTTCGGGTTGTAAACCAGCGGCTGTTTGCGAAAGTACTTCTGCAACCGGGTGAAGGCATCCCAGCCATAGGCGGCCTTTAGTTGGTGAAACATAACGAGCTTGGTAAAGAATTCGCCGTACGCGGCCTTGTTTATGACCATGTAGTTCTTATTCGGGTCGGCGATGTAGGCACGTGCCATTTCGAAGCTGGACCTCGCGTTCGAGTCTTCCCTATTGTTAAGTTTCGACGGCAGCCCGAACTTTTCCTGAACATACAGCGAGAACATATTGACCTGGACCTCAACGATCGCGCTGAACATCCAGCTTCGCTGCTGATAGGTATGCCCGGTCTCGTGCCAATAACCCCATTCGGTGCCGAGGTCTTCGGTAAGAGCGGTGAAATTGTCACGTTTCATCCCGATGAAGTACTCGGATGTATAGGCGTAGTACTTATTGGATTCCGGTGCCGGTGTATAGACATCGACGAGATAGTTGATGCGGTTGCGGGTCTTCATGTTCTCGGGCGACGAATTGTCAAAGCCGGCGAGTCGATCATCGAGATCGAGCATTTTGTGGATCGTCTCGAACATCGCCTCGACATCCTCGATCGGACGTTTGACATAATCCCGAGATGGCAGCGTCAAGAGGACTCTGTCGGAAACGAGCTGGACATAGGTGTCGTCCATGTTTTGGACATCGTTTTCCCAATCCGCATCCTCGGTCTCGCCGACAACGTACAGCGGAATTGCCTTGCCGCCGGTGACTTTGACATCGACGGTTGTCGGTTCTGCGTCGAATCCTTTTCGCTTGACGAAAATGAACGAGAGAATGCCGTCGTTAGCGGCCGTTACGGTGTTGGAGCCTTCCCTCAGTTCATTCTCCTGGGTACCGTTCCTTTTTTCCCACATCGGTTTGAATCCGATCATGGTCGAGAGCTTATAATCAGGGTCAAACTCGGTGACATCAACGGTAAACCGCTCGCCGCGGCGAACCCAAAGCCCCGCCGGCTGGTAATCACACAGAACCCGCCGATGCGTCCGCACGGTCTCGGTTCTTGCTTCAGTTTGCGAGACGAACGTGTATTCCTTAGTGACGTTGTTGAAATCCTGCGCCGACGCCGGGTGAGACGCGGCCACTAAGATCAATGTAAGCAATATCAGCGTTCTCAAATGATTATTTTGTGGGAGCGTTCCTTCCGTTGGTTTACTTGCTCTTGGCCTTTACTTCTTCCTCGAGCTTATTGACCTTCCCAGTTAGCTCATCGCCTTCCTTCTTGAGCGATACGACTTTGGCTTTGATCTCGTCGAGTTTTTTGCTGTATTCTTCGATGGTTTTGCTCTCGACAAATGCCTGAGTGAGGGCCTTGCTTTGCGTCGCCACCGCCGAGACATTGTCGATCTGTTTGGCGCTCATTTCGTAATATGATTTGAAGGACGCATCGTCGCTCAACTTGGCCGCCGAGTTGAAATCAGCCGACGCACCTTTGTAGAGTTCGATGGCCTTGTCATAATCGCTCATCGACGCCTTTAACGCGGCTTCGTTGTTTGTTTTTGATTCTTCGTAATCGTCAAGTTCTTCGTTGACTTTGGTAAATGCCTCGTCGGCTTTGGCTGCCATCGATTTGGCGTCGTTCACTTTCTTGTTCGCCGAATCGACGAGTTTGTTCGCCTCTTCGATCTTTTTGTTGTCGACGCAGGCGGTCGCAAACAGGCTGATCGCCGTGATGGCAAGCAGCACGAAATTAAGTTTCTTTACAATTTTCACAGGTTGTCTCCTAGCCCGTCACAGTCAGCTTTTTTTTGTTATCCGGTTTTTCCGGTTCGGCTTTCTTGAGCCAGCAGAATCAGCACGACATTGATAAACAACGCAACGCTCATCAACCTCAGCGGCTGAAATTCCGGGCATAACACTTCTATCAATTTTTCTTGGCAAAATAGTCATCTCTTTTTGGCTGAAGAAGGCCTCTGAACATCCAAACGATAAAAATCGGCGAAACGGGTCATTGAATGCAAACCTCAGGTTTATTTACATCTCCACCAACTGATAGACGTTGCTCAGATCGCTTGCGACCTCCTTTCACGGCGATGCGCGATAGGCGCCGCCAGGCATGGGAGGCTTACGGCAGTCGGTCCTCCGCCGAGCGGGGAAAAGCCGGTGTTTGATCCGAATTACGCGTTAGAAATTATTGCCCAGGAATTTCCGCCAATCAGCGCGAATAAACGGCCATCTGACAGAAGAAACGCGGATCAGGAATGATTCACGCAAAGAGAATTGCCGCAAGATTCAACTAGGTGCAACGGCCACGCTCTGCTTGATTCGCGTTCATTGGCGCAGATTCGCGGGCGGGAACCTTCTTCGATTACGTAATTTGGGTTTACCGAGAACTGCGCCACCGACTATTGAAGACTCGACGACAAAATGCGAATTCTAACGAACTGAGTCCGGTCAGGACATCGCAGAAGAAGCTATCGGATTTTCGTTCTCCCGAACTCACCGGCCAGGTGCGAAGGCTCGCGGACCAGAACATTGCCATTCCCGGAAAGGCGGCAACAAGGATGCGCTCGATCGAATGCTGACCGAGGCCGGCTTGTTGCCGATCACGTTCCGCTCCTCGCGCGGGCGACGATGCGAAATCCGCTGTTGGCGTCGCGGCTCGTCGGACTGTTGGAATCCCGCGCCGCAGAGCGCATGTATTTTGATCGGCCGAACCACGAGCCGCCGCGCAGGACCCGCGACTTCCCGCTTCCGATGTTTGCCGCTTCCGTGTTCCCAAGCCCCTCGTAACTCTCGGCGAATACGTCCTCGACCCATTCCTGGACGTTTCCGCTCATGTCAAAAAGCCCGAACTTGTTCGCCGGAAAACTTCCGACCGGGGACGAGCCGGCGAAGCCGTCACGACAGGCGGTGTTCCGCCAGGTGAAAAACATCGTCACGCTCTTGTCCGCGCCGTTCGCATAGCTGCACATCTGCTCGTTCTTGGAGTCGTCGCCCCAGTAAAAGCGCGTCGTGGTTCCGGCACGCGCAGCGTATTCCCACTCGGCCTCCGACGGTAAACGATACTCAAACTCCTTATCCTTTTCGTTGAGCTTCGCAATGAAGTCCTTGGCGTCGTTCCAACTGACGCAGACGACCGGCCGCGATTCGCCGGCAACGTCGTAACTGCTGAAACAGCCGGCAGGAACGTCGCCCATCAACGACTTCCACTGCGACTGCGTCACCTCATACTTGCCCATCCAGAAGCCTTCGCGAACGGTCACTTTCCGTTCCGGGCCCTCGCTCTTGTCGCGATCCTTTTCGGTCGCCGGCGAACCCATGACGAACTCGCCGGGCGGCACCCATACAAGATCGATCCCGGTCGCGCTCTTGCGCTCACGGGTCGCAACCGATTCCTTCTTTTCCGGAATTGTTGTCACCGTCGCCGTGGCTTCGAGTTGCCGCAATCGGATCCTTGCGGCTCCGGCGTTCGCGCCGTTCGGAAACTCCTCAAGGTACGCTTTTATCCCTTCCTGCTTGTCCGCCGTCCTCGCTGATGCCCAAACCAGATCATCAAGGCGCAGCTTCGCGGCGGCAATATTTGTCGCGCTCGGATACTCTTTGATAAACAGTCTCAGGTCGCCGGGATCCGTCGAATTCTTGACAAGTTCCCACGCTTCGCGCTCGCGCTCGACGTTAGTTTTTCCGCCGTTAGCCGGTTTTTCGGTGATTGCGGTTGTGGACTCGGTCCTGGAAAAGTAGAAATCGCCCTTGATCGACGACGAATCCCACGGAACCTGGCGATTGCCGGTATCGGCCATGACCGCTTCACGGGTCGCCTTGAAAACGTCTTCGAGTTTCACATTCGGGCGCTTCAGGTTATTTGCCAACGCCGCGGCGAACGGGCTGTTGCGGGCCCCGGCCCCATCGGACGCCGTTGTCCCGGGCGCGGCGGAATATGCAATGTAAGTTCCGGTCGGCGCGAGGACGTTGGCCAGTCCGCCGGAATCGCTGCTCCGGCTCCAACCGCGGGCGAACGGATTGTTGCGGCAGGCGTCAAGAACGACGATATTGAATCCATTGTTGGCGGCATCCATCTGCCGGAGGATCGAATCGACTTCGATCGCGTAATCCTCGGTTTCGACCTCGCGCTTGATGTCGGCGTCGACAGGTATCAGGAAGTTCCTCCCGCGCACCTCGACTCCGTGACCGGCGTAATAAAACAATCCGACTCCCTTTTGTTTGTCGAGTTTATCGCCAAATTCCCGTATCAGCCGGCGCATTCCGACAAGCCCCTGATCGGTACCCTTCATAACTTCGAAACCGACGGATTCAAGCGCGGCGGCGATATCGTTCGCGTCGTTGACGGGATTCTCAAGCGGCGACGCAATGAGGTAGGCGCCGTTTCCGATGACAAGTGCAAGTCGCTTTTGGCTCGATTGGTCAGCAAATGGACGCGTCAGTTGGCGATCTTGGGCTAACGCCGGAATCCATCCGATGAACAATGAAACGAGAACAACTGAACTCAAGATCCGAATATTGGCGGTCATTCGACTCCTTTTGATGGCCGGACACTTCGGGAATACCAACCGCTATCGGCCCGCGGCGGTCGGTTGTCCAGGATGAACGGCCGGAATGTGTATTTTTGCTAACAGGCAAATCCTTTCGGCGCAATGTTACCACAACGCGGCCGGAGGTAGTTTTTTTGCGCTTGCCTGAACCCTATCGAATGAGGTCGGGCGATTTACCTCGATCAGGCGCATGCCCTGTTTTCAGATTGGTGTTTGTGGAGGAGAATGCGGGGACGAACGTCGCGCATCTGATTTCAAATGAATTGCCGTCTACCTTAACTGACGGACGGAAGCAAGCCATATTTGCGAATGGCTTTATTCCAACAATGGGCTGAAGCCATGCTTTCGATTGAATTCTGGCCCGTGCGTTGAAACGAACGGCAATTCATCAAATCACTGACGCAGGCGGTCCTGATCCGCCGCGCGGTAGCGCGCCGCTGAACGGTGACATCATTCGCCGCGCGGTAGCGCGCCGCTGAACTGATACATCATCCGCCGCGCGGTAGCGCGCCGCTGAACTGATACATCATTCGCCGCGCGGTAGCGCGCCGCTGAACTGATCACCGATCATTGCTCGCCGTGAAGTCGATCGTCACAAGTGTTCCGTCGGGGGCAACGGTCTGTGTCGGTTGGCTGAATGTGAAGCGCTTCGAACCGACAGCCACGGTGTAGGTCGCGCCGGTCTGAAGCCCCGAGAACGAATATCTGCCGAGACTTCCGGTCAACACCGTTTTCGGAGACGAAAGATTGCCGCCTGAGATCGTCACCGACGCATTGCGGACTCCCGCGCCGACCGAAGTCAACACCCGGCCCTGAATCGTGGAATTTGTAACCGGGATCATCGCGTACGCGTGCACCGCGCCGTTCAAAACTCCCGAACCGATAATGATGTTCCCGTCGCTGATCCCCATCGCCGACGACGAGGTGTTCGTCG
>JAKQII010000075.1 GCA_029557535.1 Acidobacteriota bacterium
GAACAGGATGTTTTCCCGCAAAGACGCTAAGGCGCAAAGTCGCAGAATCAATAGGTTTATGGAGTTGAACCGTTCACCGATCGGGAAAACGAATTTCTCGGGAACGATCGGATCGCCGGGTGGTCCGCTGAAATCGAAAAACTGAAAAGGATCTGCAAGCCGCCTGAAGATGGCTACTTATGGCCGCAAAACAGAGCTTAACCCGGATAGCGCATTAGCCGCTGATGAACGCGGATGACGCGGATAATCCATTAAACCAGATCAGGGCGAATTGCGATCCTGTCGCAATCGACGGCGTAAGTTCAATCAGGTCTATACTTTCTGCTCATATCTGCGTGATCCGCGGCCAGATCGATCAACGGCGTTGAGGGGCTGAAGTGTCTGTTGCGCAATCTCGGTTTAACCGGACACTGGTGATTTTGACTCTTGAATCTTGATTTTGATTGTCGATTATTTCCCCGCCTCGTAGGTCCGGTTCATGCGGAAACCCGGATTGATCTCGATGGCACGTTTGAACCGCTTGTCGGCGAGCGCGTTCATTCCGACGTTCTGGAGGCGCAACCCGAGCATCCAGTTGAAGAACGGGTCACGGGGCGTGATCCGCTCCGCTTGATCCTCATAGCTTTGCGCCGTCACGGATTCGCCTCTCGACGCAGCGGAGCCGGCCAAGAATAAATTCGCGAGCACGAGTTGCGGAGACTCGCGGAGAGCCTCTTTCCATGCCGCGTCAGCCTCTTCGCGCCGACCGAGATTCCAGAGTGCCTCGCCTTGTTCCTCGCGAACGACGACCAGGTCCGGGCGCTCCGTCAAAGCGGTGTTGAGATCCGTCAGCGCCAGATCGAACTTTCCGGTACGGTTGCGGATCGCGCCGCTATAATAGAGACTTATCGCCCGTCCGGACCCGGATTGAACCGCGGCTGATCGCGAAAGCATCTCAAGTGCACGATCCGTGTCGCCGTTCAGATAGTCGATCCAAGCGAGTTTCGACAACGCGAAGTTGTTCGTGAACAGCCCATATTTCATCGCCAGATCAAAATGGCGCTTCCCTTCGGCGATGTTTTTGCGATCTGTGGCTCCAAGCCACGGCTTCGGATTCGGATGCGCGAGCGCGAGTTCGTCCGGGATCCGAATGCTCTCGAACGCGCGTGCTCCTTCGCGCTCGTTGTAGCGGATAAAGCCGCTGTGCGCGTTGAGCGCCAGCCAGACGATCGAAAAGCCGATAAAGATCCAGCCCGCTGGTTTGAGACGTCGTCCCGAACGCAGTTGGTAACGATAAAACGTACTGTCGGGGGAACGAAAAAGCTTCAACGATTTGATGAAGACGAATGTCGAAACGGTCGCGATCCCGAGCGCCATCAGCATCGGGACGAGTTGGTAAACGTCCCAGACCGCGAACAGACTGAGCGCGAAGACGATCGCCGCCAGGATCTCCTCCGGCCACGAAAGCGAATAATTCCGTGCCGCCGGTTTCCCCGTCGCGATCGACGGTTTTCCGAATCCGAAATAGAGGGCGTCGTTCGGACAGACACTGACGCAGTCAAGGCATTTCATGCAGCCCGGATCGACGACCGCGCCGTGGTCCCGTACTTCCGCATGCACCAGAACGTTCGAAGTACAGACAGCCGTACAGTGCCCGCATTGGTTGCAGGCGTCGGTGACACGAATGCGGCCCGGCGCCAGCTTTTCAGCAATGCCGAAAAATCCGCCGTACGGGCAGGCATAGGTGCAAAAGCCCTTTTGACCGAGAAAATAGACCGTCATGAAACCGCAGACAAAAAGAAACGGTATGGCGACGGCAATCGGCGGGAAGGTCGCCCAATAATCAGAGACGATAAGATGGTTCGTGAATTCCGGAATCACCGGTTCATTCGGAGGCTTGACCAAGTACCGGTTCACCGTCGGCCAAACGAACATGTAGAGTGCGACGAGAAGCGGAACCCAGATCAGCAATCTCGAACGAAACGGCCGCGGCTTCAATCCGAGTTTCTTCAGCATCCAGCCGCAGAGATCCTGCAGCGCAACAAGATGACAGGCCCAGCCGCAGACGAACCGGCCGAAGACCAGCGTTGCCAGGATCGCCACCGAAAAGAAGATGAAACCCGCGTTCACCGCCCCCTGCTGCAGTGTTTGCATCGTTTCGGACGGCTCAACCGGAGAGATCGTCCTACCCGTCGCCAACCATTGAACGATATGCGCGATCATCGCCGCGTTGAGCGCGATCAAAACGATCGCCCGGATCTTGCCGGCCTTAGAATTCCGGACCGTAATCATCGACGCTTCGCCGTTTCCGAGTACCGGAAGTTCGCGCGACCCTACCTTGCTCCCACGTTTATCTTCGCAGCCAGTTTTCATAAAGTGGATGCTCCGCCTGTGCCCTCAGGCATGAACTTCAATACTATACCCGACTTGACTATTGCGTCTAAATGAGTGTAAAAATGACAATCTCCGAATACCGTTGAAACAGCGGAATTCATAACAAGCCGGTCTTAGGGCCACCGATCCAAACTATGCTGAAAACTGTATTTATCGCGTTGTTGCCGTTCCTTGTGTTTTTTGGCGACGGAACAAATCAATCGTTGACTGGCCTCGGAACTGTTCAAACGAACGCGAATTCGGGCGTTCTCAAGAAAATGATCGTCGCACGTGGGAACGTGGTCCTGAACGTTGATTCGTCGATGACAGGTCGTGGTGATCTCAAATCGGGCGAAACGATTCCGATGCGCTTCGATATCGATCCGGATTCATTCTTTACGGTTCTCGTGATGAACGAAATGCTTCGCGGTCCGATCCCGAGTTCAATGAACATCGACGCGACCGATTCGAAGCTCCCGGCGAGCATGGGCGGCCAGCTCTCGATCGAGAGCCTTGCCCCGACCGAGCCGTACGAACTCGCGATCCGTGATCCGAAGAGCGGATTCACCTATTTCTATGTCGAAGGTCATCTTTACGATTTCAATCCGCAGGACGAAACTCTGTACGTCCAGATGGGCCGGCTCATCCTGTCGCGCGAATATGCCGAGAGGCTCGGCCGCCCGGCGGATGCGATGGCGACGGCCGGACAGATCTCGATCTCGGCGAAAATGCGTGCCATCGAGGTTTCGACGATCGTCGACGGCGAGGTGACGTCAAACTCGATGCCTGCCGACGAACTTGCGGGAACGGTTCCGGGGCCCGACGTTGTCGTGGGCGATCTTACGGGTCTGGCACAATTTGGCAGTTCCTCCGGAACACAGGTCGGCCTCGCGGTCGGAACCGATTCGTGCAACTATGGCACGGTCAATCTTAACTGGATCGCCAATCCGTCGAACGACCATCCGGTCATTCCGCAGAATCTTTACCGGATGAGCGGCGGGGCTTCGAATACCGACCGGTTCGAACAGATCGGACAATCGAGCGTAAAGCATGCCTTTACGGCATTGACGAACAACATCTGCAGCCTGGGTTGCAACGGCGTCGGCGGTTCACAGCTCGGGTCGGGTTGTTCTGATCCGTATTCGGCGAGCCTCAACTCGGGTCCCAACCTCGGATCGCGGGCTTGGATCAACCCCTATACCGGAGCCTTTCCGCGGAATGATTCGGCAACCCCGAACAACACTCATACGGGTCATACGCACGTTGGACCGTCGCATCGAATCCTGACGGAGATCAGCGATCTGAGCACGGCGCTGAACGCCGGTGCTTCGTATTTCGCCGAGGGGCAGTACATCACGCCGCATGAGTATGTCTGGTGCCAGTCGAATCCCACGCAGTGCAACATGAACAACAACGTTTCGTACCGTCGGTATACGGTCAGCGGAACGACCAGCTTCTCGTTCTCGCCGGTCGGTTCTACGGTGCGCCAGAAGGCAGCGATCATCGCGTGGACCGACGCGACGATCGTTCCGATCGAACCCGCCCCTGGTGCCGACGGAATCGGCGCCGTGGCGTACAAGGTGACCAACCCGTCGCCGGGTGTCTGGCACTATGAATATGCGGTCTACAACCAGAACATCGATCGTGCGATCCAGTCGTTCTCGGTTCCGACCGGCGCGGGTGTAACCGTGAGCAACATCGGATTTCACATGCCGCCGCAACACCCGGGTTGGGCTAATGACGGAACCCTTGGAAATGCAGGGTTTAGCAGCACGCCGTGGGCCGGTGTTCAGGCTGCAGGCGCCTTGACCTGGAGTTCGGAAACGTTCGCTCAGAACCAGAATGCGAATGCCATTCGTTGGGGAACGCTGTACAACTTCCGATTCGACTCCAATCAGCCGCCTGTTGTTATGAACGCGACGCTCGGTTTCTTCAAAACCGGTTCGCCGATGACCGTTCAGATTCAGGGTCCGAGCGCGGCGGCGTCGGCACCGGTGTCGGTCAGCGGACGGGTCATGGCGAGCGCTACGCAAGGTTCGTACTTGACGCGGGTCATTATTACCGACGGCAACGGTTTCACGCTCCGGACAACGACCAATCCGTTCGGTTACTTCCGCTTCAGCGGAGTTCCGACCGGTGTCACATACACGGTTTCGGTGCAGTCGAAGGCGGCTGACTATGCACCTCAAAACGTTCCTGTAAGTAATAACGTTACAGGAATTCTTTTCACCCCGGCACCGTAGGCATCAATTCCTGATGATGAAAAGAGCGGTCTTAGGGCCGCTCTTTTTTTGTCCGGATGCAAGTCGAACGAAGGCCTGCGTTCTTTTCCCAATTCGATTGGGCGGATGATAAGATAGCTCCCGTAATATGGAACTAGCGGTCGAAAAATTCAAGGTCGGGACTGAGCCTTTCTATCTCCCGATCAGGCAGGAAGTTGAACTTTTTGAAGCGGCTTACGCGGCCCGTCTTCCGGTCATGCTCAAAGGTCCTACGGGCTGCGGCAAAACGCGGTTCGTCGAGTACATGGCCTGGAAACTCAGCCGTCCGCTGATCACCGTCGCATGCCACGAAGATCTTTCGTCGACCGACCTTGTCGGTCGCTTCCTGCTTGAAGGAGAGGAAACGGTCTGGCATGACGGACCGCTGACCAAAGCCGTCCGAGCGGGTGCGATCTGCTACCTCGACGAGGTCGTCGAAGCGAGAAAGGACACCGTGGTCATCATCCATCCGCTGACAGACGATCGGAGACGCCTTCCGATAGAGAAACGCGGAACGGTGATCGAAGCACCGCCAGATTTCATGTTGGTCGTTTCATACAATCCGGGCTACCAGTCGATCCTGAAAGATCTCAAACAGTCGACCCGCCAACGGTTCGTCGCGATGGAGTTCGACTATCCGTCACCGGAAGCGGAAGCCGAGATCGTCGCAAAGGAAGGCGGTATCGATCACGGGACAGCTCAGGACCTCGTCAGGATCGGGCAAAAGGTCCGCAACCTCCGCGGTCACGGGCTCGAAGAAGGTGTGTCGACACGACTTCTCATCTACGCCGCGCAAATGATCGCCAAAGGCATCTCGCCGATCGACGCGGCGGACGTCGCGCTCTGCTCGCCGATCACCGACGACCGCGAACTCCAGCGCAGCATCCGCGAGATCGTCACGACGATCATCTGAATCGAATATTCCAAATTCCAAATTCCAAGATTCCATGATTCGCGTTGCTGGGAATCGCTGGAATCCTGGAATCCTGGAATCCTGGAATCACTGGGATTAATAAAAGGCCCGCGACAAATCACCGCGGGCCTTTTTCATTTGTGATCGGGGAACTACCTCGCCGAAGCGACCGGCAGATCGGTCGCGGCCCCGAAGTTCGTGATCATCAGTCCGGCCGTCGAACGCTGTGCGTACCACGTCGCCGATGCCGATCGGAAGACCGCCGTATCCCACCGGCCGTCGCCATCGTAATCGCCCGGAACCGGCGTATCCGTACTCAGCCCGAACGGCGTCGAGAAATACGAGAAATCCTCGGATCTCAGGATGAACCATTCGCCCGACGTAGGACGCCAGAAGGCAATGTCGGCCTTTCCGTCGCCCGTGTAATCGCCGGCAACCGGTCGATCGGTCGAAACGCCGAAGGTGGCCGCGATCACTCCCAGTGACGAACGTTTGAGCCACCATTCACCGTTCGAAGGCCTGAAGACCGCCAAATCGGCACGTCCGTCACCGTCAAAGTCTCCGACCTGCGGAATATCGCCTGAAGCGCCGAAGTTTTCGATGGTCGTCCCGCCGTCGGAGGAACGCTGTACGAACCAGGTTCCGGTCGACGGCCGGAACACCGCCGCGTCGGCCTTCCCGTCGGCGTCGAAGTCAGCGGGAGCCGGAATATCACCGGCAGTTCCGAACGGGAAGGAGTAGAAGCTCGCATCCTCGCTGCGCATCACGAACCATTCACCCGATGAAGGCCGGAAGACGGCGACATCCGTTTTGCCGTCGCCCGTGAAGTCGGCCGGGACGACCGAATCCGAACCATTGCCGAACTGGAACGCCCGATCAACGCCGTCGGAACTGCGGGCATACCACCATTCACCGTTCGACGGCCTGAAGATCGACACGTCGGTCTTGCTGTCACCGTCGAAGTCAATATAGCCCCGACTGACCGATATCGCTTCGCCGAAAACAGTGAACCGGAACACCTGCGAGACGGCCACGCCGCCGGACGCGGCCGGATCGGTAACATACCAGCGGCCAAAGAACGTGCGTCCGACAAGATCCGCGTTGTTCGGGATCGCGAGACTCACCGAAGCGAAGCCGTTTCCGGCGCCGGTACCCTGCGTGACGAGTTCGACCCGCGCAAAACTTCCGCTCGCGGGTATCGACGTCGCGCCGGGATCGGTGTCGCTGACGACGAGCACTGTCGGCGCGTTGCCGAGCGCACCCGAAACCGCCACCGTGAAGCTCGGATTGCCGACGAGCGGAGGCTCGATCGCCATCGCCAGCGGAATGATCCCGTTCGAACCGGCAACGCCCGTTCCGATGATCTGCGGCACCCGCGTCGATTCAGTGTAAAGATGCGGGCGGTCGAACGGCGGAAGTTCGTTCCGGACACGCTCATCGGTCAGCGCATTCCGCAGAAACGCCGCTAGATCCGCTTTTTGGCCCACGGATAAGTTCCGCGGCTGAATCAGCCCTGTCGGGAAGTTCGGTGCGTTCCTGAAGTCCCCGCCGCGATTGTAAAACTCGATGACATCCTCAATCGAGGCGAAGCGCCCGGTGTGCATCAGCGACGACCGCAACGCGACGTTGCGGAGCGACGGCGTCCGGAATTCGCCGACGTTGTTTTGCGCCCCGGTCACCTGAAACCTTCCGGTATCCTCATTTGTCGGACGGATCCCGATGTTATGGAAAGCGTTGTCCGACAACAGGTTGCCGCCATGGCAAACAACACACGAGACATTCGCGAAGACCCCGCGACCGCGATTTTCGGCCGGCCCAAGCGGCTGAATCCCGGCATTTGCCAGATCAAGCGGCGTCTGATCCGAAAACTGAGTCCGTTCATACGATCCGATCGCGAACGCGATCCGGCTCGGCGTGACATCAGGAGTTCCAAACGCCTCTTCAAACAATTCGGGATACGTGCGCCCGCCGATCCATGTCTCAAGCGCCGGTGGAACGTCGATCGCCAGTGCCAGCGGTTTCGACGCCGCGACCTGCGACGCAAGCAACGTCCAATTGCTCGACGAATGTCCCATTTCAACCCCGCTCACCGGCGGTCCCACCGCCTGGCTTTCGAGCGCGCCGCCGTTGTTGAGAACGATCGCGTTTGTCACCGGATCGCGGAACGTGCCCGTCGCGCGCCCGTCCCAGAAAAGAAGCTGCGAGTAGACGGCGTTTATGTGCGAGTTGGACTTGCGGGGCGTAACCTGATTTCGGAATCCGTAGTTGGTCGACCAGCTGTACGTGCCGTCCGCGTTGTTGAACGGGACTCCGGGCGATCCGATGACGTCGTCGGGAGAATTGTAAAGGTTGTCGAATCCCGGATTTGTCGAAACGAGTTGAGCGACAATCGAACGCGGATCCGATCCGCCGGTGGCCGCGCGGTGGCAGGTCCCGCACGCGACGGTCCTCGTCGCCGAAAGCTGCTCATCCCAAAAGAGGGTCTTTCCGAGATAGGCTTTCGCCGCAGTCAATGTGTTTCCCGGCGGGCCGAGTGTCGGCGGCTCGAGCGGTCCGACCGGTCCCTGGTTGGTCGTCGTCGCACGGAATCCGGCCGCCACGGTGCTAATCGGGCTGTTGCCGCCGGCATTCTCCGCGCGCACCCAATAAAAAAGCTGCTGTCCGGCCGGTGCGCCGGTGTCAAAAAAGAAGTTCTGCGAGATCACGGCGATGCTCGTCGCGGTATTCGGATCATTCGTTGTGTTCCGGAAAACACGGTAACTCGTCGCTCCGCGAATCGCGTCCCAGTAAACGCCGACCTTGTTGTTGTAACGGTTGTTCGTCGCCTGGACGCCGGTTGGAGCGGAGAGTCCTGCCTGTCCCGAGACCGTCGGCGATGCATCGAACATAATGATCGCTACAGCGAACAAAGCGAAAATCGCGACGATGAAGCACTTGGTCCTTTTCATAATCAACCTATCTATCCAATAATGAACGTAAATAATTTCGTGCCCGCATCAGTCGGACCTTGACGTTGCTTTCGCTCCAGCCGACCGCTTCGGCGACTTCTTTGACGGACATTTCTTCGCCGTGGTACAGCGTCACGGCCAGCCGGTCCTTTGCGTCGAGGGCGGATAGGAGTTTGTTCGCCAGCTCGCGGTTCACGAAGTCCTTTTCACCGTCAGCGCCGCCGGCGGCGACGTTGTCGAGATACTCCGCTTCAGCCGTGCCGAGTTCCGTAAAGAGATCCTCGGGCCTCCGTTTGCGCTTGCGCAGTTCGTCATAGCAGACGTTGACCGTCACCCGCGAGATCCACGACGCGAACGACTTGTCCTTACCGCCCCGAAAGTCCTTCAGCGAAAAGTACGCCTTCGTGAAAGCGACCTGCGAACACTCCTCGATCAACTCGCGGCGATTGAAAAACCGTCCGACGAGATGCACGACAAGACGCTTGTAACGGTCAAAGATCTCCGAGAAAGCCGCGTCGTCGCCGGCGAGCACCGCCCGGACGAGTTCCTCATCGGTTCCCGCTTCTCCGGTTGATGGCAGACGCACGTTGATCAGCTGTTCCAAGTTGACGGCTTCCTCGGTCATTGAAATCAGTAAAGCAAAACTTCGGTTACAGTTCGTTACGGCGCGGCGGCCGTTTGTTGTCCGGCTGCGGGCGACGCTCTTGCTGAATCGGTTGCTGTATCGTGAAGTCCGCCGGGACCTTGAAAAGATCCGCCGCCGGCTCACCGAGCTTAATGTTGGCCAATCTAAAAACAACCTCGCCGATGAACGGATCGGTATGCTTCGACATGACAACCATCTGCAATTCGGGTGAAAACCACCTTTCAGTGACGACGAGAACCGGTCGGTCGTTTCCGATCTGACCGACCGGCACCTCGATCGTCGTACGAGTTCCCTCGGCCGTAACGCCGTCGAAGGTCTTTTTGCCCAGCGACTCGGTTTTCGCGTCCTGCGGCTCTTCCTTCGTTGCCAGCGGCGAGTTCCTCGCAAACGGGATCTCAAAATAGGTCTTCGCGGAATCGTTCAGCGAATACGCCTTCCCTAATGTTTGGTCGACGATGTGGATCAATTTCAGCGGCTCGTTGTCGCGTCCCTGAACCGGAAATCCGTTGATCGACTCAAGCGGCATTTCCTGCCGGATCCGACCTTCGCCGTCCCGGTAAATCTGGCCTTTGCTCTCGTTCTTTACGATCGATCCGTCGAACAAACGCTTAGACTCTTCGCGGACAGTTTCGGCCGAGAAGGGAGCGCCCTTTACAATCTTGTCCCCGAACCGGAATTCCGCACCGACGAATCGGGCCATCAAAATATTCTGCGTGCCCGGTTGCTGTCCCGGACCGCGAACATTCCGGATCTCCTGCCAGTCGATGGCAACATCACTGTTTCGGTCGAAGCTCGCAAATCGCTGCGTCAGCATTTCGTCGAAAGCCGCGCGGGTAATATCCGCCAGGACGCGTCCAAGAAAGAGAAAATGCGGCACGACCTGCGGATTCGGCGGCTGGTTCGGATTCGGCCGACCCGGCAGTTCGCTCATTTGGAGAATTCCGTCTGAATTGCGATCCACCTTCGAAAAAAACGCATTGGCTGCCGCCCGATATTCGTCCAGATCGATCTTTCCGTTCCGGTTCACGTCGATTTTGAGTGCCCATGGCGGCGGCCCTCCGGCCTGCCGTGGCGGCTGTCCGATCGCGACTGCGGCAAATGCGGCGATCACGAAAGTTATTAAAAATACGCTTCTCATACCTTCACCTCGCACTACTGGATGAATCGGATGGCCCTTGCCGAGCCGTCGTCTCCTACCAACACTTCAGCATTAACATATTCTGCGGTGTTCCCGACGTTCGTCGAAACGCCGAGTGAGACCATCATCGAACGCGGGACCTTTACCTTAACTACTTGTCCGCTGTCCGAATCTGGCGCATACATCAACGCGATGAATTCAGACCTGACTTCGGAGTTCGATATCGCTTCGGTCGTCGGCACCGGTTCTTTCGCCTTTTTGGGCGTGATCCGATCCCTGACCATCGTCCGAGCCGGCTTCGCGGCAATGTCCTTTTGCCGCGACATAACCGGCGTCGCGATCGGCGAAATGCGTTTCCCGTGCAAACGCCCGATCGTGATCACGCCGCCGTCAACCCCGTTCGATGCGATGTTGAGCGATTCCTGAGTCCGATCCGATACGAAGACGCCGATCAGAAGCGCGCCGAATGCAAGCGACGCAAAAGCGGCGATCCTCCAGTCAAACGTCGTGATCCAGCCACGCTTCCGCGCCGGACGCTCGCCCGCGGTCGCGCGTTGAACGCCCCACCACAGCTGCGGCGAATCGGCGATCTCATCGAGCAGATTGTCACCGGCGGCGGCCTCGCCTATGATCTGCGACATTATCGCGTCCAATTGGTCTTCTGAATACTTCATTTGGAACCTCGAAAAAATGATGGTCACCTGAAATGACGCGCCGCGTCTGCGGTCGGTTACAATCGAGCGAAGTTTTTTTCGCAATGGCGCAAATGTTAACATCACCGGCGGTTTGATATGCAATTGAAGGTCGCGGGTCCGCGATCAAAAGTGATAATCGGCTGTCAGGGCTGGAACTACGACGACTGGACGACGAGCGATCCGGTGTCGCCGGTCTTCTATCCGCGCGGCACGAAGTCGGCGGACATGCTCGGTCTCTATTCGCGCGCATTTGATTCAACGGAGATCGATTCGACGTTTTACGCGATTCCGCCGGCGTCAAATATTGAAAAGTGGTTCGACCGAACTCCGGAATCGTTTACATTCTCGCCCAAGATGCCGCAGGAGATTACGCATGAGCTCAGACTCGGCGAGAATTCCTTTCCACCGCTCGAAGAATTCTGTGAGCGGGTCCGGGGATTGGGCGCGAAGCTCGCGGTTTGCCTTGTGCAGCTTCCGCCGTTTTTCGAGGCGAACCGGGAAAATGCCGTGAGCCTTCGGAAGTTTCTCGAGAGGTTGCCGCGTGACATCAGATTCGCCGTCGAATTCAGGCGCCGCGAATGGTTCGTCGACTGGACCTTCGAAGAACTGGGTAAGCACGGGATCGTACCGGCGGTCGTCGAGGGGAAATGGGTGCCGAACGAGATCATGTTCGACGCCGCGTCGCGGGTCCGCGGCGAGTTTTCCTATGTCCGTTTCATGGGCGAGCGTGATTTGACGTCGTTCGATCGGATCTGGCGCGACCGCACCGGACACCTTGAACTCTGGGCGCAGTTGATCTCGTCGATCGAAACGGATTCGACGTACGTCTATTTCAGCAATTTGTACGAAGGGCACGCGCCCGAAAGCTGCCGCAAACTGGCGGGATTTCTCGGCTGCGATTCGGTCGACCCGGCCTCGCTAGACGACCAGCGAGCGCTATTTTGACTCGTCCCGTTTGTCCGATCCATTCATTCCCGTGACGACTTCGGCACCCGCCACCGGGCGGGCGGAATTGAAATAGCTGCATGCGTGAGCGTGTAGTACGGTCGCAAGACGACTCCGAGCCCGCCACCGGGCGGGCGAAATAGAAATAGCAACATGCGTGAGCGTGTAGTACGGTCGCAAGACGATCCCAAGCCCGCCACCGGGCGGGCGAAATAGGAATAGCTACATGCGTGAGCGTGTAGTACGGTCGCAAGATGATCCCAAGCCTGCCAGCGGGCGGGCGGGCGGGCGACAGATCTTAATCCCGCCAGAAGTTCGGATCGAGTTCCAAACCGCTTGCGCGTACCAATTCTTCCATCTCGGTTTTGAAATCGAACCGGCGGTGATGCTCCTTCTGGCGCCGAATATATTTGCGGACCTGCTCAAACATTGACGCACTGACGCTGAACGCACCGTATCGGCGCTGCCACGCGAAACGGCCTCGAAAATTCTCGTTTGCCCATTTCGAAGAGCTCGATTTGAGCTTCCGTAGAAAATCCGAAACTGCGATCGTCGGCGGGACCTTCACGAGCAGGTGGACATGATCCTCGATACCGTTGATTTCAAACGCAGTGCCGCCGAGATTGCGTACGATTCCCCCCAAGTATGAGTGCATTTGCGGCTCGAGCGATTCGTTGAGAAGAGGGAGTCTGCCTTTGGTTCCAAAGACAACATGTAATAGCAAGTTTGTGTAGGACACGGTGAGTTCTCCTTCGAGTTCGGGCTTGTGAGTTTGCGCCGCAGAATCAGCGGCATTGTTGTGCCGCCCGCCCAATGGCAGGCTCGCGAGATTTCGCCGCAGAATCCGCGGCTTTTGCTGTACCGCCCGCCCAATGGCGGGCTCGTGAGTATTGACGGTCATCCTACACGCTAACGCGTATAGCTAATTGTTTCATGCCCGCCAACGGCGGGCGGAAGGGCGAACAAGGTCCATCGCGAAGTCGCGCGGATCAGCAAACAGAGAATCCGGCGGCCAGCGCGGCGATCAGTTCGTCGACGTTGTCCTTCGTCGAATTCAGCATCATCCCGGTGCGGATGACGTTGCCGTAGAGTCCGCCCTTTCCGATCAGCACGCCGCGGCGCTTTGTCTCTTCGAAGACCTTCAGCACCGCCTGCGGGTTCGGCTCCTTGGTCGTGCGGTCGACGACCAATTCGATTCCCTGCATCAGGCCCTTGCCGCGGACGTCGCCGATGACCGGATATTTGGACTTGAGCTCGTCAAGCCGCTCGCGCAGATATTCGCCGACAACGCGACAGTTGGTCCGCAGATCCCCGTCTTCGATGAATTTGATCACGGCCAGGCCGGCTGCCATTGAAACCGGATTTCCGCCGAACGTCGCGAAGGTCAAGCCGGGGAATTTGTCGGCGATCTCCGGCGTCGCGATCGTCCAACCGATCGGCACTCCGTTGCCCATTCCTTTCGCAGAGGTGATGATGTCCGGCTCAACGCCCCAGTGCTCGATGCCGAACCACTTGTCGCCGGTGCGCCCCCAGCCGGTCTGGACCTCGTCCGCGATGCAGACGCCGCCGTGCTCGCGGGCGATTTCGTAAACAATCTTGAAATATTCCGGCGGCGGCGTGATGAAACCTCCGACCCCGAGGATCGGTTCGGCCATGAACGCCGCGATCTCGCCGGTCGTCGTCGTTTGGATCAGCTCCTTGATGTCTTTCGCGCACGCGAGGTCGCACGACGGATACTCGAGCTTGAACGGGCAGCGATAACAATACGGCGCCGGCGCGTGAATGACGCCCGCGACCTGCGACGGCAAGGGTTTCCAGGTCGAATGCCCGACGGCCGAAAGTGCCGTCGCACTGCGGCCCGAGTACGCGTGTCTGAGGACGATCACTTCGTGGCGGCCGGTGGCAAGCTTCGCGGCGAAGATCGCCGTGTCGTCGGCTTCGGTGCCGCTCGAGGTGAAAAACGACTTTTTGAGCTTTCCGGGCGTGATCGCCGCGAGTTTTTCCGCGAGGTCCGATTGGTTCGCGTTGGCGTAGAGCGTCGACGTATGCTGGATCTTCTTCGTCTGCTCGATGACCGCCGCGTTAACCTGCGCGTTGGCATGGCCCACGCTGACGGTCAGCACGCCGCCAAAACAGTCGAGATATCGTTTGCCGTCGCTGTCCCAGACAAATTCACCCTCGCCCCGGACGAGCTCGATCGGTTCCTCGTAATAATTGGCGACGGCCGGGAACAGGAATTCTCTGTGTTTGCGGACAGCTTCAGAGACGGTCATTTTGGATTCGGTCGGATTCATAGGATTCAATACGGGTCTAAGGTTCAACAAATATAGAAAGTAAAAAGTGAAAAGGCAAAGGTAAAAAGGCGGAGAGCCCGATTCGTCAACTTTCATCTCTTCGGTTCAGAGTCATACGTGCGAATTCGGACCAATGAATCCTGATTCTTGAATCTTGGAATTCTGGAATCTTGGAGCCTGTCGGAGAAATTCGTGCAGGTCCGGAACTTGCCGCATGTCCACAATAAACCCGAATTACGCCTTCGAAATTTTTGCCCGCGGAATTCCGCCAATCAGCGCGAAAAGAAGAAACGTGGATCAGGAATGGGTCACGCAAAGAGAATTGCGGCAAGATTCAACTACTTGCAACGGTCATGCTCTGCCTGATTCGCGTTCATTGGCGCAGATTCGCGGTCGGTAACTTTCTTCTATTGCGTAATTTGGAATGAACAGGTCTTAAGCCCCGCAGGGGCGCCGCAGCGGTAACCCCCGGCGGAGCGAAGCGGAGCCTGGGGACGGGATCCGAGTCGGATTCAGAAGCCCCGAAGGGGCGCAGCAAACTTGAAGACCTTCACCGGAGCGACCCGACTCACTAAGCAAGGAGCCTATGAAGTCAATTTGCGTGGGCCGAACGCTACGGTGCGTTCTCGGTCAGCGAATCAAATGCCGAGCCCGTGTTGATCTGCAACAGGGTCGATTTTGAGGACCGGTACTTGATCTCAAGAGTTCGGATTCGCTGCGCGTCTCCCCCAGGCTTGCTCCTCGCGCCTGGGGTTATCATTTCTGCGCCCCTTCGGGGCTTAGAACGAGTTTCTCCGGACCTGCGGCAAGTACCAAACTTTGACGCATTTCTTCGACAGGCTGCTTGAATCCTGAATCTTGATTATCGAATTTTGATTTTTGAATTTTGCCTTTCGCCCTTTTACTTTTTACATTTCCCTTTGCGTTCCCGACGCGACTTTTGGTATAAAACTAGTTCGCCGTTTTTGCGGCAGTTTCAAACGATCAGGCCACCCTAGCTCAGTTGGTAGAGCATTCGATTCGTAATCGAAAGGTCGTCGGTTCAAATCCGACGGGTGGCTCCATAAGATTCAATAAGTTACGGGCGCCGAATTGGCGCCCGTTTTGCATGTCCACCAAATTGTCCAGCCGAGACGTTCGATTGGCGCGGTTCTACGC
>JAKQII010000087.1 GCA_029557535.1 Acidobacteriota bacterium
TTCCAACGAAAAGGACGTCGATCCGGTCGGCGCGTGCGTCGGTATGAAGGGCTCGCGCGTGCAGTCGATCATCAAGGAACTGCGCGGCGAGAAGATCGATATCATCGAGTGGTCTGAAGAGCCGTCGGTGTTCGCCGCGAACGCGCTCTCGCCGGCAAAGGTCAGCCAGGTCCGGATCATCGATATTGACAGGCGTGTGATGGAAGTCATCGTGACCGAGGACCAGCTTTCGCTCGCGATCGGCAAAAAGGGGCAGAATGTTCGCCTCGCGACGCGGCTCGTCGGCTGGGACATCAATATCATCAGCGAAGACGTGATCAAGCGTGAGATCGCCAAGCAGATGGGCAAGATGATGGCCTCGGGCGAAGCGGTCCCGATCACGGCGCTCGAGGGGGTTTCGAACTCCCAGGCGGAAGACCTTAAGGAGAAGGGAATCACTGACGTCGAATCGCTTGCGGCGATGTCAGTTGACGACCTTGTCGATTTTCTTGACATCAGTCTTGATGAGGCCGAGGGCATTCTCGCGGCGGCAGGTGCGATCGTCGAGGCGAAGAATCGAGAATCGGAGGAGAGTTCCGACGAGGAACCCGAAACTGAGGAGGCGGCCGAAGTGGTGTCTGAAAGCGAGACCGCGCCGGCTGAAGACGCGGTAGCGGACGGCGGAACGACTGAAGACGATGAGTAAGGACTGAGTCGGGTCGCGATGCGGCGAACACATGGGTTTAACTGGCAGACGGTCGCTGGCCGCCTGCCCCGGGAAGAAAAGATAAATTATGTCCGTTGTTGGCAACAAGGTTCGGGTCTACGACCTCGCCAGAGAAGTTAAGCAAGATACGAAGCGCATCATCGAGGATCTCCGACGTGAGGGCGCGGATGTGGACGTGCCTTCGAATTCGGTTTCGAAGGAACTTGCAGACAAGATCCGAAACAAATACATCCCGAAAGTCGATGTTGCTCCGAAGCGCGCGATCAAGGTGATCAAGAAGCGTCACGACGAGCCTGCAACGGAAGCTGAAGAAGCGACCGTGGCGGTCGAAGTTGCGGAGCCCCCGGCGGAACCGGTGGTCGCGGAGATGGCTCCGTCCGCGGAACCCGTCGTCGAGAACGCGCCCAAGGCGGAAGCCTCGAAGATCAAGGTGCTAACGCCCAAGGTCGTCAGGGTGAAGCCGGCTCCGAAAGTCGTTCCGGAAGACGTTGAGCCGGTCGCTGAAAAAACCCCGGCGCCCGTCGAAGAACCTGTCGTCGTGCAGGAAGAGCCCGCTCCGATTGAAGTCGCCGCGATTGAAGTCTCGGAGGCTTCCGTCACCGAGGCCGAGACCTCGGTGCCGGCGGGCGGAACTCAGGTCAAACAGCTCAAGCTCAAGAAGGACGCGCTCGACAAGGGGATCAAGATCGGCGATCTTCCGATCTCCTCCGGTCCAACGAAAACCGGAAAGCTGAGCGACAAGGCAAAAGAAGAGGAACGGATCGCCCGCGAAAGAACCAAACGGCGCGGTGAATTGCGCGGGACGCCCGGCGAGACGGCGACGCCGATCACGGTATACACACCGACTCACGACCGTCACAAGAAATTCGGACGCTCGAGCGGGAAGAAAGGCGACAAGCGCTTCGGCGACAGAGGAGATGACAGGTTCGGTGGCGATCGCGATTTCGGTTCGCCGCGCCCGCGTTCGATCGAGGAACGAATCATCGACCAGGTTGGAAAGGGCGCCGCTGCAGAGTCCGAGAAACATGTCCGCCTGACCGAAGGCGCGACTGTACGTGAGTTTTCCGAGGCGCTCGGCGTGACGCCGCGCGACGTCGTCCAACTGCTTGTCAAGAAGGGAATTTTTGCAACGCTCAACCAGCCGATCGCGGAAAAGCTGGCGATCGAACTTGGTGAGAAACTCGGATACGAGATCAGCTTTGTGCCGTTCGAAGAGATGGTCATCGAACAGGAATTCGAGGAGATCATCGAAGGCGGCGGCGATGATGTCGAATCGTCCCGCGCACCGGTGGTCACGGTCATGGGACACGTCGATCACGGTAAGACGTCGTTGCTCGACGCGATCAGGCACGAGAATGTCGCCGAGGGCGAGGCCGGCGG
>JAKQII010000182.1 GCA_029557535.1 Acidobacteriota bacterium
CGCATCGCGATGATCTTTCAGGATCCGATGACGTCGCTTAATCCGTTCCTCAAGATCTCGAAGCAGCTGACCGAAGTTACTGAGCTCCATCTGGGGCACACGCCGGCGCAGGCAAGGGCGCACGCGATCAAGATGCTGAAGCTCGTCGGGATTCCCGACGCGGAGGCCCGGCTGGACGATTATCCGCACGAGTTTTCGGGCGGAATGCGCCAGCGAGTGATGATTGCCATGGCGCTGAGCTGCGATCCGGAACTGCTGATCGCGGACGAGCCGACGACGGCGCTCGACGTGACCATCCAGGCGCAAATCCTGGAACTGATCAAAGACCTGAAGAAACGGATGGGAACGAGCGTCATTCTGATCACGCATGACCTTGGCGTCGTCGCCGGAATGACCGACAACATAATCGTGATGTACGCCGGGAAAGTGTTCGAGAAGGCACCGACGAGGGAACTATTCGCGAGACCGGCGAATCCATACACGAAAGGACTGCTGAAGAGCGTTCCCGATCCGGCGCACGAACAGGGAAAGGAACTGTATCAGATCCCGGGCCTGCCGCCCGACGTCGCGCATCTTCCGCCGGGCTGCCCGTTCGCCGAACGTTGTGATCGGGCCGAGGCGATCTGCTCAACGGAGTTTCCGCCGTTCGTCCGGATCAACGAGCATCATTCGTCGTTGTGCCACTTCGCGGAACGGGTTTATGCGGAATCTTCCAGGGAGAGCGCAGCGCAATGAGACGGATCTTGATCGTGATGATGCTCATGTCGTTCGCCGGCTGTTCCTCGACCGGCGAGTCGCCAGGAAACGCATCGCCGGTTCCGACGCCGGTGGCGTCGCCTTCCATCGCGGCCAGCACGGAGACCGCCGAATCCGAGAAGGCAAAGGAAGAGGTGGTAACTTCCGCCCGTAAGCTGAAAGACCTGAAATTCTGGAGCGCGAAGACCGAGATCGAGGGCAATCCGGCTCTGAGCGGCGAGATCCAGTACATCGCACCCGATCGGTTTCATTTCAAGCAGGGCGGAAACGAGGCGATCGTCGTTGGGGATCAGACGTTTGCGAAAGAGAACGGAAAGTGGGTCAAAGCCGACTACGACATGAGCGGATTCAAAAAGATCCAGGAAAACGCGCTGACCGAAGAGGACGTCAAGAAGATCCAGAACGTGCAGGTGCTTGGCGAAGAGACCTTGAACGGCAAGAGGACGACCATCTACGTGCACCGGTCCGGCGGACCGTCCATCGACTCGGTGACGAAAATGTGGATCGACCGCGAGAACGGATTGGTCATGAAGTCGGTTGTCGAAAACCGTGTCGGGAAACAAACTCAGCGGATCGTCACGACGTACGATTTTGACACGCCCGTAACGATCGAGGCGCCGAAGATCGGTTCCGGAAACTAGTATGGCAAAAGCATTGAAATGTCCGATGTGCTCGGCTTCGCTGCAGTTTACGGGCGATCGTCATGTGAAATGCACCCACTGCGGCACCGACGTGATTGTCGATCCCGAATCGCAAAAGTCCGTTGAAAAGAAGCCGTTTCGGCCCCAGGCTGACGCGATTGTGGCGCTCGAAGATCTGAAAGTTCATTACCGCACGTCGGGCGGCGGGATGTTTTCGCGCAAGAAAGCGGCAGTCGTGCGCGCGGTTGACGGAGTGACGTTCGATATCAAACATGGCGAGACGCTCGGTCTCGTGGGTGAATCGGGCTGCGGCAAATCGACGCTCGGGAAGGCGATCCTTCGTCTGACGAACCCGACCGGCGGACGCGTGGTCTACCGCGGCGAGGACATGACCCATTTGTCTGCAAGCGCGATGCGCGAGAATCGGCGTCACCTCCAGATGATCTTTCAGGATCCATACGCGAGCCTCAATCCTCGCATGACCGTCGGGGACATCATCGGCGAGCCGATCCGCACGTTCAGGCTGACGAACGGGAATTCGGTTACACAAATGGTGCAGGAGTTGATGGAGACGGTCGGGCTGTCCCGCCGATTCATCAAGCGTTACCCGCACGAATTCTCGGGCGGCCAGCGCCAGAGGATCGGGATCGCGCGGGCGCTCGCGGTCGATCCGGAATTCATCGTCGCGGACGAACCGATTTCGGCGCTCGACGTTTCGATCCAGGCCCAGATCATGAACCTGATGGAGGAACTTCAGTCCGAGAAGAATCTGACATATTTGTTCATTTCGCATGACTTACGGGCCGTCCGGCATCTTTCGGACCGCGTCGCGGTGATGTATCTCGGCAAGATCGTCGAACTCGCCGAAGGCGCCTCTATTTACGAACAGCCGCTCCATCCGTATTCACAGGCGCTTATTTCCGCGGTACCCGTGCCGGATCCAGAGATCGAGGCGAAACGCGAACGGATCATTCTCCAAGGCGACGTTCCGAGTCCGATCAATCCGCCGCCGGGCTGTCACTTTCATACCCGCTGCCCGTACGCGATTGACGAATGCAAGACCCGCGTCCCGGAACTGGTCGAGATCAAACCGCGCCACTTTGCCGCCTGCATCCGTATCTCGCCCGAAAAACCGGAAATCGCTTGAAGGATGACGGCGGAGAGATGAAGGCGGAAATGTCAGAACCGGGGGCGGCAGCGACCGGGTCTTTCAAGTAAAAAGTAATAAGTAGAAAGTAGAATAGCCGAACTCACAAGAGCTAGGTCCAAGGACGACGGACCAAGGGCGAAGGACCAAGAACAACGGACGAAGGACTACGGACAACCGACCAACGACCAAACGAATTCTTTCCTGAAATTTCAACCAAATTAGTCCTATTCTGTCAGTATGCTGAAGCTCATTTGAGCGCACCCCGACGCCGGAACTGCATCCAATTGGCGCACGGGAAACTGAATCGATGACAGAACTCAGTCCAGCTGCGATTGCCAGGATCGCCGACGAAAGCGCGCTTGCCGCGATCGTCGTCGACGAGTCCCTGTCCGTCCGCATCGCCGCCAACAACAACTCGATATGCGAAGTCCTATACAATTCGCCAGAGTTCGCCCCGCGTTGCGCTGAGTATTGCGGAAAGGCCGTCGAAATGGCCGGCGATGACCGTGCGTCGTACCGCTGTCACGCCGGTTTGGATTGTATCGCCGTCCGTTTGAGATCCGGGAAGAAACTCGTCGCCATTGTCGGAAGGGCCTTCACTGAGGCGAAGAACTACCGCGCGGCGACGGAACGCGCGATCTCGGGAGACTGGAAGAAGTTTCCGCCGACGAAGATCTTCGAAAACGTTCTCCTGACGAGCTCTGAGCATAATATCGATGCGGCTGCGGACAAGATCGCTCAGCTCGGTGAGAAAGCGATTGCCGACGCACCGGTCGTGCCGCCTCCCGTTCCCGAACCGGAAGTGACCGCCGAAACCTCGGTTCCCGCGCTGGAAATACCCGAGCCGGAAATACCCCGACAAACGATCGAAACACCACCCGAAGCGGAGCCGATTCCGAAACCGACGACCGATCTTCAGTCCGAAGCCGTCAGCCAGAAGGACACGATCGATCAGATGCTGCGCGAATTCGCCGCAAAACCCGCGACCGCGCTCCCGATCAGCGGTCCGCCGACTTCCGAGGTCGAAGAACTTACCGCGTGGCGCGCATTTTTCGGGTCGTTGACGTCCCTCAGGTATCGCGATGCATGCGATTCGATACTCGATTTTCTGGGCCGGCGATACGGTCTGAGTTCAGTCGGTTGGCTCGAACTGAGGGATTCCGGGTTCGAGGTCGTGTCGTCGAAGGGAAATCTGGCCGGACATGTTTTCCGCGTCAAATTCAACCCGGAAGATGAGCGATTGTTCAGGGCGATCGAATCCGAAAACCCGCTGTTTCTGCGCGAACGTCGGAAAGACGGCGAGCCGACCGAACGAGGCTCGGTCGCGCTGTTCCCGATCGCCGTCGGCGACTCGGTTCAAAATGCGCTGGTCGTCGCCGATTCGGTCGTTGACGAATACGTCAATCAACAAATTTCGAGGTTCTGCCGTTCGGTTGGACCGGAGATCGAGATCTTGAGACTGCGGGAAGAAGTGCGCCGCCGCGGGCGTCAGGCCCGGGCTGTCGAACGTTTCAACGCGAGTCTCAAGGACATCGACACCGAGGATTTCTGGCCGGGATTGCTGCAGATCTCGTCCGAGCTTATGAACGCCGAGCGCAGCTCACTTTTGCTGTTTGACGACAAGGCGGACAGACTCACGGTTCGGGCGGCGATCGGAGCGACGGCAGAAAGTATCACTTCAACGTCCGAAGGCGTCGGCGAGCGCGTCGCACGCGGTGTTCTGAGCGAGGGCAAGCCTGTCGTCGTCGGCGATATCACGAAGATCGGACTCGGGGCGGCTCCGGCCGACTGGAAATACAGGACCGGTTCGTTCATCTGTTATCCGTTCATGATCGGCGACCGCCGGATCGGGGTTCTGAACCTCGCCGATCGGGCTGACGGCGCGTCGTACGACGAGGTCGACCTCGAAGTGCTCAACGCGATCGCGCCTCAAGTGGCCGTCGTTATCGATCGCGCGGAAATTAAGAGCCGCGCCGGAAGATTCGAAACTCTGTCAGTTACCGATCCGCTCACCGGACTGCTCAACCGCAGATATCTCGAAGAGCGTCTTTCGGAGGAGATCAAACGATCTAATCGTTACGGTTATCCGATGAGCTTCTTGATGATCGACATCGACGATTTCGGCAAGTTCAACAAGGATTTCGGGGTGTTGGTCGGCGACAAGGTGTTGCGTGAAGCGGTCAACTCGATGCGCTCGACGCTCCGCGGCGCGGACATCGCGGCGCGGTACGGCGGAGAGGAATTTTGCGTCCTTTTACCGCAGACGACACTTTCAGAAGCTAAGACTATCGCCGAACGCATCCGGCGCAGCGTCGAATCGATCGAGTTGCCCGAACGCCGGATCACGATCAGCATCGGCATCTCATCGTTTGCGTCGGGAATTGCGACTGCCGACGAAATAATCAAGACGGCGGACGACGCGATGCGGCTGGCGAAATCCGGCGGCAAGAACCGGGTGGTCGCACAAGAATCGCCGGAAACATTGGAAACTAAATAGCAGTGACGATTGGAGCCAAAAGGAACATTTCGACCGTAAGCCGGTCCGATTTTGTCGGACGTGAGCGTGTCTTGGCGCGCCTGCGGGCGCACGCGTCTTCGCAGCAACCGGTGCCGGCCGGGATTTGGATCTCCGCAGCGCCCGGAAACGGACTTTCGGAACTGCTCAAACAGACCTTCGATCATCTGTTCTTCGAACCGTCCGGACCGATCCCGTTCTATTTCAGGTTCGGACTCGGGGAATCGCCTGGCGAAGCGGCGCTTCGGTTCCTGCAAGACTTCGTTCTGCAAACCGTCGCCTTCCGACGCCAACGTGCGTCGCTGCTCGATTTCGGGGGGGACATTTGCGAGATCGCGCAGATCGCGGTTCCGGGCGACACGCACTGGATCGACAGACTTCTTGAGACTTGCCGCGTCGAGAGCCGGCTGAACAACGAACGTTCATTTCTGCGAACCGCGTTCGGCGCGCCGCTGCGTGCAAACGCGAACGGTGCCAGGTCGTTTGTCATGCTCGACGATCTTGAGGCGGCCTCGGAGGATGTTCTGACCGAGGTTACCGCGGTTTTCTCCCGCTTCGACATTCCGTTCGTCATTGGATCGAAACGCAGGTTTGAGATCGACGGGATCGCCGTCGACCGATTTGACCTGTCGCCGCTCGGCTTCAGAGATGCCGGCGAGCTGATCGAGAACCTCTCCGAACGCTCCTCAGTGCCGCTCAGCGAACAGGCGCGGGATCTGATCGCGGTCGAACTCGGGTTCAACCCGGCGCTGATCACGCTGTTCATGCAATCGGCCGCCGAGCAGAACGCCGACCTGCGGAGTTTTGCGCGCGTTCAGGCGGTCTACGCTGACGAGATCTTCGGCGGACGGATCGCCCGGCATTTCGCCGCGATCCTCTCCCGGATCGCGCCCGACACCAAGCTCCAGAAGCGCGTCGTTTCAGCGCTTCACGATGCGCGCCGGCCCGATACCGGAAATCTCCATGCCGACGACTTGCGCCGGCAGTTGGATCTCGAGTCCGGCGAATTCGCCGGACTGCTGGCCGATCTGAACGTCGCCGAGTTTATCGGATGCACGTCGAACCTGATCGTGCCGACTGATTCCGCGACACCGCTTTGCGATTACTTGGAGGGACGATTTCGGCTCGAATCCGAAAAGCAGAATCGCGCCCTGACGATCGGCGCGACGCTGGCCGAACTGGTGAAACGGGCGCCGGCGACGATGGCCGCATTTTATCGGGAGAACTCGGCGATCGGCCTGCGCGAGCTCCTTGCCTCGTTCGATCATCAGGAGATTCCGAACACGCTCATTGATTACGGGGCATTTCGCGATGAATTCAAGGGTCTGAACGATGAAGAGATCGTCCAAAACGCACTCGCCGGCGGCGAACGGATGACGTTGCCGCAGATCGTTTATGCCGCGCACACGGTCGCGCTCTATCCGTCGATCTCGCAGGTCATCGAACGCAACCGGTCGGCTGTCGCTCTCGGATTCATCGAGTCGAGCTATCGTGACGGCGACGACGTCGTATGGATCGCCGCCGAGATCGACTCGAAGCTCGAAGCCTCGCGCGAACTTACGGAATTCTGGTGCGACAGGCTCGAGATGGTCGCACACGTCTGCGATTTCGCGAATTACAGGCTGTGGCTCGTCGCGCCCGAAGGATTTTCTTCCGATGCCCGCGAAGTTCTCGACGAACGAGGCGCACTCGGCTCGAGCAGGAAGCAGATCGACCTGCTGATCGGATTCCTCGGAGCTCCGGTCGCCGACGAAGCGTGGGCGAACGAGTACGAGATGGTAGTGCCGATGGGTGACGACACGGAGATCATCGCCGCGCAGACGATTGAAGAGATCGCGCGCCGGCATCATTTCGCGCCGAAGGCGATCAATCAGATAAAGACCGCGCTCGTTGAGGCTTGCATCAACGCCGCCGAGCATTCTCACAGCCCGGATCGCAAGATCTACCAACGGTTTGTCGTGGAGGACGACCGGATCACGATCACCGTTTCGAACCGCGGGCTCAGGTTGAAGGACAAGCAATCGCGCGAGATCAATCCTTCGGAAGGCCGCCGCGGCTGGGGGCTGAAACTCATGCGCTCGTTGATGGACGAGGTCAGGATCGAGCAGACCGACGACGGAACCCGCATCACGATGGTGAAGAAACTCAACTAACTTCGAATTCAAGATTCAAGAGCGATTCCACCGCCGACCATCTTCGGCGCGCCGCAGCACGCCGCTGAACGGACCGACGACCATCTTCGGCGAGCCGTACCACGCCGCTGAACGGACCACCGACCATCTTCGGCGCGCCGCAGCACGCCGCTGAACGGACCGACGACCAAAACGGTTGACTTTTGCTTCTTAAAGTTTTACTTTAACTGTCGAATCCGTTTCGGAGCCCTTCAATCTTGCAAAACGTGGAAATCGCTACAATTAGGGCCGAGCCGATCGGCGAGACCGCAACCGTTTACGCAGGCGATTACCTGAACAAGCTGAGCGGTGAGACGATCGAACGCGAGTGCCGGCAAAAGCTGATCGCGGGCGCGAAGAAGCTGGTCGTCGATTTTTCCG
The DNA here is from genome assembly GCA_029557535.1 of Acidobacteriota bacterium. GTDB lineage: Bacteria > Acidobacteriota > Blastocatellia > Pyrinomonadales > Pyrinomonadaceae > JAFDVJ01. Next base: position 7,615 of record JAKQII010000182.1, read on the forward strand.
AGACCGAGATCGTCAATTCGATCGGCGTTTCGATCCTTCTCGGCGTGATCGACGCGGCGCAGGACGCCGGCGCCGAGGTCGTTTTTTCCGAGGTCAAGTCCGAGACGCAGGAACTGTTCGAGATGCTTGGCCTGACAAATCATGTTCAGCTCTTATGATCTTTGACCTTTGACCTTTGTCATTGGTCATTCGTCATTTGTCCGTTGTCATGGGTCGTTTGTCCTTTGTGTTTGTCCGTCGTCCTCAGTTAATTGAAGGTAGCCGACTGTTGTTACCGCGAATGACAAATGACAATTGACGAAGGACAAATGACAAAGATCAAAGATCCCTACCTGAAATGCAAAATTCACAGAAACTGATCCATACGTTCGGCGCGTTGGCCGAACTCGGCAGCGAGGTCGCGCAAAAGCAGAACTTCCAGGAGATGATGCGGACGTCGCTTCACCTTCTGCTCGGGAGCCTCGCGATCATGCGAGGCGGGATCGCACGCTTTTCGCGTTTCGGGCACGAGCTGAACATGCTCGTCGTCCGTGGTTTCAGTGAAGAATTTCCGCTCAGTTTGTCGCTTTGCTACGAAGACGAACGGCAGTTTCTGGTCAACGGCCTTTACCCGATCGAGGTCAGCCAGGCAAAGGTCCTTCCGTTCTTTCAGATCTACGACCAAAGTTTCGAAAAGCGCCGGATCGAACTCCTGATCCCGCTCGTCATTCGCGACGAGATCGTCGGCGTCGTGATGCTCGGCGAAAAGGCGAACGGCGAACCTTACAACAACTACGACAAGGACATCATCTGTGCTATGGCGCGGCACGTCGGCGTGGCGATCGCGCAGCGAAACCTGATGGCAGAGCTCGAACGGCGCGCAGAGGAGAACCGCCGGTTGTACGATGATCTCAAAACGACCTACGCGGACACGGTAAAGGCGTTTGCGACGGCAATCGACTGCAAGGACAAATATACCGAGGGGCATTCGGTGCGCGTCGGGAAGTACTCGGAGATCATCGCCGAGGAACTCGGTTGGGATGAGCCCGAAGTAGAGGGCGCCGCGGTCGCGGGATATCTTCATGACGTCGGCAAACTGACGGTCGAACGGAACATCATCAACGCCCCGTACCGCATCAACGCCAAGGAATCGGCCGAACTCTCGAAGCATCCTTCGATCGGATACGAGATCCTTCTTCCGATCCATCATCCCTATGCCGATGTGCCGCTTGCCGCGAAGTATCACCATGAAAGGCTCGACGGCCGTGGTTATCCGGACGGACTCATTGACCGCGAGATCCCGTACATCGCGAAGATCGTCAATCTTGCGGATTCGTTCGACGCGATGACGACTGATCGTCCGTACAAGCGCCGGCGACCGGCGACGGAAGTCATCGACGATCTGTCACGCAATGCCGGCCGGCAATTTTCGACCGATCTCGTTTCGGCGTTCATGCGCGGGATGCTCAAAGAACTGCACGGTGAGTCAAAGAACAAACGCTTCCGCAAGTTGCTCGGGCGCGACTACATGGAGACCGAAGGCCTGGCCCCGCTGATCGCAGGCGCGCTCAATGATATCGCGCCGACGACCCATTTGACGGCGACGCATGATCACTGACCGCCGAGCCACGCGGCGGCCTCTTTAACGGAATTGAAGACCCGTGACCGCAAACCGCGGTTGTTCGCGACTAGTTCTCCGAAGCGGTTTATCTCGTGGTGGGCCGTGCGGCGATCGACAAAGGCTACGACCACCTTGTCCGTGACCAGATTGGGCAGTTCTTTCGCGAACTCATACATTTCGCCCGCCGATACGTTTCCCGAGATATTCTCCTCGATCAGTATCTTTTCAAAACTTTGGCGCCGGCATTCGTTCAGAACATCGGTCCAATACTGTCGACTGATCTCGATGCTGTCCTCGTCGCCTTCGACATACGCGTGCAGGAAGTCTTCGTTGCGGGCAAACTCAATCCGATAAGTCTCTTTGTCCGTTACCTGGTAAATATCCATTTCCTCAAGACCTCCATGAGGGGGCAAGATCCCCGATGGAAACAAATCGTAAGCGGTGCGTCAACGAGGATCCGACCGCACCCTTTATTCATGGCAAATAGGCTTTCTGGACCGGAACGTCGCCGGCGAGACCAAAATGCATCGTCAAGAACCCGCCCGTGCTTCGGTCAACGTACCAATCGCCGTTTCTGAATACTGCAACATCGGTTCTGCCGTCGCCATCGTAATCCGCCGGAACAGGCTCGTCGGTTGGGATTCCGAACTCAGCGTACGAGACGCCGCCCGAACTCCTCCGGATGTACCAGGTTCGGTCGGACGGCCTGAAGACGGCAAAGTCGTCACGTGCGTCGCCGTCGTAGTCTCCCGGGACCGGGCGGTCGCCCGACGTCCCGAAGCGAACGAAAGTTACCGAGGCATAGTTGATATTCGACTGCGACAGAAACCAGCCGTTTATGCTGTAGCTTGCGAAATCAGCCTTTCCGTCACCGTCGAAATCGCCGGCAACGGGCACCCCGAAGACGATGCCCGAATAGGTCAGGACGTCTCCCGTTGAGCTCCGCCGGACATAATACGTGTGGCTCGAGGGTCGAAAAACGGCGATGTCGGACTTGTCGTCGCCGTCATAATCCGCAACCACCGGAACGTCCCCCGGAAGTCCCCACGAGAATCCGGCGTACGACGAATCGGCGCTTCTGAGAACATAGAAATCGGGTAGCGACGGATCGGCGGCCGCCCGGAAAACGGCGATGTCGGATTTGCCGTCGCCGTCGAAATCGCCCGGCGTGAGCTGGTCGCCGGCGAGACCCCAATTCAGGGCAGTGAATCCGGCGGCTGATCGGTTTTCGTACCAGACCCCTTCTGACGGACGGAAAACGCTGATATCGCTTCGGCCGTCGCCGTCGAAATCCGCCCGTACTCGCGTTGAAGCGATCTGAGCGCCGTCGAACGACTCGGTTACGATCGTATTGTTCGAACCGGTTCCCGTGTTTTGGATCGAGGCGGAGAGTCCCATGCCCCGGAGCGCGAAACCGCGCGACACGGGTACGAGGTCGGTCGGATCGGACACGTTGGCGGCGGTCACGATCGCGTCGCGGGCCTGGAGCATAGTTGGGTTGATCGGCGAGATTTTCATGCCGTCAGTGACGTACTGCATCGCCCGACGGTTTCCGTCGGCGGCGCCGTGAATATCGATCAACTGCCCGCGGACCTCCCAGAGCACGGCCGACCAGAATTCCCCGAGATTGTGAATCTGATCGCACGTCGTGACCCCGATCGGCCCGCGCGGAAAGGCGCTGTTCGGCGGCGGATTCGACGTCGTTGTCCCGATCAGCGTGTTGCAGTCCGAGTTGACGTAACGGAAGGTCAATGGATTGTGCGGCTTTCCGTTAGGCCCGAGGCAGGCGCGCCGCGCGACCGGGAATCTCCGGATCCCGTAGTAGTAATTCGATTCAAAGCCGGAAATGATCTGCCTCGTGACGTATCCGCCGACGGCGTTGATGCCGCACTGATCGTCGGTCGGTTCCGAGAGCATCGCAAGCGCGAAGAAGTCCGACCATCCTTCGCCCATTCCGCGCGCCATGTTTCCGGTAAGGCCCGTGGCGTTGCCGACAAGCCGGTTCGACATGCCGTGTGTCAGTTCGTGGACGACGACCTGGCTGTCGAGCGCGCCGTCGCGGTCGGGGTCCGGTCCGGTCCAAACATAGTATTGGGCTCGCGGTCGCTGGCCGTCCGGCCCGGTCGTGAAGCTGGCTCCGTTCGTTCCGGTGCCTTCCTGGACTTCGACGGAAAGCGAATCGCCCCCAATTCCGCCGCGGCTGAAATTGTCGGTTTGAAAATTCCGCGCCGCTTCGGTGAAGCCAAGGGCGTAAGCCTCATCATGCCAACGATTCGCGACATAGAAAGCATGCGTGACCGAGCCCTGTTGGAATGCCGACGGCGGATATGTCTGGCTAGCCGGTACGGGGTTTTCACCGGGCGCGGGAATCCCGGGGGCCGGATTATATGCGAACACAAAGCTCCTTCCCGAGCCGCCGAACGCCCATCCGTCGGGATCGATACCTTGAATACTATCCCGATCGATGCCCGCTTCGACGTTGTTTCCGATCGTCCGTGTCTCGCCGTCCGGGATCCATCCCGTGTTATTAAATGTATATGGCGCCTCGTTTCCGATGAGCGTGAACAACTGCCGATGGATCGGCGAAGGCTCCGGACAAGCGGTCGGATCGTTGCAGCCTGGCGTCCCCGGCGACGGACTGTCGGCGGATCTGATCGGACTTGTCGAACTCCCGTAAACCTCGAAGGTCGCCGTCTGGGTTTGATCTTCCGTCAGCGACTTGAGCCAAAACAGTCGCCCCGGGGCGACTCCGACAACTGCCAGGTAGTCCCGGCCGCGATCCTCGAGAACCACGATCCAGGCGGCAGCCACGATTCCGGTAGCCAGCGGGAAGTAGGTTCTTTCCGGGCGTACGGAACTCAAATTCGCGAGTCCGGTCACCTGATTCGCAATACGGATCGCGGAACCCGGTTCGCCGAAATCCGCGGGGGGCGGATCTTCCGGAACCGCCACGATGTCGCTTACGATCCGAACAAGCTCGTTCCGTCGCGAAAAGACGGCGCGAAGTTCCGCCTGAAACACGGGGATTCCATTGATGTGTTGGGCGAGCGTTCGGTACGCGATGTTTCCCGCCGGGTTGAGATAGTCGGCGGTTTCTTTGAGTTCGGAGATATCGTCGATGCCGAACAACCCTCGATTGACCTGCAGGAAATCGGCGAGCACCTCGCTTCGGGAATTCGCCGTCGGTGGGGTAAGAAACCCGGTCTTGGTATCGGGACCAACCCCGACGATCGAAAGATCTCCGGACATCGATCCGCGCTCGACGTTGAGATCAGAAGTCCGTTCCCGGAGTCGGAGTTCGGCAACGCGCGCTCGTTCTTGCCGCCTCGTGAACTCGGACGAATCTGTTTTGGGCAACACGGTTCTGAGGGTGACGGGATCCTGTCGAATGTCATAGTTGATCGGCCCGGCGGATGTCGGCGTTTGCGCGCTTCCGCGACGATCGAGCAATGCAGTTGTCGCGAGAACGACGAAGCCGATTCCGAACAAAAGGATCGCCTTCAAAATCATCGGAAATCGGTTCATTCTTTGCCTCGGTTTCAGGGGTCTGTTCGATGGATCGAACAAAGAGACTATAACCCAAAAGCGGTGTTCCTTGAAGAGTTTGTGGAATCGTTGCCAAGTGGCGTACAATTCCGCACGTTTCAATTTCGGCGGAGGTGATTCATGGGAACAAAACTCGGAACGTCCATCAACGGTGTGATCTTGGAATTCTCGTCCGTGAGCGATTGCGAGATCAGTGAGAAGATGCTCAGCGTGATGTCAGGTATCATCAAACCCGACGTGGCGTCGGCAAATGGCGGTGTCGCATACCAGTTGACAAGTGTGCACATTTCATCGACCAGTGAGCCGTATTTCGCCCACAAAGAGGGCGGTCCGCATCGTTCGGGCAACGCCGTCGATATCTCAAAGGTCAACAATAAACCGATAACTACGCTGTATGCGAATGATGAAGAAGTCCAGATCCTCTGCGATGCGTTGCAGGTGGCCGCGAGCGAAGATAGCCGGACGTGGGAGAATTTCGGACCGCTCGGCTGTTTCAAAACTTACGGCGAGAACCGGATCCTGCTTAGCGGCGAAAAGAATGCCGGCGTGATATCGATGCACAAGACCCACCTACATTTTTCCGTGAAGGCCTAGCTTTTCGGGGCGCCGTTCTCGAGAAGCTGGACGAATTTTTTCGCGGCGAGCGAGAGCGAGCGATCGCTGCGATAGATCACGCCGACAGGTCTGACCCATTCTTTTTCGGCCAGGCTGACGACATGGAGCTGTCCGTTCTTCTCTTCATCCTCGACCGAGGGCAACGGCACGATCGCGAGTCCGAATCCGACCTCGACCGCGCGTTTGATGGTCTCGATGTTGTCGAATTCGGCGACCTTGCGGACCTCGACATCGTGGGCTCTCAGGATCTTGTCGATGGCTTTTCGGGTCGGAATGTCGCGTTCAAACAAAACGAAGTCGCGTCCTTTGAGATCTTTCGCCTTGACCTCGGATTTCTTGGCAAACTCATGGTTCAGCGGACAGATCAGGACCAGCCGGTCCGACTGCATCGGAACGATCGTCAATCCGCGACGCGGTTCCGGAAAGGCGACGACGCCGAGTTCGACAAGTCCGTTGAGCACGTCGCGCACAACGCGCGTGGTTCGCGAGTATTCGAGGTCGATCTTGACCGATGGGAATTTCGACATGAACTCGCGGACCCGCGGCGGGAATTCGTGAAGCCCGATACTGTAGATCGTCGCGACCTTGACGGTTCCGCCGATCTTCCCGACGAGGCTCCGCATGCTTTCGTTCAGTTGGTCGTAAGCATCGAGAACCAGCTTCGCTTCGCGGTAAAACACCTCGCCCGCGGCCGTCAGCTTTACCTCGCGCCGGCCGCGCACGCGCTCGAGAAGGCGCCGCTTGAACTTGTCTTCGAGCGAACGGATCTGCTGGCTGACCGCGGACTGGGTAATGAAGTTACGTTCGGCGGCGAGCGAAAAGCTCTGGAGATCAACAAGATCGCAAAAAACCTTCAGTGTTTCTATGTGCATTGTCGGTAAGAACCTGCCACCGAAATAGAGCCATTTCAAGACTGGACCGCAAATCACTCGCTCGGATCGATGACACTCAGCAAATAAGTTTGACTGAAAAAGTCATGCTACAAATTTCATTTTATCTTATCAGAACTGCTAATTATAATGAAAGTTTCGCCGAGGCCCTTTTGCCGCATAATGCGACCATCCGTTTGTTTGATAAAACTCGGAGGCGCAAATATAATGTTTTCACCGCAGTACCAGTTCAACCAATAGGGATTGAAACATGAAATTCAGCAATAATTTTCTGTTCAGGAAATTGCACCAACTGACCGGGATCGTTCCGCTCGGCCTGTTTTTCTTTGTCCACATGTTCACGAACGCCAAGGCGATGAACGGGGACAAGGTCTTTAACGACGCGGTCGCCGACATCCACCACTTGCCTTTCCTGATCTTCATCGAGGTCTTCGGGATCTTTTTGCCGTTGCTTTACCACTCTGTCTACGGCATCTTCATTTCGGCCGAGGCGAAGATCAACGTCGGAAATTACGGCTACGGACGGAACTGGCTTTACGTTTTTCAGAGGATTACCGGGATCTTCCTTTTCTTCTTCATTCTCTTTCATTTGCTCCATCTCCGGTTCGGGCTGTTCGGCGGTTTCGACCTGACCAGCGTTGCCGTGGCCGGCAATGCGGATCGCGCGTACTCGATCGTCGCCGGCGACTTCAAATCGGTCGGCATTCTTCTCTTTTACATTCTCGGCGTCGGCGCCACGGCGTGGCATCTCGGTTACGGACTGTTCCTGTTCGCGGTCGATTGGGGAATCGTCATCGGCGAGAAAGCCCAAAAGGCGATGCTCTACCTTTCAGCGGCGATCGCGATCGGACTTTTCGCCGTCGGAACGAACGCCGCTTTTTCGTTCGTCCGGCCGTGCGGTCTGGTCCCTCAGATCCTGTGTGAAAGCGAGAAGTCCGGCACGAGCGTAACTCCGGGATCAAAGAAGTTCTGAGCAGTGGCAAATCCGAATTCCGAAACAGAATTCACAAATATCAATATGTCTTCAAACGGTTTGAAAATAGCGGTGGTCGGCGGCGGATTGGCGGGACTCGCGGCGGCAATGAAGATCGCCGAAGCGGGCCACAGCGTCGATCTGATATCGGTCGTCCCGGTCAAACGATCGCACTCGGTCTGCGCTCAGGGCGGGATCAACGGTGCAGTGAACACCAAAGGTGAGGGCGATTCGCCGTGGAAGCATTTCGACGACACGGTTTACGGCGGCGACTTTCTCGCGAACCAGCCGCCGGTCCAGCGGATGTGCGAAATGGCGCCGAAGATCATTTACCTATTCGACCGCATGGGAGTTCCGTTCTCGCGGACGCAGGAAGGTTTGATCGATTTCCGGCGGTTCGGCGGAACGCTCCATCACCGGACGGCGTTCGCCGGCGCTTCGACGGGCCAGCAGCTGCTTTACGCGCTCGACGAACAGGTCCGCAAGCACGAAGCCGCCGGAATGGTCAATAAGTACGAGGGCTGGGAGATGCTCTCGCTCGTGCTCGACGACCACCAGGTCTGCCGCGGTCTGATCGCGATGAACCTGCAAACGCTCGAACTCAAGGAATTTCCGGCTGATGCCGTGATCATGGCGACCGGCGGTCCGGGCCTGATCTTCGGCAAATCGACGAACTCGATGACCTGCACCGGCAGCGCGGTTTCCGCAGCGTACCAGCAGGGCGCGAAATACGCGAACGGCGAGTTCATCCAGGTCCATCCGACATCGATCCCGGGCGAGGACAAACTGCGTCTCATGTCGGAATCGGCCCGCGGCGAGGGCGGTCGCGTCTGGGTGCCGAAGAATCCCGGCGACAAGCGCAATCCGAAGGACATCCCGACGGCCGAACGCTGGTATTTCCTTGAAGAAAAATATCCGGCTTACGGAAATCTCGTGCCGCGCGACATCGCGACGCGCGAGATTTTCCAGGTCTGTCTCGAGGGCTTCGGCGTCGGCGGCGAGAATCAGGTCTATCTCGATCTGACGCATATTCCGGCCGAGACGCTGACACGCAAGCTCGGAGCGATCCTCGAGATCTACGAAATGTTCGTCGGCGACGATCCGCGGTTCGTCCCGATGCGCATCTTCCCCGGCGTCCATTATTCGATGGGCGGCCTGTGGGTCGACTTCGAACAGCGCACGAACATCCCCGGACTATTCGCGGCCGGCGAATGCGATTATTCGATCCACGGCGCGAACCGTTTGGGAGCGAACTCGCTCGTCTCGTGCGTTTACGGCGGATTCGTCGCGGCGCCGTCGGCGATCGAATACGCGCAGAACGTCGAGCGCGGATCGACCGAATCGAACGGCATCCACGCCGCCGAACTCAAGCGCCAGCAGGAGATCAACGATCAGATCATCAGGAACGAGGGTTCGGAGAACCAGTACAAGATCCACGACGAGCTCGGCAAATGGATGACCGACAACGTCACCGTCGTCCGCTACAACGACAAGCTCAAGGCGACCGATGACAAGCTGGTCGAGCTGATCGACCGCTTCAAGCATATCTCGATCAATGACTCGAACCTTTGGGCGACGCAGGCCGTCCCGCACGCACGGCAGCTGTGGAACATGCTCCATCTGGCCCGCGTGATCACGCTCGGCGCGCTGAACCGGGACGAATCGCGCGGCGCACATTACAAACCGGATTTTCCGGATCGCGACGACGAAAAGTTCCTCAAGACGACGATCGCGGAGTTTTCGGAAGAGTCGCCGGTGCTGAGTTACGAAGAGGTCGACATCGGCCTCATCGAGCCGCGCAAACGCGATTACACGAAGGGCAAATCAAAAAAAGCATAGTTTGGGAATTGACTTAAAGCGGTTCGACATCATTTTTCCGCGAACGATATGAGCGAAACGAACGGACATCACGAAAAAAAGAGACTGGACAATCCGCCGCAGACGATCGAATTCAAGATCCAGCGGCGCGAGAAGCTCGGCGGCGAAACGCGTTGGGAAGTCTTTGAGATCCCGTACCGCCGGAATCTCAACGTCATTTCGGCGTTGATGGACATCCGCAAGAATCCGGTCACGAAGGACGGCAGGCAGACCACGCCGCCGGTTTGGGATATGAGCTGTCTGGAACAGGTTTGCGGCATCTGCACGATGGTCATCGACGGCCGCGCCCGTCAGTCATGTTCGGCGCTCGTCGACGATCTGCTCCTCGCGAGCGGTTCGAACACGATCACGCTCCAGCCGATGTCGAAATTCCCTAACGTCCGCGATCTCAAGGTCGACCGGACGCGGATGTTCGATCATCTCAAACAGGTCCACGCTTGGGTCGAACTCGACGGTTCCCACGATCTCGGACCGGGCGCGCAGATCTCGAACGAAACGGCGCAGGAACGATATGCATTTTCTCGATGCATGACCTGCGGCTGTTGCCTTGAGGCATGCCCGCAGTATTTCGAAGACAATTACATCGGTCCGCAGGCGATCGCCCAGGCACGGCTGTTCAACATGCACCCGACAGGGAAAATCACCATCGACGAACGTCTCGACGGGCTGATGGGCGAGGACGGCATTACGAACTGCGGCAACGCGCAGAACTGCGTTCAGGTTTGCCCGATGAGTGTCCCGCTGACGAAGGCGATCTACGAAACGAACCGCGACATCACGGTCAACGCGCTTTTCGGCTGGCTGAAGAAGTAGATCGTTCCCATCTCAAAACTTATGGCTGACCCGATCTGACGGTCAGCCATTTTTGTCCGGGATTGGGGTTTGGGAAGATTGCCCGCGAATTTTCGCGAATTGGCGCGGATGTCGGGAACCGGCCGGTAGATGCCTGTTCGCTTCAACTTCCTGAATGCCGGCAGAACCTCACTTGCGGATCGTCGGTTCTTGAACGCCGTCAGGATTCGCGCGGATTGGGGGAAATTCGCGGGAAGTTTTGTTGGATCTTATTGCAGCGTCGGAACGAGCGGAACCTCGTCGTATCGCTGCGTCAGGAATTCCGGCAAAACGTCAGCATCGATGAACTGCGCCAGGTCCTCGAAGGGCATCGGCGGCGCAAAGAAATTCCCCTGTGCTCCTTCGCAATTGAGCCGCTTGAGCTGCGCGAGCTGCGCTTCCGTCTCAACGCCTTCTGCGATCACCATGAGGTTCAGGCTCCGAGCGAGCATGGAGATGGTTTCGACGATCTCGGTGTTGTTGCCTTCGCTGTCGATCGGCGAAATGAACGATCGGTCGATCTTGAGCGTCGAAACGGGAAGTTTGCGCAGGTAATTCAAATTCGAATAGCCGGTGCCAAAATCGTCGACGTTGATGTCGATCCCGAGTTCGCGCAGCTGATTCAGCATCGCGATCGCTTTGTCTGGGTATTCAAAGAAGACCGATTCCGTGATCTCGAGTTTGAGATTCGCGGCCGGGAATCCGGTCTCGTCGATGATCTCCTTGATCGATTCGACCAACCGCGGGTTCGCGAACTGTCTGCATGACAGATTCACGCTTAGCGTCAACGGGCGAGCGGCAATTGTCAGCTCGCGCAAACGGCAGATCTCGCGTGTTGCCAGTCGCAGTATGTGCATTCCGATAACGTCAATGTAGCCGATCTCTTCGGCAAGAGGGATGAACTTGCCGGGATCGATCAAGCCGAGATCGCGGTGACGCCAACGCGCGAGCGCTTCAAATCCGGCGACGGAATCGTCCTCGAGCGAAAATATCGGCTGGTACTGGACAAAAAGCTCGTTGCGTTCGATCGCCCGGCGCAGATCGTTCTCGATCTGAAGCACTTCCTTGACTGCCTCGTGCATGTCCGGATTGAATACCTCATGCCGTGCCTTTCCGGCGCGTTTCGCCTGATACATGGCAGTGTCCGCGTCGCGCATTATGTCTTCCGCCGATTGGTGGCTTTCGTTCCGGCTCAGAATTCCGATGCTCGCGGAGCTGAAGATCTCGTGGCCGTCGAGGTTGAAAGGATTCTCAAACTTTTCGTGGATACGCTGCGCTATCCGCACGACTTCGTCATCCTCGCATCGCCCTTCGACGAGGATCGTGAATTCGTCGCCGCCGAGTCTGGCGACCATATCGGACGGCCTGAGGCATTCGCGCAGTCGATTGGCGATCTCGACCAACAGCTTGTCGCCGACAAAGTGGCCAAGACTGTCGTTGACGACCTTGAAGCGGTCAAGATCGATAAAAAGCACACAAACCCGATGCTGCGGTTCAAGTTTGGCACGTTCGATCGCCAGTTCAAGCCGCGAAACAAAGAGCGAGCGATTCGGAAGTGCGGTCAGCCCGTCGTGCGTGGCTTTGTACCGAAGCTGCTCCTCGGCGATCTTCTTGTCGGTGATGTCCTGAATCTGGAAGACGAGATTCGATTGGTCGCGTCCGCTGTCGATGACCGTCGACGCGCTCCACGAGGCCCAAACGGTTTGGCCGTCCTTGGCAAGATAGCGCTGCTCAAGCTGGCATGTCCGGATCTTGCCCGCCAGGAGCTCATGGATCTTGATCAGCGTGTTTCCGAGATCGTCAGCGAAGATCATCGATTGAAAATCCGTAATAAGGAACTCGTCTTCGTCGTAACCGAGTATCTGACACAGCGCCTTGTTCACTTTCAGCCAATTTCCGTTCGGTGAAACCAGCGCGATCCCGATCGGGGCGTAGTTGAACGCCGCCCGGAACCGTTCTTCGGATTCCGCGAGTGCGATCGCCTGCGCTTCGATTGCCTCGGCATGATTGCGCGCTTGCTCGGCCTGTGTCAGCGACATCTCGACGTTTGTGAGGTACATCCTATACGTCAGGTACAAGAAGACAATGATCGGGATTGACGCGAAAAGTGCCGAGTATCCGACGTAATCGGTGAAAAAGACGATCGCCCCGGCGGTAAGCGAGCCGACCAAATACGTTATGAACGTCCAAGCGTAATGTGTTTTCCACGTTTCCCACCAGCCGATATCACTCTTCAACGCGCCGTAAGTTGAGGAGATCGCGGTGTTAGCAATGAACTGGACCGTTGCGATCAGGGAAAAGGTGATTATGAAATTGTTAAGCGAATGTCCGTGAAGTTCCGCGTCGGTATCGAATCCGATTACGTGGAGAACGTTCCAGACGAGCATCGTCGATATGGCCATCGTCGCGGCGTTGAATAGAACGGTGATCTTCTTGTTGCAGAATCGCCAGGCGGAGCAGAATGCCTCGAGCGATGCGAGGATTGTCGCTGCTTCGCCTCCGTACAGGACGAGGGCGAGAAATACGAACGTATCAGAAACCGAGATGTGCGATTTGAACTTGGGGATCTGGACCGTGATCCGCGATCCGACACCGACGGTGCAGGCCGCAAGAAACAAAAACTTGATATCGATCAGATGGTACGGGAGCGTATAGCCGGCGTACGCGAGACAGACAATTCCGACCCCAATTACGGCGTACATAAAGGAACTTGTCAGCTTTTGCGTATTCATTGATCGAGATTGCCGGCGGATCAATATCGGCGAGAATGAGGGCCGCGAACCGGTTGGATCAAGTGTGGTTCCCGTCGGAGTGGGAAAAGTGAAAAGGTATGGACGCCCGATCGGGGCCACGAGATATTATCGGCTTTTATCTCGCTGAAGTCCATACCTTTTTTTCTAAGTGCTTCAAACAAAGATTGTTACGCAACAATCCTTCGATTTGAAGCCGGCCTTCGCATAGGCCTTGTGTGCGCCTTGAAACTCCACGTTGCTCAGGAGGCAAACGTGCTTCACATTCTCAAGGAGCGTCCGGCTGAGCTGCGAGAGGCAGTTCGAACCGATACCTTGGCCGCGGTATTCGGGATTGACGTACACACCTTCGAGGTATTTGACGTCATCGGTTTCAGCAACGATCTGTGTCTGGAAGACGAGTTTCTCGTTGTCGAAAACCACCCAAACGCGGTTCTGGTTGATGCGCCGCAGGACTCTCTTAAGGAAGCCCTCACGGTCTTTTTCCAAGGGGTTTATTCCACTTTCAACGAACGCGATCTCGGCGTGAGCCTCAGCTACGGGAAGCAGGTCAGCTTCCGTCGCGAGCCTCAGGTTCTCGACCGGATCACGAACGATCACGGGGAATTTGATTTCAAAGAGCCGTTCTTCACAAACCAAGCGGGGTTCGTGTTGCTCTCCGGAATAGAATTGCCAGAAGTACTCGATCGAATCGCCGTCAGACATCATGATCTTGATCGGCGTTTCCGATTCGCGTGCCTTCAGAGCAAGCGCCGTCAGCGCGTTTTCCGAGTGACTTTCGACCAGCGTCGTGTGTCCGATCAGCGCAACTCCCTCGAGTTGGCCGGCGGCGTTCCGGTATGCATAGAACTTGCCGCGATTGTTCGGACTTTCGATGCCGTTGTCGTTGATGAAGCTCGTCATGACCACGGTGTGGACGGGACGTTTCTTCAGGAACTCCAACGCTTCGGGGCGGTCGGATTCGGTCAACAGGCTGACCCGGTTCAAGTTGGCAACTGCATTCGCGAAGACGAAATCCAGCGAAGTGGCTCTCGTGTTTTCAGCGTTGTGGGCAAGTTGCAATCTCATGGTGTTTATCTCCTAATTAGTCTCCTAATAGTTAATCGTCACCAAAGATCGCGCGACTTGAGGACGAGGCGTCACTGATTAACACACCGTCGCTGATTAGTACGCCATCGCTGATAAGGACGCCGTCGCCGAAGAGGACGCCGTCACCGACGAGCACACCGTCTCCGACCAGAACTCCGTCACTGACAAGGACTCCGTCGCCGACGAGCACACCATCGCCGACAAGGACCCCGTCGCTGATCAAAACACCGTCCCCAAAGAGTACGCCGTCGCTGACCAGGACTCCGTCACTGACGAGCACACCGTCGCTGACGAGCACACCAAATCCGGTGTAGAACGTTCCCGTGCCCAGCACCCCTCCGGCGCTGGTCTTGGATTTTGCGGTAAACGAAATGTTCGAGGCCGGATTGAACTGACCGTTCAGCGCGAAGCCGAACGACGGATTGTGTCCGACGCCCTTCTCAAACCAAGAGCCGTTCTTGTAAACGTTATGCATCTGGTTCGCCAGGTTGTTGCCCGTCAGATAACCGTGGTTCGTCACGATGCCCTGCGACCACGCGAACGTTTGACCGTTAAGGGTCGACGTCGCCGTCGGAAGCGAGCCGCCGGTCGGAAGCAGGGACGAGCCCTGAGCCATCGAGTTGAAGTTGGTACCGGTCTTGTAGGCGTTAGTCAATCTGATTGCGCCCTCAAGGTTCAATTGGCCGGCGCCCTGCTCCAAGCTGTTGTAGCCCTCGAGCGGATGAGCAGTGTACTCGAGGATCATCTTGACCATGTTCGGCGTCAGATTCGGATTCGCCTGGAACAGCAGTGCGGCGGCACCGGCAACAACCGGCGTCGACATCGATGTTCCGCTCATTCGCATCACGTCTTCGTTCGAATCGGCCGTGCTGTCGAGTCCGTCCGTCAGGGTCGGGTTGTGCGTTACAAGATAGGCCGACGATTTCGCGCGGGACGAAACGATCTTGTTACCGGGAGCGACCATATCCGGCTTTACTGCGTTGTCGAAAACGCGCACACCGTCCGGTCTGGTGTAGAAACTGCGGGTCGGTCCATTCGAGCTGAAGGTCGCCTTTCGGTCATCCGATCTTGAATCGGAATCCTTCGTGTTGACCGCGCCGACCGTCAGAGCCGACGGATCATTGCCGGGGGAGTGAATGTGTCCGTAGATCTTTTGTCCGGTATCAAAGTTCTTGCCTTCGTTGCCGGCGGCCGCGACGACGAGAACGCCGAGCGCGCTCAGCTCCTGCACCTTGCGGCAGACCGGATCGTTCGCGTATGAATCGATCGCGACGCCCCCGAGGCTCAGGTTGGCGACCTTGATGTTGTAGGTCTGATGATTCAACTTCAGCCATTCAAGCGCGTTCAAAAGCCACGATGCCTGGCCACGGCCCTGTGCGTCGAGTACCTTCAGGTTAACAATGTTCGCATTCGGAGCGACTCCACGGTAAGCACCGGCGTTGCGGTTTGAGTTTCCCGCGGCGATACCCGCGACATGCGTTCCGTGGCCGTAATTGTCGTCGACATCCGTTTCCGTCGGGATAAAGCTCTGGCTGTAGACTATTCGGCTGGTTCCGCCGCTGTTCTTGAAGTCCTTGTGGGTCGGTTTGAGTCCCGAATCAAGAATCGCGATCCCAATTCCCGTACCGTCGAGCGTATACGCGGCCCGACCAGTGGTCGCAGCCTGCGAACGGACGTTGGAAGTTCCGGTCGTGTTCTCGAGGTGGCCCATGCGCATCATCTGCCGGTCAGGCGAGATGAAATTCACGAGACCGCTTTGCGAAAGCTCGTTGATCGTCCGGAGCGGCATATTGATGACGAGCGTGTCACTGTTGCCGATCCTGTCGGTCAGGCGGGCGAGTCCGCTGGCCATCATCGCGCGGAGCGACGGATTGTCGGCATCTTTCGCTTGGACGATGACGTCGGCGCGGCGGTTGCCGGACGGATCGTTCGCCATCATCTCACGCAGATCCGACGAAACGTTGTCACCAATGAATCCGCCGTTGGAAGCCAGACCGCTGTTGAACTTCGAATTCTGTTCGCCGATCGTGATCGTTGCAAACAGCG
>JAKQII010000194.1 GCA_029557535.1 Acidobacteriota bacterium
ACGCCGCCGATGGCCGGGTCCAGCGGGTATCCGGTGACGAGGTGAATGAGTCGGAAGACCGGCTGCTCCAGCGCCTCCGGCAACGTCAGGAAGGCCATGTTGATTTTTTCAAGCAGCGTTCCCTGCTTGAGGAATTCAATCAGCGCCGCGCCGAGTCCGAAGAAGACCAGCAGCTTGGCCTTGAAGATGCCCTCCGCGCCGCCGCTTGTGTGGAGCGCGTCCATTACCACGCCGGCCGCGCGTCCCTCGGGAAAGGGGTGTTGTTCGTCGTTAATGAATCGCCGCTTGAGCGGAAACGCGAACAGCACGCCGAGCAGCGAAATGGAGATCATCCAGGCGATCGTGACTCCCATCGGTATCACGACATTGGAGATCATCATGTATGCCGCAAGACTGGCGATCAGCGGCGATGTCATGTAACCGGCCGCTGTCGCGATCGACTGCATGCAGTTGTTTTCGAGAATCGAAAACTCGCTGTGCACCAGCCTCAGTGAATGCAGCGTCTTGAAGAACGCGAACGCGAGAATCACCGATGTGATGCCGACGCCGAGCGTCCAACCGGTCTTCATGCCGACATAGAGATTCGTCAGCGATAGAAAACCGCCGATGATCATGCCGAATGCGGCCGATCGCAGCGTCAACTGCGGCATGTCACCGCGATAGACGTTGTTGAGCCACCAACGGTCCTTTTCCTCCAGCGACCAGTCGCGAACCTGTTCGTCGGTGAGCTGCGGAAGCGCCATAGGCCGTATTCCCTTGTCAATCGAGAATGAGCCGCACGCCGGTCATGCCATCCCGCGCGGCGCGCAAAACTCATCAATGTCGAATCGTCGTAGCCTAGCAACTGCGCCGCTCAATGCAATTGAACCGCGACAGTACGCTCGGCCTGTCCGTCGTCCGACTCGATTTACGTTGATTGGCGCAGATGCACAAACGAATCGGACTGCAAATGAGGTTGCAGTCGGCGAATCTCCGAATCGCTCATAAGACAGGCGTCTTCGCTGTTCCGGATTTTGTGCGCTGCGTCAGGCGCTGCGCGCCTGAACGACGGCCGTATCCTGCACGCCGTCACCGACCAAGCGGCCGGCGGCGACATTCTCGTAAACGCGGCGCATGTTGTCCGAGTATTCGCGCATGCTGAAGACTTCGTAGGCCTGCCCGCGCGCGGTCTCCGCGATTTTCCGGCGGAGGTCGTGATCATCCAGCAGTCGCAGAATGACTCCGGCCAGCGGATGCGCCGCGCTGTCCCGCGAGAGCATTCCGTTGTGCCGGTCGGCGATCAATTCGGTCGTGGACCGTACCGCCACGCCGACCACCGGAACGCCGGCACTCATCGCCCATGCGAAAGGCTCCGTCCGGCACTCCACGCGTGAGGCGTCGACCATGACATCCGCCACGCTGACCAGTTCCGGCCAGTTCCATTCCGTCGGCGCATCGATCCAAAGGTGCCCGAGCCGGTTGGCCTGAAGAAATCGCCTTATTCGCGCCGATTCGCGTCCGCCGAACGGCACGATGACCCGCGTTGCAGGGTAAATCTGCTGAATGATCGCGCACGCCCAGACGGCATGCAGGTGGCGACCGGTTCGAGTCGCCGGACCGGGAATCAGCACGACCGGTCCGTCGCTTTCGTTACAGATCAGGCGGCGGAGTTCCTGCTTGCGGGCCAGATTGATCGCCTGAAAGTCAACGGGACATCGCACGACGACCGAATCATCCGGCGCGATACCGCAGCGCGCCAGGCGAATGCGCAGTTGATTGGAGTCAGTGACAAAACGCGTCTGCGGCGGAGTGGCCGCGCGCAACC
>JAKQII010000196.1 GCA_029557535.1 Acidobacteriota bacterium
TGCTTTTCGAGCCTACGTTCGGTCGGATAGACCCGATCGAGCGTGTTCGTGTCGAACATTTCGCCGTTCTTCATCACAAAAGAGATCGATTCGGTGTTGTGAATGTCGAGCAGCGGATTCTTTTCGAGGATCACGAGGTCCGCGAACTTTCCGGGTTCGATCGACCCGATGTCCTGCGCGAGCCCGATCGCTTCCGCGCCGAAGATCGTCGCGGCCCGCAGCGCGTCGTGCGGTGACATTCCTCCTGACTGCATCGCCCATAGTTCCCACTGGTATCCAAGACCTTGAAATTGCCCGTGCCCGCCGATCCCGACTCGCCCTCCGGCCTTGACGACATCCGCCGCGCCTTTCGCGATCCCTTTGAAACCGTATTCCTCTTCCGCGAACCACTGTGGCCGGCGGCGGAGCATCGAGTTTCGGAGTTCCGCCGGAATAAACCGCTGGACCTTCGCGTTCCCCAGCACGTTCGTCGTTTCGAAGAAGTAGTTCTCCGACCACGGAGCGCCGTACGCGACGAGAATCGTCGGCGTGTAAAACGTCCGCGATCGAGCGACGAACTCGACGACATCCTTGTAGAGCGGCTGAATCGGCAACGAGTGTTCGTTGCCCGAATAGCCGTCGATCATCTGCGACAGATCGAGCTTCATGTCGAGCGCGCCCTCCGTGGTCGGTGTGATGCCGTACTCTTTGCAGGCCATCGCCACGAGCTGGCGGACCATGCGGTCGCCGACGACGTATTCCTTGAGAGTATTGGTCTTATAGGCGTCCCTATAGCGCTTGATGTAATTGTTCGCCGCTTCCTTGTCTTCGAGTCCGAGGCTCGAGAACACGCCCGGACCGGTCGTGTAGATGCGCGGGCCGATGATCTCGCCTGTTTCGACGAGGTCGGCGTAAGAATAGACGTCAGTCGTCGAACTCTGCGGATCGCGGGTCGTCGTCACGCCGAACGCGAGGTTCGCAAGATATTGCCACACCTGCGTTTGATGGAGATCGCGCGGCGCCCACATGTGCGCGTGGACATCGACGAATCCGGGAACGATCGTTTTGCCTTTGAGATCGATCACCTTCGCGTCCGCGGGGATCGCGACCTTGCCTTTCGCGCCGACGGCCGTGATCCGATTGTTCGTGACGACGACGTCGCCGACCTCGATCACCTCGTCGCCCTTCATGGTCACGATCCGCGCATTCCTCAGCGCAACCGTTCCTGAAGGCCGCGTGCGCGGCGATTCGACGACGATGTCGGTGGCCTCGGGCTTTTCGGCCAAGACGTCTTGCCGGTAGAACTTCGTTCCGAGCGCCCACGTGACCGATTTTCCGTCGGCTGTCCAATGCAGAAAGTCACCGCCTTCAGCGGAAAGCTTCTTGAACGGCACGGATGCAGTCGGAGCCGCCAGATTGATGTTGACCGTTTCCTTGCCGGCCTTCGGAACGGTGACGACGAAATGACGTCCCTGAAGCTCGAGGAACGCCCGCGTTCCGTCGGGCGACATCCGGATCTCGTCGGCCGACGGCAGGTTCGGCGGCTCTCCTTTGCCGACGACCTTGATGTGCGTGCGGCGATCGAAACCGTCGAGGCGGACCGAGACGAGGCCCTGTCCGGTCGTCATGAAGACCCGTTCGGGATCGTTCGTAAAATGCGGATATCGGCCGCCCTGTGCCGGTGCGATCAGCGTCGGCGCGCCGCCGGTCGCGGGCATGTACTTCAAATCGAGCCCGGTGTTTCCGCCGTATCCCGTGATCTCGCCGTTCGGCGAATGGAGCATCGACTGTTCCGGCGACATCGCTTCGTGATCCTCGCGGATGTCGGAGAAAAGCTGATCGTCCACCGCGCCCGAGATGAATACGATCTTCGTTCCGTCCGGCGAGAATGTCGGCGACGAATAGTATGCCGGTGCCGTCGTCAGTTGCTTCGGAGCGCCGCCGTTCGACGGGACCGACATGATCTGCCCGCCGTCGTTCATCCACGTGACATACGCGATCTTCGATCCATCCGGCGACCACGTCGGCATGAACTCGCCGGTCGGGCCGTTCGTCAAACGGTTCGGTTTTCCGGCCGGGAGGTCCATCACGTAGAGCTTGTTGAAAGCCGAGAACGCGACGCGTTTGCCGTTGGGAGACATGACCGGATAGCGGATGATGCGCGCCGCCACGTTCGGCGAGTCGTCGACCCGGTAATCGAAATGAAGTTCCGGCCCGAGATCGATATCCACATCAACCGTGAACGGGACGATCGTCGCTACGCCGGTCGCAAAATCGACGCGCTTGATCTTGCCGCCGACGGGGACGATCAGCGACTTTCCGTCGGGCATGAACGAATAGCCGGGAAACGTGTCGCGGGTCGCGCGCGATTCCTGATCGTCCCGCGTGACGTCGTTGATCAGCCACCGTTCCTGGCTCGTTTCGAGGTTGCGGACGCGAAGGGCCGTCTTCGTGCCGTAGCGCGTCGCGTAAACAAGGTTTTTGCCGTCTGGCGACAGAACGGGGCGCATCGCGCTGCCCTGCGTGTTCGTGATCCGTGCGGTTTCGCTGGTCTCGCGGTCGAAACGCATGATCTGCCACATCGGGAATTTCGCGTTGTATTCAAAGGCATTTGCCCGTTGCGCGAAAAAAACGAACTTGCCGTCCGGCGACGCGACGACACCCATCTTGTTGAGCTGCGGCCCGCTCGGAGGCGGCCCGCCGGGAGTCGGTGGCGGCGGTGGCGGCGGTCCGACGCTGACGCCCGTTCCGCCGTCCTTGTGGTACATGTACGGGTGAAACGTGCCGATCCCGCGATCCGATTTCGAAGCGATTATGTAGTTGCCGTCGGGCGTCCACGAAGGCGAGACGAACATCGTTCCGCGGCCTTTCGTGATCGCTTTCGGCTCGGTGCCGTCGGGTTTGACGACCCAGACGTTTTCCGCGCCGCTCTTGTCGGAAAGATAAGCGATCAAATTGCCGTCGGGCGAGAATTTCGGCTGGCTTTCGAACGACATCCCGCCGACGATCTTCGTCGCCGAACCGCCATCGATCGGCAGAGTGTAAATGTCGCCGAGCATGTCGAAAACGATCGTCCGCCCGTCGGGTGAAACGTCGAGAGACATCCACGTCCCTTCGTCGGTCGTGAACTTGATATTCCGCGCGGGTTTGAGCGGCAGTTCCTCGGCCTTCTTTTCATCCTTCTTCTCGTCGGGCTTTTTGTCCTGAGCGGGCGTGGCGAATGGCAGCGCGAACGCGGCGATAAGCAAACCGGAAAACAGTTTCTTGGCGAAACCGGATGATTGCATAACTTGTCTCCTTTTGATGGTGGCTGGCAACGACTAATTCAATACCAGAAACCGTGCGGGAAGTCGATTCAAAACGGCAGTCCTCCGCCAAGCCGTCGTCGTCGGGATTTTCGACATTTTCTCGTTTGTATGCGAAGATACGACCCAGATTCAGAATTTTTCTCCGCTCCCACTTGCGCATGCCAGTTGCGCCAAAGAGTTTTGATCAGCTTTTGTTTCCGGATGTAGTGACGGCTTTGGCTCCTCGAGTTTCACGCCCGAGCCGGTCTTGCGAATCTTAGTGATAGTTGCTCAAAGATCCGCCCCGGATACCCATTTTCCGCGTTTTCGTTCATGCGGAAGACAGCGATTTTATGGACAAAAAAGACGAATGGGAAATCGGCGCTTCGAGAGACATGGCTCCGGCCAAGCCCGATGCCGGTGAACTGGATGTTTTCAAAATGAAGACGCTCGTCGGACAGATTCTCGACGGGCGTTTTCTTATCGAAAAGGATCTCACCGAATCCGGCGCCGATCAGGGCGGAATGGGTCTTGTGTATCTCGCGCAGGACCTGAAGCTGATGAGCAAACGCGTGGTCGTCAAGATTCTGAGCGGCGCGGCGCTCAAGAGCAAGGACATCGTCCGCAAGTTCCTTCACGAGAAAGAAGCGCTGATCCGTCTCGATCATCCGGGGATCGTGCGCATCCTCGACTCCGGCAACCTGTCCGACGGCAATCCGTTCATCGTGATGGAGTACATTCCGGGTTACTCGCTGCGGAAGAAGATGTCCGACGACGGTCCTCTTCCGTTCGAGACGGTCGCGCATATCGCCGAATCGGTCACCGACGCTCTGTCCGCGGCCCACGTCGCCGGAATCATCCATCGCGACATCAAGCCGGAAAATATCATGCTTACGCCGCAGGAAGACGGCCGCGAACGCGTCCGGCTGATCGACTTCGGGATCGCGCGGGTCGAAGAGTCGAAACTGGCACCGGCGACCGAACTGCCGCGCGGCATCGGCACGATCCTCTACATCTCTCCGGAGCAGCTTTCAGGCGGAGCCGAACCGTCGCCGGCGATGGACATTTACAGTTTCGCGATCGTTGTCCATGAAATGCTGACGGGCCGTCGCCCGTTCGAGCCGCAGTCGCAAGTGGAGATGTTCATGCTCCAGACCGGCGGTGTTCAAACACGTCCGGGCTCGCTTAGGCCCGGCATTACGACGAGTTGTGAAGATCTGATCCTCGCGGCGCTTGAGTTCGATCCTTCCGCCCGGCCGACCGATATAAGGGCGTTTGGCCGCGAACTTGCGCGGGAACTCCGGGCCGCGAACGAACATCCGACGCGACAGTTTTCGGCTCCCGGACCGACACAGGCGTCGATCGCGGTCGATACCGATGACGTTCAGACCGTGGATCGCGAACCGGCCGTCATCGCGGACGATTATCACGCGCAGATCGGTGCGGGGAAGCCGAAAGACAAAAAGGGGAGCTTGATTCCGGCGATCGCGGCCGTCGTGCTGATCGTGTTGCTGCTGCCGTTGGGCTATTTCGGCTGGCGCTTCGTTGCCGGCTCGGGTGGAGACGCGAATTCGAATTCGAAATCAGTGACTAACGGTGCAAATAACTTGCCGGTGAACTCGAATTCAACCACTGTTGCGGGCGACCGGGTCATGATCGGTTATTCCTTCACCGCACAGAAGTATCAAAACGACGTACCCGTCGGCGACCCGACCAAAACATCGGGTCTCGATTTCCTTGAGAAAGACAGCAAGTACCGGATCAAATTCATGAGCGGCGCTGCCGGATATCTTTACGTTTTCAGTGAGTCGGGAGGAAGCTACAACATTCTCTTCCCGACTCCGAAGCAAAACGGCGGCGTGGCTGACGTCACAGCTGGGAAGCCGGTCGAAACCGGCTGGAACACATACGATGGGAACACATCCACGGAAACGGTATGGCTCATTTGGTCGCGGGAACGACGCGAAGATCTTGAAGGTGCGAGGAAATCAGCGTATGACGACGCCGGAAAAGTCGGCTCCACCGATGCGGCGAAACTCGGCGACCTCGTCCGATCGAACCGGTCGGCGGAGTCAAGAAAAGGCGACGACGGGGCATACGTAATCGAAGGCAAGGGAGAATTGATCGTTCATCGCATTGAACTTGTAGTAAGGAAATAGGGAGGACGCAGGTCATGAAGTTGATATTTGCCGTTGCGCTGATCGCGCTCGTTCAGCTTCTCCCGAGCTTTGCGCAAACACCGCGGCAGTTGGAGCAGCCCGCTTCCGATGTCCAAAAACGGATCGCGCTGGTCATCGGGAACGGCAACTATCAGAAGGCGTCCAAGCTTGCCAACCCGGCGAACGACGCGCGTGACACCGCGGCTGCCCTTCAGGAGTTGGGGTTTGAGGTAATCGGCGGCGGAAGAGACGGCATTGATCTGACGCAGTCGGCTATGGAAGCGCTGATCGCAAGGTTTGGACAGCGGCTCGCCGAGACAAAAGGCGTCGGGCTTTTCTTCTACGCCGGTCACGGCGTTACTTCCGCCGGACAGAACTACCTGATCCCGGTCGATGCCGACATTCCCGACGAGGACCTCGTCAAGTACAAGGCGGTGTCGGTCGGTTACGTCCTCGATAAGATGGCGGCCGCCAAGAACGACTTCAATCTGATCATCCTCGACGCCTGCCGCAACAATCCGTTCGCGCGGCAGTGGCGCTCGCTCCGCGACATCGGCGACAGCAAGGGCCTCGTCAACAGCAATCCGCCGCGGGGAACGCTCGTGTTGTATGCGACGCAACCTGGCGGGGTCGCGATCGACGGCGCCGCCGGAAGCCGCAACGGCGTTTTCACCGAGGCGCTGCTCAAGAACATCCGCCAGCCCGACGTCGAGCTCGACAGGCTCGTCAAACTCGTCGCCCGCGACGTCGAGACGGCTTCGAAGGACAAACAGTCGCCGTGGAAGGAGGGATTGTATTCGGGTGATTTCTATTTCAAGCAAAGCAACGGAAATGTGAAGCCGAACCCGCGGCCCGAGACACCTGTCAGAAAAGAACCGGTCGTCGGTGAGGTCCGCAAGTCTTCGGCCTGGATCGATCTGGTCTGGATCCCGCCCGGCGAGTTCATGATGGGTTCACCGGAAAGTGAAAAGGGGCGGAATAATGATGAAGGCCCTCAGCAGAAGGTCAAAATCGGCTACGGTTTCTGGATGGGAAAGTTCGAGGTCACGCAGAAGCAATGGGAGGTAGTCATGGGTGGCAATCCCAGCACGAATAAACGTGGACCCGACTACCCGGTGAATTTTGTCCGAATGAGCGATATTCAGGAATTTATCAAGCGACTGAACACGCTTGATCCGGTGTTCGAATACCGTCTGCCGTCGGAGGCTGAGTGGGAATACGCCTGCCGAGCGGGCACAACAACGGCGTATGCGTTTGGAGAAAGTCTGGATTCGACACAGGCCAACCTGCAGGAGTTCGCAACGGTGCCTGTCGGGAGTTACAAACCGAACGCGTGGGGACTCTACGACATGCACGACAACGTAATGGAGTGGGTGCAGGATAGCTACAGTCCAAATCATCGGAATCAGCCAGCGGACGGAAGTGCGGTCAAAAACAGCAATTGGGGGCACGTCCTGAAGGGCGGTCGCTCGGCACAGCGCGCAGGTCTGGAAGCCGTCGCTCCAGGAATCGGTTTTCGCATCGCCGCCCAATTGAAGTGATTCGTAAAGACGCAAGATGAAAACTATGAACAATCTAAAGCTAATCGTTTCAATCGCGGTTCTTTTGGCAGCCGGCGCGGTGGTTTCGGCGCAGGATCAGACCCGCTCGATCACATCCGACGACTTCGTCGCAAAACGGCCCGCCGGTTCATCGGCCGGTGCCCGGACAAAGAAGAAATCGGAATACAAATTTGCGCGCAAGGACGCCGGCGTCAAGCGCAAACGAAAGGGGAGCCCGAAACCTCCGCCGAAAGGAGAACCGGTCGAGTCCGACATCGGCGTCACGATCTGGAAACTGCATTCCGGATCGGTCTCGGCGGCCGTGACGTTTCCGGTAAAGGTTGACGGCAAAGTTGAAATGTGGGTCGCGGAGCGCGTCAATTCCGACACGACATTCCGAGAGGGCGACAAGGTCAGGCTCGCGGTCGAACCGTCGACTTCGGGTTATCTCTACGTCGTCGACACCGAGGTGCTCAGCGACGGCAGTTACGGCGATCCGTACCTGATCTTTCCTGCCGGGAACGAGAGCAACCGCGTCTCGCCGGGGATGCTGGTCGACATTCCCGACCAGAAAGAAGAATTGCCGTACTTCAACATCGTCGCGCGCGATCCGCGCTACCGCGGCGAATTGCTGACGGTGATCATCTCGCCGGTTCAGCTGCCGATCACGGCCGACAGCAAAGGCAAGGTGACGAACATCGACGAACTCGCCGATCTCGAACTCGGCGTCGAAGTCTCGATCTTTGACCGGACCGACAACGACGACAAGGTCTATACGAAGGCCGAGGCGGATTCCGCGTGCGGCGCAAAGACGCGTGCATTGGTGCGCGAAGAGAAGAGCGAAGCCAGACCTTGCGGCACCGCGACCCGTGCTCTGACGCGTGAAGAGCCGACGCCGCAGGCGGTCTATCGCGTGAAAACGGTTGTCGGCCGGCCCGCTGTCGCGTTCGTCAGGCTGAACGTCGCGCGTTGATCGGACCGCTTAGAGGGATCAAATGGGTACTTTCAGATCGAAGTCCGTGGCGCTGGCATCAGTGATCGTATTGGTGCTTCAGTCACTGATGCCGGCAATCGCACAGGACCGACAACTGGTAAAGACGAACAATTCGCAAAAGCGCGTCGCGCTGGTGATCGGGAACGCCGTGTACACGAAGGCAAAGCCGCTCGCCAATCCGGCGAACGACGCGTCCGACATGGCGGCGACGCTCAAGGGACTCGGTTTCGAGGTCGTCTCCGGCGTCAACCAGAACAAGCGGCAGATCGAGGCGCTGATCCGCGATTTCGGGACAAAACTCGCGGCGTCTGGCGGCGTCGGGCTTTTCTACTACGCCGGTCACGGTATCCAGGTCGGCGGCGA
>JAKQII010000215.1 GCA_029557535.1 Acidobacteriota bacterium
AGTTCCTTCAGCAAACCCTTCTCGCCGACAAGATCCTCCGGCTTCTCATAATCTTTCAGCAAACCGTCGATCAGTTCATCATCAATGGCCATATCTCTCCTTTGCCAAGTCTGGCAGTTAATGGCCATTTACACAAAATTATTTACACCCTCTCGGAGTTGCGCTTTTCCCTTATTCCCCTTTTTTTCCCTTTTCCCCTTTTCCCTTATTCCCCTTTTCCCCTTTTTCCCTTTTCCCTTTTTCCCCTTTTCCTCTTTTTCCCTTTTTCCCTTTTTCCCTTTTCCCCTTTTTACTTTTTACCTGAAGAAGATGTCCACGTAATCGGCGACCTGATCGCACGGATTGTTGATCTCCTGCATCCGCCAGTATTTGCGCGATCCCGTGATCCTGAACGTCATCTTGCCCTCGCGCGTGCACGTCTCGCCGTTGTTGATGTGGCTTACTTGCGTCACCACCTTCCCTTCGAACACGAAGTTCTTCTCGTTGATCTCGGTGATGACGCCGTCGATCGTCACAAAATCTGCGTCCTTGCGGCTCTTTTGCGTGCCTTTCAGCCGATAGACGCCCTTGCTCACGGTTACCGTCGCGGTTCCGAAATAATCCCAGCTGATCCACTGGAGCGAGAACTTGTGCCGTCCGAGAAGCATCGTCTTCGCCTTCTGGCTGTTGACGACCGTCTTCGATTGCCCGAACGCCGATCCGCACAGTGCGAGCACGGTCACGGCGAATGCCAAAACTAGTTTCTTTTTCATCTTCATTTAGGTTTCGAATTCTGCCGCTCCGCGAGCCTCAGGAACTCCTGAACCTGGGCGTCCCAGTACGGCCATTCGTGTTTTCCTGGCCGTTCGCGGAACTCATGCGGGATCTTCCGTTCGCGCAGGATCTTTGCAAAGTCGTTGTTAAGATCGATCAGCCGGTCTTCCGTTCCACAGTCCATGTAGATGAACGGCAGTTCGCCCACACGTTCCGCCGGGTAATCCTGCAGCATTTTGTAGATATCGTTCGATTTGCGGGTATCGCTCCCGTCGGGTCCGTAAACGCTCATGATCGATTTCAGAACCCACGCCGCGGAATTCTTCTCCGTCCATTCGGCGGCCCGCAACGCGCCGCTGAACGATCCGACAAGCGAAAACATTGCCGGGTACTTGAGTCCGAACTTGAGCGAGCCGTAACCGCCCATCGAAAGCCCGGCCATGAATCGGTTCGGGCGATCGGCAAGCGTCCGGTAATCGCGGTCGATCGCCGGGATCAGATCGTTGACGATATAGCTCTCGTACCTGTCGTTCGGGACAGTCGCGCTGTCCGTGTACCATCCGTCGTTGCCTTCGGGCATGACGATGATGAACTTGTAGCCCCGGGAGTAATCGAAGATCTTCGTTTTCCCGCTCCAATCGGTGTAATGCCCGAAAAGACCGTGAAGCAGATAGATTACCGGGTAGCGCTTTGTCCGATCAGTATAGTAATCCGCCGGAACGATCACCGTGTAATTTACCTTCCGCGCGAGCGACTTGCTGTCGAGTTCGACGACCTGCGGTGCGTCGGCGGCCTTCGAAAGCATCGGCGTCGCTTTTGTCTTCGGCGCCTGGGCGAACGCCGGCGACGCGCACGCGACGAGAGCGATCAGCAGCCACAAAAACGGCGCGGTCAGATTCGATCTCTTCATCTTGCGACTCCCTAATTGAAAAAGCGGCTCAGCCATCCGCTGTTTTCGTTCCGATCGACGACCTGCGCGAGTTCGCCGGCGTCAAACCAAACTCCCGAACATCTCTCGCATACGTCGATCTTGATGCTCTCGTAGTCGGTCTCGACGAGTTTGCCGTCGCAGCGCGGACAGTTCATCTGCGTCTCGCGAGCCTCTTCGGCCGCGAGCTTTGTCTTCATCTTTTCGATAAGTTCTCTTTCTTTTCTGTGAAAGTATTCATTCTCAAGCGCGCTTCCGCGCTCTTCCAGGACGTTGCTCATTCGTTTCTCCTCGTGATTGTTTGGTCTCGATCGCGCCACGGGCGGGATCGCTTCATCAATGCCAAATCGTGACCGTGGATTGCCGCGGAGACTCGCGGATCTTTTTTCCCTGTTACCTGCGCCATCCGCGCAATCGGCGGCTGATTAATCCAATTTCTAGTCCTAATTAAACCTAATTTATCAATTTGCTGCGTTTCGGGCGAATCCGGACGATTGATTCCCGATCGGTGCCCGAACAAGATCGCGTGCGACCCGAGCGAAATTATTCGTCGAAAAAGAGTCTCAACTTTGGGTTTGAAATCTCGGATCCGAGGCCTTATCTATCGCCGGTATGCCTGTAGTTTGTGTGGAACGCGGCCGATGGCCGATCTTCCGAACAACCGTTCAGGCACGCTTATTCCGGATCAGCGGCAGATCAGCCTTCGGTGGTGTGGATCGAGCGCACGCGTTGCCGCGCCTTTTTCGCACGCCGGATCGTGTTCCTCTTTTTCAGGCTCGTCTCAGCCCAGTCGGAAACCTGCTTGAGCGGATGCCATTCGAAGTCCTCGAGCGGCAGCACCTCGCTCGATGAATCGCGGAGTTTCAGCGTGCTGAACGCGATGAAGAAGATCACGAGATTGAATGTCGCGCCGGCCACGATCACCAGCCAACCGGGCGCGAGCCCGACGTGAGCCCGATCAACGAACTCGGCGAAATTTTCGGCCGGCACCGGATGAATGTAAACCTTCAGCGTCCAGCTGAGCGCGAGCAGGATGAAGATCCATAAGTAGTTGCTCCGCAGACGTCGTCCGACGGCTTCCCATTCGCTGATCGTGAAATGGGGCGTAATCAGATCCGCCGAGATGTGTTCCGCCCATTCCTTGTCGGGAGGGATCGTCCGGTGCGAAAGCATCGGTGCGAAATAGCCGGTTTCGAGCACCCGCACGCGGTTTGCCCAAACCTCGTAGTATCGGAATCGCCGGGCTTCCATAAACAGAAAGATTGAAACCAGGATCGTGTTGATCGGGATCGCGAAATGCGGATTGTTCGGGTTGCTGAAGACGAATGACAGGGTCGCGCCGGCGGTGATCACAGCCCAATTGGTCGTCGCGTCGAGACGATTGCGCCAGACATTCGACCGCTGTACCTCGCCGCGGTAGAAATGCACCATCGCCGTGTTGAATTCCGAAAGCGACAGCTTCTGCGGCACGCTCATCGGCGTGGTCTTCTGCTTCTGGCTGCGCACCTTGACCTCTTCGGCAAGGGACTTGAAGGACGGGGGAATCCGGCTTATGTGTATCTCGTCATCGGCCTGCATGACATCAAACCGAAAATCGTCTTTCATAATTCTTGGGCGGAAGGGACAGACACGATCGGAATCGGTCGCGAAACAACGACAAGTTTACCCGCAATCGAGCCGCCGACGCAATGGTCGGCGCCCCTGGATGCCTTGACCGAAAGCCGTCTCATTACATATATTTCGAAGTTGCGGCGACGCCGGTCGCTAAGAGTCGTTTTATGAACGAGATAGACGAGAAATGGATGCGCCGGGCGATCGATGAAGCGCGTGCCGCCGGCGAACTTGACGAAGTTCCGATCGGTGCCTGCCTGATCAGTCCCGACGGATTACCCGTCGCCAGCGGCGGAAACCGGACGATCACTCGCAACGATCCGACGGCGCATGCCGAGATCCTGGCCCTTCGAGAAGCGGCGCAAAAGATCGGCAATTACCGGCTGACCGGCTGCGTCATGTACTCGACGATCGAACCCTGCGCGATGTGCGCCGGCGCGCTTGTGAACGCGCGCGTCGAACGCCTTGTTTACGGAGCCGCGGACGAACGATTCGGAGCGGTCGAGACCGTTTTCGACATCTGCACGAACCCGCGGCTCAACCATCGTCTGACGGTCGAATCGGGCGTGCTTGCGGACGAATGCCGCGCCCTTATGCAGGAATTTTTCAGATCGCGCCGGTCGAAATCGACATAATTCCGTTCGGGACTTGAAATATTTTTGCGCCGATGATTAGAATAAACGTTCGTCCGTCGCGGAGAGGTGCGAGAGTGGTTGAATCGGACGGTCTCGAAAATCGTTGTACCCTAACGGGTACCGTGGGTTCGAATCCCACCCTCTCCGCCATATCGATTTTGGATTTGGGATTTTGGAATTCGGATTGGTCGTTTGCCGGCGGCACCGGAAACCTTCGAGTGATCTGAGTCCAATCACATCTTCGAAGCCGATCGATTGCGGATATTGATCCGCAATTCGTGTTTAGGACGATTGATTTTCAACCATGCGGAAAGATGCAGGAGTGGTTGAACTGGCAGCACTGGAAATGCTGTGTACCTCAAAAGGGTACCGTGGGTTCGAATCCCACTCTTTCCGCCATTGACATTTGGGATATGCGATTTGGGAATTCGGATTGAAATCCGCAATCCCACATCCGAAATCCCAATTGCTTATGGCTTCAGGCTCCGCACAAGGTTTGAGTTGTGAACTCCGCTAGATCCGGAAGGAAGCAACGGTAGCGATTTCAGCTTGTGTTGCGGTTAAGTCTGAAGCCTCCAAACCATTTGGGAAGTGGGATGTGGGATTGCGGATCGCAGTCCGAAATCACAAATCCCGCATCCGCAATGCCTTTGCGGGCGTAACTCAATGGTAGAGTGTCAGCTTCCCAAGCTGAAAGTTGCGAGTTCGATCCTCGTCGCCCGCTCCAATCCACTTTCAATTTGCGAATTTCGATTTGCGATTGGGCTTTCCATATGCGCTTTCGAATTTGGATTTGCGATTGCGATCGAAGATTCTGTCGAATTTGAACCGCAAGTGGGCACAAATCGCCTCGTTCGCCGCCGCCGCCGGAGGCGGGTCTGAGCCAAGACTCCCGGCACACGACTCGCAACTCACGACCCCGAACTCAAGCAATCGCCGCGGCGCAAGATCGTCGCTCGATCCCGTTTGTTGAGTCGTCGAAAAACCGCTATTATCGAATTCAAATCAAATTGGAAATCGACTCAGGTTTTGGGCGCCCAACAATCCCAAATCCCAAATCCGAATTCCCAAATTGCCATGTCTTATCAGGTCATCGCCAGAAAGTGGCGGCCGCAGTCATTTGAAGAAGTTACGGGGCAGGAAGCGATCACGCAGACGCTCCGCAACGCGCTCGAGCATGACCGGCTGCACCACGCCTATCTCTTCAGCGGCGCCCGCGGCGTCGGGAAGACGACGACCGCGCGCTTGCTGGCAAAGGCTCTGAATTGTCACAAGACCCCACAGCCCAATCCCAATCCATGTTCGGTGAACGACGCCGACGCGTGCCATTCTTGCCGCGAGATCGCCGAAAGCCGCTCGATCGACGTCCTTGAATTCGACGCCGCGTCGCACACCGGCGTCGACGACATCCGCGACATCATCCTCGAAGGGATCAACATCGCGCCGGCCCGCGACCGCTTCAAGATCTTCATCATCGACGAGGTCCACATGCTCTCGAACTCGTCGTTCAACGCGTTGCTGAAAACGCTTGAGGAGCCGCCGCCGAACGTCGCGTTCATCATGGCGACAACCGAGCTGCACAAGGTCCCCGACACAATCTCGTCACGCTGTCAGGAGTTCGAATTCAGGACGATCCCGCTCCAAAAGATCTTCTCGAGGCTGAAACTGATCGCGGATGCCGAAGGAATCGATGTCACCGACGACGCGCTGCGCGAGATCGCCCGCTCGGGCGAGGGTTCGATGCGCGACGCGCAGAGCAACTTCGACCAGGTGATAAGTTTCTCGGGCGATGCAATCGACGTTCTCGACGTTTCGAAGGCGCTCGGGCTTGCCGGCGCCGAGATGCTGACGAGGATCGTGACGGCGATCGCGCACAATCAGCCGCTTGAGGCGCTCAACGTCGTCGATGAACTCATTTCGCGCGGTCATGACCTGCGCTCGTTCTGCCGCGACCTGCTCGGATTCGTTCGCGATCTGCTGATCGTCAAGATCGCCGGCCACAATGAGGCGCTCCTCGAAACCGCGGTCCTAAACATCGACGAACTAGAGCGTTACGCCCAGCATTTCACCGAAAGCGATCTCGTCAGGTTCTTCAATTCCCTCGCCGAAACCGAGCTCAAACTGCGCGAAGCGACGCAATCGCGCTATGTTCTCGAAATCGGACTCGTGAAACTCGTCGAAATGCGCCGCGTCGTTCCGCTCGAATCGATCATCGAGCGCCTGACCCGTCTCGAATCTTCGCTCGGAAATGTTGCCGCAACCGCTCCGGTCGCCGAGGAAAAAAAAACTTTAAAACCCGCGATTCCGCCGCCGGACGTCCCGTTTGAGACGCGGCGGGAACCATCTCCCGAACCGGCTGAGGAATTCGCTCCGGAACCCGCCGTTTCGCGCACCGCGCCTGAGCCGACGTTCGCGGCGGCGGATTTGCCGCCTGACTATTTGCCTGACGCACCTGTTGAAGAAACACAGGTTCCCTGGACGCAGCGCGACGAACTTCGGGCGCGCGTCGCGTCGATGCCGGTGAAGATGGTTCCGATCAGCTCGGAAGAGCTCGAGCATGTCGACGACAATTACCTCGACACGGCGTACGAGAACAAGCTCCGAAGAAGCGGCGACAACCTTTATCCGCTCCGGAACGCGGCCGTCCTCGCGCGCGCGCTTTCGAACCGGCCGGAACCCGGCGCGGACGAGCCGGCGGATGCTGCGGCCAGCGGCGCGGTCCGCAAACCGGGATACGAGATTCCGGTTCCCGACGTAGCGATCGACTTCAGCGATCTGCCCGAACTGCCCCCGAATCCGACGAAAGAACAACTTTGGGAATACGCCGAGAATCATCCCTTGGTGAAGCACGTCAAACGGACCTTCCGCGGCAGTATCGTGAATATTCGTCCTTCCGATCAAAATTCCGGGAACTAATATCGCCGTCGTGCGTAATTCTATTGCGGAGGTGCTTGAGACAATGCGCGAACCTTGGATAGCAGGTCTTTTGAGCTTTTTGGTGCCCGGGGTCGGTCAGATCTACAACGGACGAATCATCGTCGGGATCATCTGGCTGGTACTTACGGGGGTTTCGTGGATCGGGTCCGCCGGCACGCTCGGCTGGATCGTTCACCTGATCGCGGCCTGGTGCGCCTTTAGCTACGCAAAGGACAACCCCGTCCGTTGATACGAATCAGAAGTTTTTTCATGCAATCCTCCTTTCGCCCGTCGGCCGACGCCGTCGGGCTTTTTTACTTTTCTCGCGTGTTTAACGTAGAATCGAACCTTGCTTTTTGAGCCGGGCGAACGGTGAGACGTTTTCCGGGCAGAACGTATGGTTCGAGAAGGTATCCCGTTTTTGCTTGGCGCCGGATTGCCGGCGTTGGTTTTTTTGGCCCTCTTTTTGTGGCTTGGCGGCGTCGCGTATCTGCTGATCGCCGTTGTTTTCGCCTTTCTCGCCGCTTTCATGGCCTACTTCTTTCGCGATCCGGAGCGTCGACCGCCGGTCGGTGACGACATCATCGTCTCGGCTGCCGACGGCCGCGTGACGCGCGTCGAAGAGAACGAGCATAATACCTTTGTCAGTGTCTTTCTCTCGCCGCTCGACGTCCATGTGAACCGCTCACCGATCAGCGGTACCGTTACCGCCGTCGATTACGTCAAAGGCAAAAAGAACCCCGCGACAAGCAATGAAGCGAGCCTTGTCAACGAGCGCAACTCGATCACTATCGAAAATCCGCGCATGACGGTCGTCTGCACGCAGATCGCCGGGATAGTCGCCCGACGAATTGTCTGTCACGGCAAAAAAGGTGATAATCTGAGGCTCGGCGAGAAGTTTGGTCTGATCAAGTTCAGTTCGCGCACCGACCTTCTGATGCCGGCCTCGGCCGAACTGCTCGTGAACGTCGGTGACCGCGTCGTCGGCGGCGAAACCGTTATCGCCCGGCTTCCTTCGCAGGATCCGGTCTCGTGACTATGGAAACCGAAGAAACCCAAGCCCCGCACAAGGGACTCAAAAAGGGTCTTTACCTGATCCCGACGGCCTTCACGGCAGCGAACGTCGGGATGGGTTTCCTGTGCGTGATTTACTCGATCCGCGGTTTTCAGACCATCGCCACCGATCCGGTGAACTCGGCTTCCTACTTCAATTATGCGGCGCTCGCGATCGGACTCGCGATCCTCTTCGACACGCTCGACGGCCGCGTCGCGCGCATGACGCGGACGGCAACCGAGATCGGGGTCCAGCTCGATTCGCTCGCTGACGTCGTTACCTTCGGGATCGGACCGATCGCGCTCGTCTATGCATGGGGCATCGCGCCCGTCTTCTCAGAACGGACGGCGATGCACAACCTCGGCGTGTTCCTGCTGTTCATGTACCTGATGTGCGGCGCGTTCCGGCTGGCGAGGTTCAATCTGCAGGCGACGCGGCCGCGCGTTCTGATCGAAGGTTCGACAAAGATCGACAAGAAGAGTTTCGTCGGATTGCCGATCCCGCCGGCGGCAGGCCTGATGGCGTCGATCATCCATTTCGCGCCGATGCCGCTCAGCACTTACGGTGCCGGTTATCCCCGGTTTTACGGGATCCTGGTTCTGATCCTGCTTGGCGTGCTCGGCCTCCTGATGGTCAGCACTATCCGCTATACGAGCTTCAAGACGGTCGCGACCGGACGGACGAACATTTACATCGTCCTGCTTATCGCGGCGCTCGGAATGTTCATCTGGTTCTACTCTGAGTACGCGCTGCTCGTGCTCGGCGTCCTTTATGTGTCGCACGGTGTGCTGTGGTACTTGCTCGGGATACTTTCTCCCCGGCGAAAGCAGGAAGAACCGCAGGTTGCAGTCGAAGAATCCTAGTCCGTTCCGGACGAATCAGCTTCCAGTTTCTTTTTGACCTCGAACGGCGTGACGTTTGAACGGCGCCGTTTTCGTTCGTAAACGCGCTCGTCGTCCGCGTATTCGAACCCGCCTGCGACGACCAGACCGACCAGCGTCAGGAACAGCAGCGTGATCGCCGTCGTGTGCAGGACAAAGTCGAATATGCTGTGAACGAGGATCGAAAAGCATCCGGCGAGCGCTCCGACCGCGACTCCTCGCCTGAACAGGTTCTCGGTCCGCGCGTTCGCGATCCCGGTCCTGAACAGCCTGTAGACAAAATATCCGGCGAGGAGCAATCCGACGATCCCCGCGTCGGCGAGAATCTGAAGATAATCGTTGTGAGCCTGCTCGACGCGCTCGAGACCGTTCGCCGTGTCAAAGGGCGTGTATGCCGCGGCGAACGCCCCGATCCCGGCGCCGAACGGAAGGTTGTGCGCGATGACGTCGAGCGTGACCTTCCAGATCTGAAATCGATTGGCCGAGAAATCGTTCGATTGCGCGGTTTCCGCAAATCTTGTCAGCGACGATTCCCCGCCGACGAAGATCGATCCGAAAACGATCACCAACAGCATCGCGACCGCGAGAGCGGCCTTGAGCGCGATCTGATTTCCCGTCTTCGCCTTGCTGGTCACGAGGACCATGAACCCGATCCCGGCAATGAGCGCCAGCAGTCCGCCGCGCGAGCCGCTCATGACAAGCGAAAGCCCCATCAAACCGACGGCTGTGATCGTGATCAGGCGCTTGTCGCGAGCCACGGCACCTGAGAACAGCATCCCAAGCGGAATGCTGATGGCCATTTCCATGAACGCCGCGTAGTTGTGCCGGTTGACGAACGAGCCGAACGGCTGGGCGGCATGCTGGGCTTCGTAAATCCCGTAGATCTTGAACGGACTCAGGAAAAATTGAAGGATCGCGTAGAAGGCGAAAACGAACCCGAAAACAGTTATCAGCGAAGTCACACGACGGATCCGCGCGGCGCTGTCGAGCACGTTCAGCATCAGCGCGAAAAAGATGAACAGGGCGAGGATGTGAAGCGCGAACATCAACGTCCAGAACGGCTCGATCGAGATCGTCCGACGGATTCCGCTGACGCCGTGCATGTCGGCGAGCGTCCCGAACGGGATTATCTGAACGAACGCATAAACGACCGTCAGAATGATCGGCAGCTGGATCGCCGACCGGCTGAGC
Organism: Acidobacteriota bacterium; assembly: GCA_029557535.1. GTDB lineage: Bacteria > Acidobacteriota > Blastocatellia > Pyrinomonadales > Pyrinomonadaceae > JAFDVJ01. The sequence continues at coordinate 9,970 of JAKQII010000215.1, forward strand.
CGGATCACGCCCACGCGAATCGAATCAACGGCCCAAAGGACACCGGCAAGCGCGATGATCAGGTAGGTGAACGCAATGATAGGCTGATGCACGGCGCCGTAGCCGACAGTCGCGAATACGATCAGCGCGCACAAAAAAAAGAAGATCAGCCGGTTTATGCGGGTTGATTCAGGCTTCATTCATCAAAACTCACTCGGCCTCGAGCACGAAATCGTCGAGCCAGACCGAACCGAAAATCGGGCAAGCATCGCCGCAATAGGCCCGATCGAGGCGCACCAGAATGCCTTCGGCGGTCTCCGGCACTTCGAATTCGACCTTCATCTCCGTCCAGTCATTGTTCCCTGTCGGAAATGCCGGGCTCGTTGCGAGGATCTTGTTGTCGTTCGCGTTTACGATCTCGATCAGCGGCGGCCCGGCGCTCTTGAGGTCCTCGGTCCGCACCCAGAACCTGACCCGGTATCTCTTGGAAGATTGGACCGCGGCAACCTGCCAGACGTTTTTCACTTCGATGCCGTTGTAACCGCTGAACGCGATCCGCAGACTGCGGTTTCCGCCGTGCTTCTTGATCTGGTCGCTGCGGACGTCGGTCTTTTCGAGCCGCACGGATTTCCAACCGAAGTAGACCTTTTGCGGGTCTTCGAACGGCGTCTCGAATCCAGGATTCTGGATGACGCCGAGTTCCGCGCCGGATTCAAGCCCCAACTGCTTTACGTACGCGACCGCGGAACGAAAGAAGCGCTTTTCGTAAAGTGCCTGCGCGATGACCTTCGCGACATCGTGATGATCCTGCTTTTCCTCGGCCGAAAGCGTGTTCCAAACCCGCAGTGATTCGACAGGCAACTCCCTCGCGGCGTAAAACTTCGCCAGGCCTGCGCGAACTTCCGGCCGCTGATCGGCGAGTTGGTCCAACCTCTTCGGATCCTTTTCGAAATACTCCCAAACGATGGAGAAAACCTGGTCGCGATATTCCGGACTCTTTGACGCCGCTGCGCGGAATTGATCCATCGCCTCGTCTTCGCGGCCTTGTCTCAGATAAAAATTCGCGAGGTGCCAATGCGTGTAGCTGTACGCCGGCGCAAGTTCGACCGCCCGTTTGAACGCCTTTTCCGCGTCGTCGAATAGTTCGGCCTGTTCGAGGGCACGCGCGAGCTCGACCCACGCCCGGTGGTCGTACGGCGCGTTCCTGACCATATCGGCGTATCCGGCCACTGCCCGCGAGGTACCGTCGCTCGAGAACAGGTCCTTGTTGATCGTCGCTTCGAGCCAGTTCGTGATCGGATCATTGGGACTGAGATCGCGCGCGAACGAAGCGATCTCGGCAGCGTTCGGCGCATTCGGCTGGGTTAGCGAACCGAGCATGTTCCCGAGCTGGAGGCGAATCGAAAACCAGGCGAAAAGGAGACTGGCGATGATCAGTCCGATCGCCGCCAATCGCCCCTTAAGACTTTTGGTTTCAATAACTTTGTATGGTCCCGCCACGTTGTTAGAAACTTATTCGATTTACCTTGTTTTATCAAGCGAAGAATTCTGCGATCTTCGCCACAACATAATCCTGCTGCTCGGCCCGCAATTCGGGAAAGACCGGGATCGCCAGTGTCTCGCGCGACGCCCGTTCGCTTTCTGGAAAGTCGCCGGCTTTGCCGCCCAGATACGCGAAGCACTCCTGCAGATGCAGCGAGACCGGATAATAAATGTCGGTGCCGATACCGGATTCGGCCAGGAACGCGCGAAGTTCGTCGCGTCCGCGCGCAACGCGGATCACGAACTGGTTGTAAATATGTCGGACGTTCGCCCGCTCGAACGGCAGTTCGACGAATTCCGACAAACCGGCGTCCGCGAACAGCGCCCGGTAGCGATCGGCGTGTGCCTTGCGGCGGCGCGACCATTCGTCAAGATGCGGCAGCTTCACCCTCAGAACGGCTCCCTGGAAACCGTCGAGTCGCGAGTTCAATCCGACCCACTTGTGATAGTAGCGTTCATGCGAGCCGTGAACCCTCAAAGCACGGAGCTTCTGCGCCAGATCGTCGTCGTTCGTCGTCATGAATCCGCCGTCGCCCATCCCGCCGAGGTTTTTCGACGGATAGAAGCTGAAACAGCCGATCTCGCTCATCGCGCCGGCGCGAACACCGTTCTCTTCCGCGCCGATCGCCTGTGCCGCGTCCTCGACCAACGGGACGCCGCGGCGCTCCGAGATCTCGCGAAGTCCGGCCATGTCGGCGCATTGACCGTACAGATGCACGGGCTGAATCGCCTTCGTCCGATCGCCGATCTTGTCCCCTATCTGAGCGATATCGAGGTTGAACGTCAGCGGATCGATATCGACAAAGACTGGCGTCGCGCCGAGCCGGGTGATCGCCGAGACCGTCGCAAAGAAGCTGTACGGAGTGGTAATGACCTCGTCGCCGGGACCGATGTCGAACGCCATCAGTGCCAAAAGCAACGCGTCGGTACCGGAAGCGCAGCCGATCGCATGCCTCACGCCGCAGTATTCGGCTAGTTCATGCTCCAGCGCGGCAACTTCCGCTCCAAGGATGAAGCCGTTCGAATCGAGCACCCTGCCGATGGCCGCCTCGATCTCCGGGCGCAGTTCACGGTTCTGTTCACTGAGATCTAATAAAGGAACACGCATTTTGATTTCCAAGAATTCCCCAAGCCAACAATTGTAATACCTTGACTAATATTTCAAGAAATGTGAAAGTTTAGGCGAACTTTCGTGCCACAGACCGCCCGTAGCCAGTTAAATGCCTGAATTTCAATCATTTAGCGCAGACGAGCCGATCTGGGGAACACCCCCGAATTAACTTCCTAATTCAAAATATCTTGCTTCGCAACCGATCGATCCGAGGGTTTATGCGGGTCGGTCAGCGCGAAGCGTTTATCGAACTTGTGCGGATTCCCGATTGTCGCGCCGCCAAACGGCCGGCCGCAAACGGGAACCAGGATTTGCTGAGCGGCAGAAATTGCCGTTCTCCGACTTTGCACGGCGGTCTGAGAACCGTTCTGGAGGACAACTAAGTGCTGAAAAGAAATTCTGCGTTGCGAGGGATGTTGCTGTCCGTCGCGGTGTTGGGCGTGTTTGGATTCGGCAGCCTTTATCTGCTGCCCCATACATCGGCTCAAAAAGAAAGTGAGAAGGCAAAGAAATTGAGTAAGAGTGAAGTTTCTGCCGCGCCGACCGCGGTCAATCCGGACGATCCCGCGATGATCCTGTTCAATGCGGCCAATATCAATGCCAGATCCGAAGAGGCGCAGGCAATGCGCCAGAGCGTCGGCGGTTTTTCGGGCAAACGGATGCACATCGTCAAATTCCGCGGTCCGATCGAAGGCGAGTGGTTCAAAGCGCTGACGTCGACCGGCGCCGCGATCATCGACTACATCCCAAATTACGCCTATCTCGTCTACGGCGACGCCGGAACGCTGCAACTCATCCAATCGAACGCGAGCGCAGCCGAAAGCCCGATCGAATGGGACGGTGTGTACAAGGATGAATACCGCTTTGCGCCCAGCGTTTGGCGTGAAACCGCGGAGAAGAACGGATCGCTCGTGCCGAGCAGCGACCAGTTCCAAATCCAGCTTTACAAGGATCCCCGGACCAACGATGAGACGCTCGAGTTCGTGAAATCGATCCAGACCGCGCCGATCAAAGGGCAGCAGTCGGTAATGCATTATGTCAATTTCGTCGTCGGGCTCGACAAGGAAGGCCTGCTGAAGGTGGCAGCGCGTCCCGACGTCATTTCGATCGTTCCGTACTTTGAAAAACGGAAGATGGACGAGCGCCAGGCGATCATCATGACCGGAGATCTGACCGGAAACGTCCCGAACCCGGGCAATTACATGACCTATCTCGCCGGCAAAGGATTCACGCAGGCGCAATTCGACACGTCCGGTTTCGCCGTCGACGTGACCGACAGCGGTATCGATACCGCGACGCCGGCGGCACCGACGCAGTTCCTTCTCCGCAAATTCGGCGACCCGGCAAACACGAGCCGTTTCATCTATTCCCGTCTCGAAGGGACCGCGCATTCGGGAAGCACGCTCCAGGGCTGCGACGGCCACGGCAATCTGAACGCGACGATCATTGCGGGCTACGTCCCGGATAGCGCGCCGTTCAATGCCTTCCCGCACATGGACGCGGCAGGCTATCGTTACGGAATGGGCCTCGCGCCGTTCGTCAAGGTCGGCTCGTCGGTGATCTTTGACCCGGATACCTTCACGAATCCGAATTATCCGAATCTGCAATCGAAAGCGTACAACGACAACGCACGAATCAGTTCGAACAGCTGGGGATCGAGCCTGAACACCTACACGACGGATTCTCAGGCGTACGATTCGCTCGTTCGCGACGCCCAACCGACGGGCTCGACCTTCCCCGTCGCGGGCAACCAGGAGATGGTGATCCTTTTTGCCGCCGGCAACGACGGCAGCGGCGCGAATACCGTCGGCGAACCGGGAACGGCGAAGAACGTAATCACGGTCGGCGCGTCGGAGAACGTCCAGGCGTTCGGCGGCGCGGACCAGTGCGGCGTTACTGACGCGCAGGCCGACAGCGCGAACGACATTATTGGATTCTCAAGCCGCGGCCCGACGTCCGACGGCCGCAAGAAGCCGGACATCGTCGCCCCCGGAACACATGTTACGGGCGGCGTCGCCCAGTCGACCGTGGTGTCGCCGGTCTCCGGCAACGGCGCTCAGGTCGCTTGCTTCAACGCCAACGGAGTGTGCGCGGGAACGGGAACGAACAACTTTTTCCCGGTCGGCCAGCAATGGTACACGGCCTCATCCGGCACGAGCCATTCAACACCGGCCATTGCCGGGGTCGCGGCGCTCGTTCGTCAGCACTTCGTCAACAACTCGTTCGCGGCGCCGAGCCCGGCGATGACCAAGGGCATCATCATGAACTCGGCCCGCTACATGAACGGCGCGGGTGCGAACGACAATCTGTTCTCGAACAACCAGGGCATGGGAATGGTGAGCCTGAACAACTATTTCAGCATCTTCTCAGCTGCCCGCGTGCTGCGTGATCAACTGCCGGCTGACAAGTTCACGGCGACCGGACAGCAGCGGATCATTACGGGTACGGTTGCCGACAATTCGAAACCGTTCCGCGTAACTCTCGCCTACAGCGATGCACCGGGTTCGACGACCGGCAATGCTTATGTCAACAATCTCGACCTCGAGGTCACCGTCGGCGGACAGACCTACCTCGGAAACGTCTTTACGGGCGGAAACTCGAGCACCGGCGGGACAGCCGACGCTCGCAACAACGTCGAAAGCGTTTTCGTACCGGCAGGCGTTTCCGGCAATTTCGTGATCAAGGTCAAGGCGACGAACATTGCGGGCAACGGCGTTCCGAACGATGCCGACCCGCTCGACCAGGACTTCGCGCTGATCGCCTCGAATGCGAATGAGGCGCCGGTGGCGGTCGTCCAGGCGAACAGCGTCACGATCACGTCCGAGAACGGCAATCCGGCGAACAATGTTCCCGATCCGGGAGAGACCCTGACGGTCGATCTCGATCTTTCGAACGTCGGTTCGGCAAACGCGTCGAATGTTACCGCAACGCTGCAGTCGACGGGCGGCGTCACCAACCCGAGTGGCACGCAGAATTACGGCACGCTCAACGCCGGCGGCGGCTCGGTGGCAAAACCGTTCACGTTCACGGTTTCGCCGTCCGTAAACTGCGGCGACAACATTACCCTGACGTTTGTCGTCAACGACGGCGTCGGAACGTTCAATTATACGAAGACATACGGCACCGGAACGCCGGTTGCCAGTCTTTCACAGAACTTCGACGGCGCGATCCCGCCGGCGCTTCCGGCCGGTTGGACGAGCACGCAGACATCAGGCACCGGGATCAACTGGACGACGGTGACCACCTCTTCGTCCTCGGCGCCGAATGCCGCCTTTGCCAACGATCCGGCAGCGACAAACGCCGCCGCGCTCGTCTCTCCGACGTTCACTGTCAACTCGGCGGCGGCCTCCGTTTCGTTTCAAAACTCGTACAACACCGAGGCGTCGACAACGCCGACGGTGGGTTACGACGGAATGGTCCTTGAAATCAGCATCAACGGCGGCGCGTTTCAGGACATCGTCACGGCAGGCGGTTCGTTCGTCACCGGCGGTTACAACCGGACGATCTCCGCTTCGTTCAGCAGTCCGATCGCGGGCCGTCAGGCCTGGTCGGGCAATTCGGGCGGATTCGTTGCCACGACGGCAAATCTTCCGGCGGCGGCCAACGGCCAGAATGTCCAGCTTCGCTGGCTGATGGCGTCGGACTCATCCGTTGCGGCAACGGGCGTCTGGGTTGACAGCATCGCCGTCACGGCGGGATCGAGCTGCGCGACTCCGAACGTCAGCGTCAAGTCGCGGGCCGACTTCGACGGCGACGGCAAGACTGATGTCTCGGTCTTCAGGCCGAGCGACGGAAACTGGTACCTGAACCGTTCGACGGCCGGATTCACGGTCGTAACGTTCGGAACATCGACCGACACCTTGACGCCGGCCGACTTCGACGGCGACGGCAAGGCCGATGTCGCCATGTTCCGTCCGACGAACACCGCCGGCACCCCGGACTTCCTGATCCTTCGCTCGAGCGACAGCACGCTGCAGGGATCGGAATGGGGATCACCCGGCGATGTTCCGCAGGTCGGCGATTATGACGGCGACGGCAAGGCCGATGTCGCTGTGTTCCGTCCGTCGAACAACACGTGGTACGTCGTCAACTCCGGCGGCGGCGCAACGATCGTTGCGTTCGGTGCGGCAGGCGACGTGCCGGTCCGGGCCGATTACGACGGCGACGGCAAGACGGATATCGCGATCTTCCGTCCGTCGGTCAACCAGTGGTGGATCAACGGTTCAACCGCGGGTGTTACTGCCCAGACGTTCGGTGCGGCAGGCGACAAACTGGTCCCGGCGGACTACGACGGCGACAACAAGGACGACATCGCGATCTGGCGGCCGGCAACCGGTCAGTGGTGGATCCTCCAGTCGTCGAATTCGACGGCCGTCGTCAACACGTTCGGCAATTCGACCGATGTTCCGGTCCCCGGCGATTACGACGGTGACGGCAAGGACGATATCGCGATCTACCGCAACGGCCAATGGTGGATGAACCGGTCGACGAACGGTGTGGCGGTGTCCAATTTCGGGCTCGCGGCCGACAAACCGACTCCGGGCGCTTACGTTCCGTAAATGGCCTAAGTCATCGACCGGAGGGCGGATCGCGGAAGCGTCCGCCCTTTTCAGTTTGCGTTTTTTCGATCACTTACTTAGCCTATCGAGAATGATCGAAGACAAAACCGAACGCGCCGCCGAGATCATCAAGCGGCTCAAGAAGGCTTATCCGGACGCCCACTGCGCGCTGAACCACTCGAACCCGCTCGAGTTGCTTGTGGCGACGATACTTTCGGCGCAATGCACGGACGAGCGTGTGAACATCGTCACCGCCGAGTTGTTCCGCAAATACAGAACCGCTCAGGATTTCGCCGAGGTTTCGCAGGAAGAACTCGCGAAAGACATCAATTCCTGCAACTTCTTCAACAATAAGGCACGGGCGATTCGCGGCGCGGCGCGCAAATTGCTCGACGATTTCGGCGGCGAAGTTCCGAAAACGATGGACAAATTGCTGACGCTGAACGGCGTCGCCCGCAAGACCGCGAACGTCGTGCTGGGCAATGCGTTCGGCGTGGCATCGGGAGTCGTTGTCGACACGCATGTCGCGCGGCTTTCGTCTCGTTTGGGACTGACGGACGAGACAGACGCCGTCAAGATCGAAAAAGACCTGCAGGAGCTCGTTCCGAAGAAACACTGGGTGATGTTCCCGCATTGGCTGATCACGCACGGGCGCAGCGTGTGCAAGGCACGCAACCCGAAATGCGGCGAATGCGTTCTCGAGAGCATTTGCCCCAAACGATTTTAGATTTTGGATCACTAGTGTCCAACTCTAAGTCGAACAGATTCAGTGTTTTGGGAATTTTGACCGGTCATGATCACGTTCGTGGCCTCGTAAATAGTTGAGACAAAACGGCATTCGTCCGACGGGAAATATTGATTCTGTGACTTTGCGCCTTTGCTCCTTGGCGGGAAAACCGTTTCAAAGCAATTGAACAGGATGTTTTCCCGCAAAGACGCTAAGGCGCAAAGTCACAGAATCAATAGGTTTATGGAGTTGAACCGTTCACCGATCGGGAAAACGAATTTCTCGGGAACGATCGGATCGCCGGGTGGTCCGCTGAAATCGAAAAATTGAAAAAGATCTGCAAGCCGCCTGAAAATGGCTACTTATGG
>JAKQII010000262.1 GCA_029557535.1 Acidobacteriota bacterium
GAGCCTCTCGTGCCCGCCCCAACGGACGCGTCCTCAATAATAATTAGATTCGATCTGTAGTCGCTTGACGAATGCCCCACGATCGACACAGGTTCCGCGTTCTTTGCCAAAACGTTTGCGGCCCGCTCCACAAGTGTGAGACCTCCAAGCTTCAGTTGTGCTTTGTCCGAACCCATTCGCCGGCTTTGTCCTCCGGCTAAAACGAACCCTTCGATAGCTGTCATGTTTCTAAAATATCAAAATGTATAGGTCGCGCCGAGGTTTAGGTGAGTTGCGTACCTTGGGCCGGTAAAGAGGTAGTCAGTTCTAAATCTGCGAAATTCCGCGCTTACTGCGAGCTGAGGGGTGAATCTGTATAGAGCGTTCGCGGCGATAACGAAGTTTCGTGATCTCCAATCTCGGAATGAGAGGCTGACGAGGTCCGAATTAACAGGGTCGTCGATACCAAGGGAACCGTAGATCCCAAGCTGGTTGTTCAGGACGGGAGGTGTATAACCGACTTGCATCCACCCGCCGCGCGTCCCGATGGACCTGACGCCCGCCGGCGTAAGCCTGACGCCATCTGAATGTGCGAAATCGGTGTTGTAACTCTGAAAGACCCCGCCCTGAAAACCGCCGAGATTTCGGCCCGAGAATGCTTCCCCGGCGACGGTGACGCGTTCGGCAACCGGAAAATTCCAGTCCAACGCGACGCCAATGGACTCGACATCATTACGAGTATTTGCCGGGCCGGTAATGACCCGCGACATACCGAAGTGGCCGGAGACGCCGATGCTGCCGGACTTTTTGGTGCCGAGCCAGTTTGCATTCGAATAGGCGAGGCGGCTCTGTAGGAAAGGGACTCGGGACGCCTGACCGCTGGTCGGCTGCACAACGAATGCGGCGTTAGTCGCGAAATCGCCGGTCTGAGATTCGAGTGCGGCAGCCTGCACGGTGAGATTGCTGTTCAATTTCTGATCCACGCGGACCTGCGGCAAACGCGCCCAAAGATTGCCGCCCGCTCCCATCTGCGGATTACCGGCCGCGGCGATCGAAACGGGGTTGACGGGTGCGAACACCATCCAATCCTGGCCGACGGTCACAGACGTCCGCTCCCAATCGAGCCGTGCGTAGGCGAGTCGAAGCCGAACGACGCCGAAATTTTCGCCGATACCTACGGAAGGAAATCCGCCGAAGAAATCGCCTTCGATGACGGCTCCAAGTCTGGCGTTCCCGAGCCGTGCGCCTTCGAGTCTGAGACCAAGTCGCGTTTGCCGAGCACTTGCGCTTACGTTGCCGCTTCCGGAGAGTGTCGCGAAAAGAGGAACGTCAGCGTTGTTAGTTCCGCCGCTGTTGCCATATGCGTTGAAGAAGAGCGTTCCGTATGGGATCAGCCGGATGCCCTTTCCGATATCGACGCCGAGCTTCGGCTGCGTCTCAGCGGTGTCGGCCGGTTTCGTTTCGGTCGGCTTTACTGCCACCGCGGTCTGAGACGGCGATTCCGATTTAAGTTTCTGAAGTTCAACAAGGATCGCCTGAACCTGCGTCTCGAGCTGCTTGATACGAGTCTCGCGGTCGGCGGGCGGTTCTTGCGTGTATATAGGGAACGACAGTAAGAGTACCGAGGCAATTGCGAATATCGATCTGCTCATAACCATCCCTACGTTGTTCGGCATATCAATACAACGATAAAGGGTCCCTTTGGAGCGAAATATGATCTGAGTCATGTCACGCGCCTGAATGGACAATCAAAAGCAAAACGAACAAAATTGTGTTTTCAAATGGAAGACCTTCTAAAAGATCTCGGCGAGGAACTGGCGGACGCGATCATGCGGTCGGGTACCGCGAAGACGTTCGCGCCCAATCAGTCGATCTTTTTCGAAGGTGATACCTCGACGTTTCTGCCGATCGTCTTGTCCGGTAAAGTCAAGCTCGTCAGATTTCCCGAGCCCGGGAAAGAAGTCATTCTCGGGCTATTTCACTCGGGTGAAGCTTTTGCGATACCGCCGGCGATGGATGGTAAGCAATTCCCCGCCACGGCGGTTGCCATCGAGAAGAGCGATCTGCTGCTGATCCCACGCAAAGACTTTCTGGAGTTAATGAGATCATCCCAAGAGTTTTCAGCGGCGATCATGACCCGGATGTGCGGGATACTCCGCGATCGCGTCGATACCGTTCAGATCCTCGCGACATCCTCCGCCGAGCAGCGGGTCGTGAACGTTTTACTTCGGCTAGCCGGCGACATCGGCGCGGATGAAGTGAAGGAGATCACTTATCGCCGCCAGGACATTGCCGAGATGGCCGGCCTCTCGCTCGAGACGACCATCCGAGCGATCCGAAAACTGGCTGACAAGGGCTGTCTGAATATCGTAGGCGGGCGCATATATCTCGAGACGACAAATGAGCTTC
>JAKQII010000267.1 GCA_029557535.1 Acidobacteriota bacterium
AGTGGGCAGTGGGCAGTGGGCAGTGGGCAGTGGGCAGTGGGCAGTGGGCAGTGGGCAGTGGGCAGTGGGCAGTGGGCGGTGAGCGGTGGGCAGTGAGCAGTGAGCAGTGGGCAGTGGGCAGTGAGCAGTGAGCAGTGAGCAGTGAAGGATGCTATGTGCTATTCGCCTTGTCATCCCGCTCTCGATTTACCGGTCGCTACCGGTCCCTTTTCCCCTTTTTCACTTTTTCCCTTTTCCCCCTTTTCCCCTTTTCCCCTTTTTTCACTTTTTCCCTTTTTCCCTTTTCCCTTTTTCCCCTTTTCCCCTTTTCCCCTTTTTTCACTTTTTCACTTTTTCCCTTTTCCCCTTTTCCCCTTTTCCCCTTTTTCACTTTTCCCCTTTTTCCCTTTTCCCCTTTTTCCCTTTTCCCACCGGAACTTCTATCATTTAACTCGTGAAGATCGCGGTCGCCATGAGCGGCGGAGTCGATTCGTCGGCCGCCGCGGCGCTCTTAAGAGATGAAGGTCACGAACTCGTCGGGTTCACGATGCAGCTGTGGAATCAGCGGCGTCACATCAACGTCGACGAGAACGGCGATTCGTTGCCTTCGCGCTGTTGCTCGCTCGACGACGTTTACGACGCCCGCCGCGTCGCCGAGAGTCTCGGCTTCCCTTTCTACGTTCTCAATCTCGAACGCGACTTCGAACGCGACGTTGTCGAACCGTTCGTTCAGAGCTATCTGAGCGGTGAAACTCCGATTCCGTGCGTCGCGTGCAATTCACGGCTGAAATTCGCCTCGCTCGACAAGATGGCGCTCAGCCTCGGCTGCGAAAAGGTCGCGACGGGCCACTATGCGCGGGTTGAGTTCGACGAATCGGCGAACCGCTACCGGTTGTTCCGCGGCAAAAATCACTGGAAGGACCAGACCTATTTTCTTTGGGAGCTGACGCAGGAGCAGTTGTCACGATCGCTGTTTCCGCTCGGCGACATGCTCAAATCCGAAGTCCGGGACATCGCCCGCGGATCGAATCTTTACACGGCGGAAAAGCAGGAATCGCAGGAGATCTGTTTCGTGCCGGACGGCGACTATTCGGGTTTCATCGATCGCTATCTCGAACACGAAGAGCGTCTCGACGAAATGCCCGCGGCGGGCGACATCGTCAACACCCGGGGCGAGAAGATCGGAGAGCATACGGGGATTCACCGCTACACGATCGGCCAGCGTCGCGGCCTCGGGATCGCGCACGAAAAGCCGCTGTATGTCGTGCAGATAGAGCGGTTGAAGAATCAGATCATAGCAGGTCAGAAGGAAGAGCTCGATGCGTTTGAGTTCACCGCAAAGGGCGTCAACTGGGTCGCCTTCGACGAGCCGTCCGAGCCTGTCCGGGCGAACGTCAAGATCCGCTACCGACACGAACCTGCGTCCGCAACGATCCATGCTTTGCCCGATAATCGCGCCCGCGTTGTTTTCGATGAGCCTCAGGCCGCCATCACTCCCGGCCAGGCCACTGTTTGGTACCGCGGCGACGAAACCGTCGGCGGCGGCTGGATCGAAAAGCGGGCTTGACCAATGGCGGAACCTTTTGTTCGGACGTCCCGTAAGAAAGGTCATGAAAAAGTTAGCCTTGATGTTTGCGGTTATCGGCGTTATTGGTATTTCGTTCGGCTACAAAGTGATTGCGGACGAGAAAGAGAACGAACTTGTCCGAGTACCGCTCGAAAAATATCTGAAGGGTCATGCAACCGGCGATCCGGAAATGATACGCCAAGCGTTTCATAAAGATGCCCGTATTAACGCGTATCGTGACGGTAACCTTCTCAATCTGAGCGCAGAAGAGTTTGCCGGTCGGTTCAATGGAAAGGCAGCGCCTGATGAATCGAAGCGCAAGCGCTCGATCGATTTGGTCGAGATCAACGGAAACGCGGCGATCGCACGCATCACGCTCGACTATCCGACCGTCAAGTTCACCGATTACATGTCGCTGCTCAAGATCAACGGCGAGTGGAAAATCATCAACAAGACATTCTACGCCGATTCGAAAACAGCGGCGAAATAGGTGGAGAAGCGCGAACTACGGAAAAGATATCTTGCCAAAATGCGTTCGATGTCATCGGCTGAACGCGTTGACCTTTCGAAGAATATCGCGGCGCGGTTGTTCGCCGATTTCGACTTCTCCTCATTTCGGGTCGCGCACCTTTTCCTATCGATCGACGCGAACAACGAGGTTGACACCCGACCGATCATCGATCGACTGCGGACGGAATTTCCGGCGATCAGGGTCGTGGTTCCGCGGGTTGGTGGCAACGAACTCGAGACGCTTGTTTACGACGATGCGACGCAGTTGAAACTGAGCGAATGGAACGTTCGGGAGCCGGTCGACGACCGTTTCGTAGCCACGCAATCGATCGACATCGTGATCGTCCCGCTGCTCGCGTTCGATCGGCGCGGTTACCGGGTGGGATACGGGAAAGGCTTCTACGATCGGTTTCTCAAGACCTGCCGTGACGACTGCCTGAAGATCGGCGTGAGTTTCTTTCCGCCTGTGGAGAACATTGCCGACGCACACGAAAACGACGTCAGGCTTGACTTCTGCCTGACGCCATCTGAAAGTTATAAATTCGCCTGATTAGTTCTTTTCCTTGAGCAGATCGCGGATCTCCGCAAGCAGCGCTTCCGTCGGCGGAGGCGGCGTGTCAGCAGCCAATTTGGCGAAATATCCCATCGCCCATTTTGCCAGCAGGAACATCACGAAACCGACGATCACAAAGTTGATGATGTCCGAAATCAGCTGGCCATACATGATCAGCGGCGCGCCGCCCTTGATCGCCTCCTCGAGTGACTTCGGATCAGTCTTTCCGCTGTATGCGCCGCTGAGGTCGATGAATTTCTTCGTAAAATCGACGCCGCCGGTAACGAAGCCAACGATCGGCATGATTATCTTCTCGGTGAACGTCGATACGATCTTACCGAAGGCCGCGCCCATGATCACAGCGATGGCGAGGTCGAGCACATTCCCGCGACCCAGAAAAGCCTTGAAGTCTTTCCACATAAAGTCTTTCTCCTTGAATTGATTTCAATTGGGGTACGGCTTGGAAGTTAGTTCATTTGTGCCGAACGGTCAAGGAATTTCGGATTTGGGATTTCGGATTTGGGATTTTTGACGGTCAATTGCCGGCGGCTTTCCTCGCTTGCGACTGAACGGCGGTGATCGCGACCGCATCGACGATGTCTTCGGCCTTGCAGCCGCGCGAAAGATCGTTGCAGGGACGGTCGAGCCCTTGAAGGATCGGCCCGATCGCCGTTCCGCCGGTCAGGCGCTCGGTGAGTTTGTAAGCGATGTTCCCCGAGTTCAGATCCGGGAATATAAGGACGTTCGCGCGTCCCGCGACGTTCGAGCCCTTCGCTTTCGAGTCGGCAATCGACGGCACGAGCGCCGCGTCGGCCTGAAGTTCGCCATCGATCTCGAGTTCCGGAAATCGCGCCTTGACTGTCTTCACCGCTTCAACGATCTTGTCGAGCGATTTATGTTTCGCGCTTCCTTTTGTCGAGAACGAGAGCATCGCGACGCGCGGTTCGACGCCGAGCAGTGCCCGGCAAGAGTCTGCCGAGGCGATCGCGATCTCGGCAAGTTCCGTCGCGTCGGGGTCGATCACGACGCCGCAGTCAGCGTAGATCATGGCGCCGTTCGCGCCGAATTTCTTGTCCGGAACGATCATCAGAAAGAATGACGAGACGATCCGAAAACCCGATCGAACGCCGATGCAGCGAATTGCCGCCGCAACGGTGTGCCCGGTCGTGTTGGTAGCGCCGGCTACCGTTCCGTCCGCCTTTCCCATTTTCACGAGAAGATTGCCGTAGTAGAGCGGATCTTTCACCGTCGTCTCGGCTTCCTCGAGCGTTACGCCCTTCGCGCGCCGCAATTCGTGATATAGGCGAGCGATATGGCCCCGCTCGTGGGCCTTGCGGTGATCGGTGATCTCGATCCCGGCGATGTTCGCGCCGGCGGCGGCGGCGGCTTCGCGGATCTTCTCTTCGCTTCCAATGAGAGTGATCTTAGCGATCTTTTCGCGAATGCAGGTCTCGGCCGCCTTGACCGTACGCGGATCTTCGCCTTCGGGCAGGACGATGTGCTGGATGTCTGTCGCGGCCTTCGCGCGGATCTTCTCGAGAATCATACGAATCAAAAAACCACGAGCCGGACTGTGCGTCACGGCGCACTATCGTCCTTCAACTTCGTGGTCCTGTGAAAAAGTGATGGCGGAGAGGACAGGAGTCGAACCTGCATACCCTTACGGGCGACGGTTTTCAAGACCGCTGCACTACCATTATGCGACCTCTCCGCAAGTTGAATCAGAAATATAACGTAAACGCGTGGCGATTGCCAGTTTGACGTTCGGAGTACCGCCTTCAGGCGGCTTAGTGGTTCTGAATTTCGAATGATCCTGCCCCAAATCACGAGAACATTCGACCGCGGTGACGCAGAGTCGCGAAGATCGAAAGAACCGGTTTACGACAATCGCCCGGAGGAACTTCGCGTCTCGGCGACTCCCCAGTAGGACGTACCATGTACCCTGAAGTTTGGAGTGCAGCGATCATGAAACAAAAAAAGCGTGAACAGAGTGAATCAGCTCTGTTCACGCGAGAATCATGAGGAGGTCAAACTTATTCGACTTTGGCTTGCCCGGTTATGAGCAACCGATCGATCTGCGAATTAACGGCGTTGGTCTTGTCCCAGCCGGTCGCTTTGAGTTCGATTTCGCCTTGCTGATTGATCACAAAATAGGCGGGGAATCCCATGTTCAAGTTTCCCGCCCGATCGCGTTCGGCATACTTGAGAAGGACCCCGAAGCTGCCCGGCAACAAATTGAAATTGAAAGGACGATTCTTGACGAAACTCTCGACGAGCGTTGGGTTATCTGTCGTCAATCCGAGAAATACTACATCGCGCCCTTGATGGCTCGCGGCCATCTGGTTGAGCTTCGGGATCTCCGACACGCAGATCGCGCATCTCGTTGACCAAAACGTCATGACGACGACCTTGCCGCGCAGCGATTCAAGTTCGATCGTCTGTCCTTCGAGGGTAGCCCCGCTGAAATTCTCCGCAAGCGGTTTGTTCTGCTGCGCAAGAACAGCCGCTGCGCCGGCAATCATCAAACAAAAAACTTGTAGAACCCTTGCGAATCTCATGAGCGTTTATTGCGTTATACTGTGTTGAACAATGTTCAACTCTATCTAAAATAAACGACTAATCGAACACGATTCCTGAAATCCGGGAGAGAATCTTCATCCGGCGTTTATGCTAAGATTCTGCCTATGCTGCTCGAACGGCTCGAAGCACTCAATTTTCGCAATCTAAGCGGAAAGATCGAGTGCTCAGGGCACCTCAACATCCTCTTCGGCGAAAACGGTCAAGGCAAAACCAACTGGCTCGAAGCGATGCATCTGCTTTCGACGACGAAGTCGTTCAAGACTTCACGGCTGAAGGAAACGATTTGTTTTGGGGAAGAACTCGGAATCGTTCGGGGGTCCGTGAAGAAGAGTGCCGAAATCACGCACGAATTGCAAGTGGCATTACAGGGCAATTCAAAAATTCTGTCGGTAAACGGCAAAAAGGAAACGGTTCAACGGTATTTGGGCGAGCTGCACGCCGTCGTTTTCAATTCGGATGAACTTGAGATCGTCCGCGGCAATCCGGACGCACGCCGCAAATTCCTGGACAACGGGATCGTCGCCATTTATCCGGCTTTCGTTCAGACACTCTCCGATTACAACCGCGTCATCAAGCAGAAGAACTCACTATTGCAATCGGCGCTCGACCACGACTATTCGCTCGAAAAGACCGCAGACCTGCTGGCTCCGTGGAATGAACAGCTTGTCTCACTCGCGTCGCGCATCCACAAGGCGCGGGTCCGTTTCGTCGAACGATTGAACACCGTGCTCGAGAAGAAGCTCTTCGGACGCGAGGAAATCTCGATCCGGTACGCGTCGTCGCTCGAAGGCAGGGGCGATCTGGGTGATTATGCGGCGTTGATAGAAGAAAGGCTGAAGTTCCGCGTTCAGGCGGAACTGGTTTCCGGACACGCGCTGATCGGAACCCATCGGGACGATCTCGAAGTCACTTTCGATGGATTGGATCTCCGAAAGTTTGGCTCGAGCGGCCAACAGCGCAGTGCTTTGCTGATCCTACTGATCGCGAACGTCTCGGTCTATTTCGAGCAGAACGGCGAGTACCCCCTGTTTCTTCTGGACGACGTCGACGCCGAGCTCGACTACCGCCGCATCGGACAATTGCTCGAGTTCCTGAACGGCAAAACTCAGACTTTCGTGACGACTTCAAAAGACAGTTTTGTCGAGAGATTCAGTGCCGGATCACTCGTTTTCAGCATTGTCGGCGGACACCCCGAACTGCACCGAACCTGAGGAATCTATTGCCTTTCCACGTTTTTTGAATCCGTCCGGAAATGGTAAAATATCCCATTACGATACTCTGCCGGTAGTAAGACAATAGAGGTAATAATTTGACTAAGCCAAAATCAGAATACGGAGCTGATTCCATCACAGTTTTGGAAGGACGCGACGCGGTTCGCAAGCGTCCGGCGATGTACATTGGCTCGACGAGCGAGATCGGGCTTCATCACCTGGTTTATGAGGTCGTCGACAATTCGGTCGACGAGGCGCTCGCCGGTTTTTGCGACACGATCGAAGTGACGATCCATATCGACAACTCGATCACTGTCATCGATAACGGACGCGGGATTCCGGTCGATATTCACAAACAGGAAGGACGATCCGCGGCGGAGGTCGTTCTCACTGTACTTCATGCCGGCGGGAAGTTCGACTCGAATTCGTATAAGGTGTCCGGCGGACTGCACGGCGTTGGCGTGAGCTGCGTTAACTTCCTTTCCGAATGGCTCAAACTTGAGATATGGAGAGACGGCAAGACTTACGAACAGGAGTACAAAGTTGGATTTCCGGTGGCGCCGTTGGCCGAAACCGGAAAGACGACGAAGCGCGGAACGAAGATCACGTTCAGACCGGATTCGGATATCTTCGAAACGACCGAATACAGTTTCGATAAACTCTCAGAACGTTTGCGCGAAAAGGCGTTTCTGAACAAAGGCATCCGCATCCTGATCAAAGACGAGCGTGAGATGCCCGAGAAATCGCACGAATTCTACTACAAGGGCGGCATCGCGGAATTCGTCAAGCACCTCAACAAGAACAAGTCGCCGCTCCACGAGGAGCCGCTATATTTCGAACAGGTTGCGGAAGAACTGTCGGTCGAGGTGTCAATGCAGTACAACGACAGTTACGACGAGAAGATCTTTTCGTTCGCAAACAACATCAATACGGTCGACGGCGGAACCCACCTTTCAGGATTTCGCGGAGCGCTAACGCGCACGATCAACGCCTACGCCGAGAGTTCGGGGCTGATGAAGAACTCAAAAACGACGCTTTCGGGCGACGACGTCCGCGAAGGTCTCGTTGCGGTTATCTCGGTGAAGATCCCGCAGCCGCAATTCGAGGGACAGACGAAAGGCAAACTCAATTCGCCTGTCAAAGGTCAGGTCGAATCGTTCCTGAATGAAAAACTGGGAGAGTTCTTCGAGCAGAACCCGAATGTCGCGAAAAAGATCGTCGGAAAGGCGGTCGACGCGGCGCGCGCACGCGAAGCGGCGCGGAAGGCCCGCGAGATCGTCCGCAAAAGCGCGCTCGGCACTTCGACACTGCCAGGAAAACTCGCAGACTGCCAGGAAAAGGACCCGGCGCTTTCGGAACTTTATCTTGTCGAGGGCGATTCGGCCGGCGGCTGTTTTTCCGGCGATACCAGGGTTGCGCTTGTTGACGGAAGGACCCTTTCGTTCCTGGAATTAATCGAAGAGGAACGTGCCGGAAAACACAATTACTGCTACACGATTCGGCGCAACGGAAAGATCGGCGTGGAGAAGATCACAAATGTTCGTCGAACAAAGCGCGAAGCTTCTGTGATCAAGGTCGTATTCGATAACGGCGAGGAAGTAATCTGTACACCGGATCACCGGTTCATGTTGGTCGATGGCACATATAAATCAGCTTGTGAACTACTACCAACCGATTCACTGATGCCATTGAACCGCAAGTTTTCGAACATCTCTGAAAAGGGCATCACGATAGACGGCTATGAAATGGTCTGGGATGCCAAATCGAGAAGCTGGCTCTTCACTCATCTGATTTCGGATTGGTACAACCGTTTCACCAATAGATATCTGAAATCGGACGGTGATCATTGTCATCACATTGATTTCAACAAGTTGAACAACAATCCGGACAATCTTGTCAGATTGAGCAAAGAGGCTCACCTAGAATTACATCGCCGGCACGCTGGAAAGACGCTGCACCGTGACGATGTAATTTCAAAGTGCCGAGAACTACGAAAATCCCCGGAATTTAGGTCGATGATGAGTTCCAGGATGAAGGAACCAACGACTCGAAAGATACTTTCGACTCAGGCGAAAGCACAGTGGTCCGATGCCAGTTATAAAAACTTCATGGCCGCACGTTGGCGTGAATTCTACGACAATAACGCTGATTATCGGGCAGCGAACGCCAGACAACTTGCAGATGCCCAAAGGAAGTATTGGTCGGAGCCAGCGAATCGAGAAAAACAAGCCGATCGGACACGGGACTTTTTTCAGCGCAATCCGGAACGAAAAGAGGAATTATCGTTACTAGCCCGCCGTCAGTGGCAAAAAAGCGACCTGCTTGAGTGGCGACGCAAAACGACTGCTAATCAGTGGACAGACGAGTTCCGGCAAAGTCGCAAAGAGGCGTTGAATAAGACGTATTTCCGCAAAACAATGTCGCTTCTCAAAGAAATCGAAATCGAATTCGGCAATTTGGAAGTTGGTGTGTTCCAAGAACGTCGGCGGCAAAAGAACGACCGCTCGATTCTTCGATTCGACAAATTTTGCGACCGATATTTTAACGGTGACCAAGACAAAGTCGCAGAAGCCGTTAAGAATTACAATCACCGGATCGTTCGGATTGAACCAATGATCGAGAGAATCGATGTTTTCGATCTGGAGGTGCCGCGCACGCATAACTTTGCGCTTGCTTCCGGAGTCTTTGTCCATAACTCAGCAAAACAAGGCCGCGACCGGAAGAACCAGGCCGTTTTGCCGCTTAAGGGCAAGATCCTGAACGTCGAGAAGGCCCGTTTCGACAAGATGCTCGGTCACGGTGAGATCAAGGCGCTGATCACCGCGCTCGGCACCGGAATCGGCAAGGACGACTTCGACTTATCAAAACTCAGATATCATAAGGTCTGCTTGATGACGGACGCTGACGTTGACGGCTCGCACATCAGAACCCTTTTGCTTACTTTCTTTTACAGGCAAATGCCGGAACTGCTGGAGGCCGGTCACATCTACATCGCGCAACCGCCGCTCTACAAGGTCAAAAAGGGCAAAAAGGAAGAATACATCAAGGACGAGCCGCAGATGTTCAAGTATCTGATGCGGCAGGCTACGAGCGACGTTCAGGTGACCGCGGGCGGGCGGTCGATCGAAGGCCGCGAGCTTTCGAAGTTCCTTGAGCAAACGGTCGAGTATGGAAACTATACAAGCCGCTTCGTGCGTCGGCTTGGCAACGACATGAAGCTTCTCGAAGCGATCCTTGAAGCCTTTGCGGGCCGTGACGGCATCCTCGCAAATAACAATTTCCGTCTCCGCAAAATTTTCCAGTCGGAGGATCTGATCGCCGTCGTCGAGGGTAAGATCGCCGAAGCCGGCTATCGGACCGAGTTATTGTCGGACGACGAACACGGCCTTACGGAGATCGAGGTTACGATGCCCAACGGGACGAAGATGGTTTTCGACTGGAACCTGGCGAGTTACGTCGAGTTCCAGAAGTCCGTTGATCTCAAGAAGCAGCTCGACGCGACTTATTCGGGACCGTACGTGCTCGGCGAAAACGGCAAGTCCGAATCGTTCGATTCGCGCGCCGATCTCTTCGAAAAAGTCATGGCACTCGCGAAAAAGGATCTTAATATTCAACGATACAAGGGTTTGGGCGAGATGAACCCGGAGCAACTTTGGGAAACGACGATGGACCCCGAAAAGCGGACGCTGCTTCAAGTGCGGATCGAGGACGCGATCGAAACCGACGAGATCTTCACGATCCTGATGGGCGATCAGGTCGAACCGCGCCGCAAGTTCATCGAGGACAACGCGCTCGACGTGAAGAATCTGGACGTCTAAGCAGTGAGCAGTGAGCCGTTTAGCGGCGCGCAACTGCGCGGCGAAAGTGAGTAGTGCCATACCGCGATCGCAAATTGCAAATTGCAAATCGCAAATCTCCTAAGCTATGTCATCAGTGATCGAAGCAGTCCGGCCGATGGAAGACTACCTCGTGATGAGCGAGGCGGAACTCGATGAGCGAATCGCCGCGGCAAAGCGAGAGCTCGGATCACGCGTCGTAATCCTCGGCCATCATTACCAGCGCGACGACGTTGTTCGACATGCCGATCTGACGGGCGATTCATATCAACTTTCCGTGATGGCGTCGAAGACCGACGCCGAGTTCATCGTCTTTTGCGGCGTCCACTTCATGGCCGAGTCGGCCGACGTTCTCGGCAAACCGACGCAGCGCGTGATCCTTCCCGACCTCGGTGCCGGTTGTTCAATGGCCGACATGGCGACGATCGACCAGGTCGAGGATGCGTGGGAACAGCTGCGGGAGATCGGCGTGCTCGACCAGCGCGTTGCGCCGATCACGTACATGAATTCGACCGCCGCGATCAAGGCGTTCTGCGGCCGTAACGAAGGCGTCGTCTGCACATCTTCAAACGCCGTCCCGCTGTTCGATGTCTACCTCAAGAACTTCGACAAGATGTTCTTCTTCCCCGATCAGCATCTAGGCCGCAATACCGGAAAGAAATTCGGAATTCCGCTCGAAAAAATGGCGTTGTGGGATCCGCACAAGGAACTTGGCGGCAACTCGCCGGAGGAATTGCTCGAAGCAAAACTCATTCTTTGGCGCGGACATTGCTCGGTTCACGGACGGTTCAAGCCGTGGCACGTCGATCAGATCCGCGAGAAGGTTCCGGGCGTCAAGATCCTTGTTCATCCGGAATGCGTCCATGAGGTCGTCGAGATGAGCGATCTCAACGGTTCGACATCGTACATCATCAAAACCGTCGAGGAATCGCCGGCCGGTTCGAAGTGGGCGATCGGAACCGAGGTCAATCTTGTCAGCCGACTCGCCGACCGTTTCCCCGACAAAGAGATTCATCTTCTCGCACCTGATCTTTGCATGTGCGCGACGATGTACCGCATCTCGCCGCAGTCGCTGGCGTGGTCGCTGGACAACCTCGTCGAAGGCGTCGTGGTCAACGAGATCGTCGTCGATGACGAGACGAAGCACTTCGCGAACATCGCCTTGGCGCGGATGATTGAGATGACTGAGAAAAAGTAGTCGGTGGTCTGTGGTCAGGGGTCAGTCGACGTCAGTCGTTACGATCCAATAGTTTGAAGTCCGATTTTGGAATCTAATGTAACGTCCGACACCGACCACCGACCACTGACCACCGACCACAAACAAGAATGGCCGAATTCTCCGACAAACTTCCCGACAACACACGCGGCAAGTTCTACGTCGATTCGAGCTGCATCGACTGCGACGTCTGTCGCGACACCTCGCCGAAGAACTTCACGCGCAACGACGAAAACGGCTACTCATACGTCTACAAGCAGCCTGAAACCAAAGAAGAGATCGAACTCTGCGAGGAAGCCCGCGATGCGTGTCCGGTCGAAGCGATCGGCGACGACGGATAGGACGAGACAACTCGCTTGGGTGGGCGGATGATCAAGTCAGTTCCGCCCGCGTCAGCCGGCAGCACATAATTCCAACACCACGATTTGCGCGAGCGCTTTTGGATAAGCCTAATTGCTGCAGGGCTTTAGCCCAAGATTCGGCTGAAGCCGAAAATTTTTCTGAGATCACCGCAATCCGTTCGTTAAAACGAACGGCAATTCATGAAAACCCCATTCAAAGCGCCTTTAGAAATGGCCTTTGAAGCAGACGGCAAGACTCAAATCGAATCCGCCCTCAATAACGCGATTCTGCTTCAGCCACCAAGGCCTCGAGACAAAATTGACCCGCCAAAGAACAAAAAGATCCCGCACCACGGCAGGACTCCGAAGATCAGGAAATAGGCGAGATTGCTCGTCATCGCGAAACCATAGTCTTCGAGTTTCATCCGGTCGTACCAAATCGTGAACCAAAGCGCGATCGCGATCAGCGGTGCGATCGTCAGCAAATATATGATCAGCAACCCGACAATTATGTTGAAGTAGCCGCTGGGACCGTGCCACAGGAACATTGCGAGAATAAGACCGATCCAGCAGGCGAAATGGATCGTGCTCACCAATCCCGTCACGAATACGCGCGTATCTCGTATTCTCTGAGCAAAGCGGAAATACGCGCCAACGACCGCCAGCGGAATCGCAAACGTGAAGAACATTTCGAGAGGATGACGGACAAGGTCAAGAAATGTTGAGTTCGCGAGGATCATGCTTGTGTTCGCCAGTAAAAATAAAGATAAATCAGGAGAATTAGGAATGGAATCCACAGGAATCCCACAACAATAACCGCGTAGGCGATCGAACCGTGGTACGCGAAATAGCGATCCGGATCCGAATGCCGGTTACGTTTGATGAAGCGCGCCAAAGCGATCGATATCAGGGGCGCAATGAGAATCAGATAGAGGAGAATAATCCATTCGATTATCCAATTTCCGTACCAAGTGAACAATGAGGCTACAATCGAAAACCATAACGCGAAGTGAATCGCCGTCAATAATCCGATTCGGTAAATCGCAACATCACGGACCCGAGAAAATATTATGTGATAGAGGCCGACTCCGATCAGCGGAACACCGATAACGACGAACATCTTCACCGCCTCTTCCACGACCGCATCATATTGCAATCGCGAACGAGGGCGCAATCACAAAATGGGGACAACGCGCGACCTTCAAACACCGCGATCAATTAAATGTGAACGCTCCGAAAGATAGTGCGATCATCAGAATAACGACGAGAACCGCGAGCAGGATCAAAATAGTGATCGCCAAAACCAGAACTATTCCCCAGACCAGCCACAAAAAGATCACTGAAACAAGATACGCAGTTCTCGCTTCTCCCTTCTTGTCGCGGTTGTTTCTGATCCACATTGCGCCGACGAGTTGAATCAGCGGCCCAAGGGTAACCAGATAGATGAATGACCCTCGGACGATTGTGTTATCGGGTTCGTCGAGGGCTAAAAGGTAGGCCGCTGTTAACGCGAAAATGGCCGACAGATGGGTTGTCCCCAACATTCCGATCAAGTACGTCGCCCCGTCCTTCAGCTGTGAATACGTCAGGTGATAAACAGCCGAGGCGGCCACCGGGACGACGAATACGGCAAGGAGCTTTAGAGAGTAGATCATCGCGACGAACCTGGAATTTGGCCGACCAAATACGAGCGGATTCAAGTTAAGAAGTGCCGCGACGGAATGTTCGCAAAATCATCGAGCGGGCTCAGATCACGGCAAACAAGTAGAGTATTCGGTTCACGGTGTCAATTTAGACTATGCTTCGTCGAAATCAAAGCGGGTTCCGGAAGCAGGCCCCGGATTTTTCCTTGCTTTATGCCCTGAACTCAAACAAAATAGCCGTATGAACAACTCCGGATCCGAATCGAAATCGCGCGTGCGGTGCAGCGAAATCATGACGAAGAACGTCTCGACCGTGACCCCGGAAATGTCGCTTTACGATGTCGCCAAACGCATGAAGGAAGGCGACATCGGCGTCCTGCCCGTGGTTGAGGAATCGACCGGCAAACTGGTCGGGATCATTACGGATCGCGACATCGTCGTGCGCGTCGTCGCCGAAGAGAAACTCGTCCGTGAAACGCTCGTCAAAGAGGTGATGACACGCGACGTCTTCACCGCAAAACCGGACGATTTTGCGTTCACGGCCGCGCGGATCATGGGCGAAAAACAGGTTCGCCGCGTCCCGATAGTCGACGACGAGGGTGTCCTGCACGGGATCGTTTCGATCGCCGATATCGCGCTCGAAATGGAAGATCAGCTCGAGGTTGCGGAAACGCTCGAAGAGATCTCGAGCGGCAAGGCGTTCTGGAGCAAATGAACTCATTTCGGAATTCGGATTTCTGATTTCGGATATACGCGATTCACAGATAATCCCAAATCCCAGATCCGCAATCCCAAATGGACTAATGGCTAAATCGATAAATCGTTATTTCCAGTTTCTCGGCTCGTCGAAAGAGGTCCGCACGTCGGGCCGGCTCTGGTATCCGGCGGCCGATGTCTATCAAACTCCCGACGGCTGGCTTGTGAAGGTAGAGCTGGCCGGAGTTTCGGCGGAAGATATCGAGATCGAGGTCGCCGGCAACACGCTCTACATCGCCGGAACGCGCCGCGACACTTCTTGCGGCAAAGGGATTCATTACCATCAAATGGAGATCACATACAGCCGGTTCGAGAAGACGCTCAATTTCCCGGCGTCGATCGAAGGGGCTACTATCGAGAACAACTTTGACAACGGTCTGCTGCTGATTCATCTCAGAAAGAAATAGCTATGGACCCAGAAAACTTCAAAACACAGCCTTTACCGGATCAGCCGCCGGGCAAGCGGTTCGATATCGCCGTGCTGCCGTTGCAGAACACGACACTCTTTCCGGAAACGGTCGTGCCGCTGGCCGTCGGCCGCGCCCGATCGACGCGCGCCGTTGAATCCGCGCTTGCAACCGAAGAAAAACTGATTGCTTGCGTCACCGTGCGCGTCGGCGACGTCCAGGGCTCGGACGCGAAACCGTCCGATCTTTATGAAGTCGGGACGATCGTCAACATCAAGCGGATGATGCGCGCTGAGGATGTCCTGCAGCTCATCGTGCAGGGCATAGAGCGTTTTCGAATCGTCTCGTTCGTTCAGGAAGAGCCGTTTCTGCGCGCGACTGTCGAAATCCTTCCTGAACTGACGACGACCGACGACGAATCCGTCGAAGCGCTGAAACGAAATATTCAGACGATGATCCAGGAAGCGCTGGCGATGCTCCCGAACGTCCCGCCCGAGGTTCGGATGGCCGTGATGTCGCAGCAGAATCCGGTCCAGTTGGCCTATTTTCTCGCGTCCGTCCTCGATCTCGGAGTCGATACAGAGCAGAAAATGCTCGAATCGACGACGACCGACGAACTTCTCGCGCTGACGCACGCCGCGCTCGCACGCGAACTCGAGATCATGCAGATCCGCTCGAAGATCGCGACCGAGGCGCAGGGCGAGATGGACAAGGCCCAGCGCGACTATGTCCTTCGCCAGCAGATGAAGGCGATCCAAAAGGAACTCGGCGAGGACGAAACAGGAGAGAAGGCCGAAGCGACTCAGCTACGGGAAAGACTCGAGACCACCGATCTTCCGGACGACATCCGCAAGGAGGCAGAACGCGAACTTCGGCGGATGGAACAGCTGCCGCAGGCGGCTCCCGACTACCACGTCATCCGGACCTACCTCGAGTACATTCTCGAACTGCCCTGGCGAAGGTCGAGCGAGGAAAAACTCGATCTAACTGAGGCACAGCGTATCCTTGACGAAGATCATTACGGGCTCGTCGACATCAAGCAGCGCATTTTGGAATCGCTTGCGGTCGTCAAGCTCCGACCCGATTCGAAGAGTCCGATCATACTGTTCGTCGGACCGCCGGGCGTCGGAAAAACAAGTCTCGGGCGTTCGATCGCGCGGGCCATGGGCCGCGAATTCGACCGGATCGCGCTCGGCGGCGTCCGCGACGAGTCCGAATTGCGCGGGCATCGACGCACGTACGTCGGAGCGATGCCCGGCCGGATCATTCAAACGCTCCGGAGGATCGGCGTCAATAATCCGGTGCTTATGCTCGACGAGATCGACAAGATGGGGCACGACTTTCGCGGCGATCCGGCCTCGGTGCTGCTCGAGATCCTTGATCCCGCACAGAACCACACGTTCCGCGACCACTACCTGGATCTGCCGTTCGATCTCTCGAAAGTGTTCTTCATCGCCACCGCGAACCAGCTCGCGCCGATCCCGATGCCTCTGCGCGACCGGATGGAGATCATCGGCCTCGCCGGCTATTCGGATGCGGAAAAGCTGAAAATTGCCCGTCAGTACCTGATCCCGCGCCAAACGACGGAGAATGGATTGACGCCGGATCAGATCGAGATCTCGGACGACGCGGTGAATCTGCTGACCATGCGCTACACACGTGAAGCCGGGGTCCGCCAACTCGAAAGGTCGGTCGGAAATCTCGCCCGCAAGGTCGCTCTCAAGGTCGCCAAAGGACATATTGGAAAAGTCCTGATCACCGCGAACGAGGTCAAATCGTATCTCGGCGGGCCGCGTTTCTATCCTGAGGAGGCGCGGAGCGATCTTCCCGCGGGCGTTGCGACCGGAATGGCCTGGACGGAGATGGGCGGCGAAGTGCTGTTTATTGAGGCGACCGCACTTCCGGGAAGCGGCGGACTGACCTTGACGGGCCAGCTCGGAGAGGTGATGAAGGAATCGGCGATGGCCGCGCGCTCGTATCTTTGGTCACACGCGGCCGAGTTCGGGATCGACCCGCAAGTCATGAAGGAAAACGGGATCCACCTTCACGTTCCGGCCGGCGCCATCCCAAAGGACGGTCCGAGCGCCGGCGTGACGATGGCGTCGGCGCTGGCATCGCTCTATACCGGGCGCAAGGTCCGGTCCGACACGGCGATGACCGGAGAGATCACGCTTTCCGGACTCGTCTTCCCGGTGGGCGGGATCAAGGAAAAGGTACTCGCTGCGCACCGCGCGGGAATCCGCCGGATAATTTTGCCCGAGCGCAACGAAGCCGACACTGAAGAAATTCCCGAGGATGTCCGCAAAGAATTGGAAATAATTCCGGCGAAATATATCAGTGATGTTTTAAGCGCGGCTTTGGAAAAAGACGCGACTGAACCAAAGGTTGAGAAGTTCCCAATCCCAACCGCCGAATCACCACGCGGCGACGGCGGGGAGCCTTTGATTGCAAAGTGAGATTGATAATCGCGCGGTTCAATGAACTTTGAGCCGCTCGATTCTTTGCAGTAATGAACTTAGAAATTCGCGCTTCGCAAGATTTCCTGAAATTCCGCATCTTCGCGCAGGGTATCGAAATTTAATCCGACCTTCATCACAATCACGTTATTGTCCCTTTCGGCGATGGCTTTTCGCAAATTTTCAAAGGCCTTTTCTTTTTCGCCCAAACCGATTTGAACATTGGCAAAATAATAAGGCGAAACGTATTTTGTTTTGGCGGTTTCGGTGAGATCAGCGAGTATTTCTTGCGCTTCCGCCGTGTTTCCGTTCAATCCGTAAAGGCAGCCCAAATCGGCTTTGAAAAAGACGCTTTCTTTTGATTCGGCGATCACTTCCCTATAAAGTTCAAAGGCTTCTTCCCGTCTGCCGGAAAAAAACAAGGCGCGGGCTCTGTAATGTTTGGCGATAAGAAAGTCCGAATCCATATGCAAAACCTTGTCGGTGGTTTCGAGAGTTCTATCAAATTGGCGCGAAGCGTTAAATACCAAGGCGGGTGCGTTAATGGCGGAAAGCGATGTCGGGTCGAGTTCGACGGCTTTCTGCATCTGCACCAGACTTTCGTCAAAGCGCCCCTGAAACGCCAAGAATTCGCCATACCATTGCCGCGTGTTTGCGTAATTTGGGTTTAATTCGATAGCACGTTTGTAAGAATTCTCTGCTTCCTGCCAATTGAAATCATATTGCGATTGAACGTAAGCGAGAACCGTGTGCGCCTCCGCCGATTCGCCGTCGATTTCGATTGCGCGGGTTGCGGCAATCCGCGCTTTCGGCAAAGAGTCTTTGTCCGGCACAACCGCATAAAACGGATAAATCGCGTGTGTTTCGGCCAGTCCGGCATAGGCAAGCGCAAAGTTCCCGTCAAGTTCCGTAGCACGTTTGAAATGCTTAACGGCATTGTCCAGATCGTTTGCGGAGCGTTTGTTCCAGAAAAATCTGCCAAGCAGGTATTCCTGATAGGCTTCCGCGTTTTCTGTGCCGCGCCGGATGAATTTTTCGCGCTCCGTATCATCGAGTTTCAAGGCGAGCGATTGCACCACTATTTGGCTGATAGAGTCCTGAACGGTGAAAAAATTCGTAAACTTGTCATCAAATTGCTCCGTCCAAATAGTTGCGCCATCGGAAACTCTAATCAACTGCACATTGACGCGCACCTGTTCGCCGACGCGCTGGATCCGTCCATCCAGAACGGCATCAACCTGCAGTTCACGTCCGATTTTTTTGGCATCTTCACGGCTGTCGGAATACTTCAAAACCGAGCGCGTCGGGCGCACGGTGATTTGTTTTATTTTGCTGA
>JAKQII010000300.1 GCA_029557535.1 Acidobacteriota bacterium
CATTTCAAGATTCCAGGCTGTGCATTCCAAGGCGGAGCATTTCAAGATTCCAGGCTGTGCATACCAAGGCGGAGCATTTCAAGATTCCAGGCTGCGCATTCCAAGGCGGAGCATTTCAAGATTACAAGCTGCAAGTCCCCCGAATACGGCTTTCTGAAATGCCCGTCTTGGAATTTTGGAATGCCTATCTTGGAATGCCGCTCTTGGAATCCTGAAATGCAAAGCTTCGAATGCGCAGCCTGAAGTATTCCCGCTTGGAATCTTGGTATGCTTGCCTGGAATTGTTCGCTGGAATCCCTTATTCACTTCTTCACCGGCTTCTTCACCTTGAACTGCTCCCAGTTGGCTTTGCCGATGCCGATCAGGCTGTCCTGTTCGGCTTCCCATTTCTCCTTCACCTTCTGGTTATAGTTGAAATAGAGCTTGCCTTCGACGATCTTCCAAGCGGTCGGGTCGCCGTCGGCGATGTAACCGTGCGACACGGCCCACGAGCAGTATCCGCCGAACTGCGGCGCGAAACTCTCGGGATCGCTCTTGAACTTCTCCAGGTTCGTTGCCGACGAAAAGAGCCAGGTCGCGCCTTTCCAGACGAATTTGAAATCCGGATTGCCCTGGACCACGTCCGAGTTCGAAAAGTAGGCGACAGTGTCGAATCCCTTGATCGCAATGTTATCGGCGGTCGTATTCACTTGCTTGACGCCCTCGGCCCGCGGCCAGAGGAAGAAAGCGCCGATGGCGATGGCGACGACCGCCACGAATGAAATGATGATTGCTTTTTTCATGATTACCTCCCGATCGTCCGGACGGCGTGGCCGTCGGGATCGCGAAATAATAGAGCGCGCCTGAAACCGAATTTATTCCCGTCCATTTCGACAATTCCGGTCGAGATCAACCTCGATCTTGAGGCGACAACGCTCGCGAACAACAAAGGAACGGACTCTGACTCAAAACTGGTTTGCCAGTGCCAGAGATCGTTGCTCCGCGTATCGGCCGGGAACGGCCGGCCGTCCTTCGGAGCGCGGTATTCGAGAAACTCGACCGCGATTCCGTCCGACCCGGTGTGCAATCCGGTGATGTGCAGCCGTGCGCCGAAAACGTTGTTCAGATGTTCCTGTTCGTCGCCGAAATTATCGCTCGTGCCGGCGACCGTCAGGCCGAGCAGATCGCGGTAGAAGCCGAGGCTCACGTCGGAGTCGTTGACGACGATCGCCGTGTGGTCGATGCCGAGAAACAACTTGCCGGAAGATTCGAGATCGTGCCATTTCTTCGCGCCCTTGTCGGGCGGAAAATGAAGGATCTCGAGGATGTGGTTGTCGAAGTCGCGAAAATAGAAGGCGCTGATCCCCGCCGCGTTCGGGATCGTCTTCGGCAATGTCTGCGGCGCGGTCGAAGCGAAGCGGACCTTGTTCCGTTTCAGGACCTCGAACGCCTTGCCCATATCCGAAACGATGATCGCGACGTGCTGGAACCAGCGGTCGTTGCTGCGCGAATCGACCGGAACGGGACGTCCGCCGCCAGTCAGATATTCTGTAAGCTCGAGTTCTTCGTTGCCGAGTTTCAGCCGGACGATGCGTACCCGCGCTCCGAAAACGCCGGTCAGACGTTCAAGGTCGGATCCCCAGACCTCTTTGTCCGAGACCTTCTCGAACGGCAGGACGCGGGTGTAGAAATCGACCGCGCGATCCATATCCGAGACCGTCAACCCGACCGATTCGACACGATCCACCGTTTGGCCGTGCACGCTCGCGGACAGAAATACCGCGATGGCGATCACCCCTATGAGCAGCCAGCCGAAGGGAAATTCGTTGTAAAGTTTATGTTTCATCACAGTGGTTTCGATTTGCGATTTGCAATTTGCGATTTGCAATTGTCGGAACACGGCGATGTCGCGGGCCTCTAATCGCAAATTGCAAATTGCAAATCGCAAATAAACTGATTAATCGGCGAGCAACTTGTCCCCAACCCTCAGTGCGTTGGCCATGATCGTCAGCGCCGGATTTACCGCCGAACTTGACGGGAAAAAGCTTCCGTCGACGACGTACAGGTTCTCGACCTCGTGCGCCCGGCAGTCGCGGTCGAGCACCGAGGTGGACGGATCGTCGCCGAAGCGGACCGTGCCGTTCTGGTGCGCGACGCCGGCAAGCGGGATCTGTTCGGCCAGATAAAGGTTCCGCGCGAAGATGCCCTGGTGACATTCGCCGCCGTGGATGTCGCATTTGCGCTGCCGGTTCATCAGCTCCTTAAGCTTTGCTTGCAGACGTTTGTGCGCCTCGACATTGTTCGGTGTATAGCTCAGCACGATGTCGCCGTTGGCGTTCAGCGTGACGCGGTTCTCGGGCCGCGGAAGATCCTCGGTCGTCAGCCAGAAATCGAGCGAATGCTTGGCCATCAGGTCAAGCGTGAAGCCCGGCGCGATGGCCGGCGCGCCGGCCGACAGCGTCACGCCGTCGAGCTTTCCGACGAACGAGATATGTCCCATTGGATAAGGAAACTCGTCGTCGCCGAAGTAGAAATCGTTGACCGCGAGCGTCTTTTGAAAGATCGTCGGATTCGGGCATTTCGAAACCGCGAGCATCACCGAATTGACGTGACCCATGTAATTTCGCCCGACCTGATCGCTCGAATTCGCCAGGCCGTTCGGATGCCGCTCGTTGGCGGAGCGAAGCAGGAGCGCCGCCGAGTTGATCGCACCGGCCGAAACGACGACCGTGTCCGCGCTGAAACGCTCGGTCGCGCCGTCGATCTCGACGACGACCGCCGAAACCATTCGCCCGGAGGCGTCGGTCTCAAGCTTCTTGACCAACGCGTTTGTCAGCAGCGTGACATTTGAATGATCGAGCGCCGGTTCGACGCCGCAAACCTGCGCGTCCGATTTGGCGTTGACGAGACACGGAAACCCGTCGCACGTCGCGCACCGGATGCATTTGCTCCGCGGATCGCCTTCCTTGAGCATGATCCCGAGCGGCACGTGGAACGGATTGCAGCCGAGCGCCGCAAGATCCTCGGCGAGATGCTCGATCCGGGTTTCGTGTGAAACGGCGGGATGCGGAAAAGGCGTGCTCGACCACGGTTCGGTCGGATCCTCGCCGCGTGTCCCGTGGACGTGATACATCGCCTCGGCCTGCGCGTAATACGGTTCGAGCTCGTCGTACGAAATCGGCCAGGCGGGCGAGATCCCGTCGAAGTGCTTGAGGTCGCCGAAATCCTCTTTGCGCATCCGGAAAAGGGCGGCGCCATAAAACTTCGTGTTGCCGCCGACGTTGTAGTTCGTATGCGGATGAAGCGGTTTGCCGTCGCGGTCGTACCAGACTTCCTTCGTGTTGTAGTGCCCGTCGACGTTTACTTTCCGCGAATCCCAGTTCTCGAGACCGCGTTTGACGAAGTCGCCGCGTTCGAGGACGAGGATCTTCTTTCCGGAAGGAGCAAGTTTGCGAAGCAGCGTCCCGCCGCCCGCGCCGGTTCCGATGATGATGATGTCGTATTTCATAGTCGTCAGTGAGCAGTAAGCAGTGAGCAGTGAGCCGTGAACTGACCTGCTCACTGCTTACTGCTCACCGCTCACGGTTATTGTTCCTCGTAATACCAGGTCAGTCCCCCGTCGACGAAGAATGTCGAGCCGGTAACGTAATCGGCTTCGTCCGATGCCAGGAAGACCGCCACGCCGGCGACGTCGTCGGTCTGGCCGAGCCGTTTGAGCGGGATCTGGCCGAGCAAATAATCCAGCTTCATCGGATTGTTGAGCAGATTACGGTTGATCGGAGTTTCGATCGCGCCGGGCGCGATGTTGTTGACGTTGATCCCGAATTGTCCGAGCTCGACCGCGAGGTTCCGCGCGAGCATCCGGACGCCGCCTTTCGAAACGCAGTAGGCGGTGAAATTCGGGAACGGAAGGTCTTCGTGCACCGAGCTGATATTGATGATCTTGCCGCGCCGTTTTGTCTCGATCAGATGTTTCGCCATCGCCTGCGCAGCGAAGAACGTGCCCTTGACGTTGACGTTCATGACGAACTCGTAGTCCTTCTCGGTCACTTCCCAGAACGGCGCGTGGCGTTCGACGCCGGCGTTGTTGACGAGAATGTCGACCGATCCGAACGCCTCGATCGCCGCGGCGAAAAGGTTGTCGATGTCGGCGACCTTCGAGATGTCGCCCTGTACGGCGACCGCGCGGCCGCCGTTTTTGGCGACGATGTCGCAGACCTCGTTCGCCATGTCCATGTTTCCGATGTAATTGACGACGACGTTCGCGCCCTCGCTTCCGTAACGTTCGGCGATGCCGCGGCCGATGCCCTGGCTGCTGCCGGTGATGATTGCTGTTTTTTTATTAAGTCGCATATTAGTCAGTGGTCAGTGGTCAGTGGTCAGTGGTCAGTAGTCAGTGGTCAGTGGTCAGTGGTCAGTGGTCAATAGTCAGTGGCCAGTGGTCGGTGGTCAGTAGCCGGTAGACGAAGACTACAAGCTGATGGCTCCGACCAATTGCAAGTTGCAAATCGCAAATCCTGCTCACTCCGTACTTGCGCCTCCAGCGCAATTGAAAATGCACCTATAACTGCTGTCGTGATCGAGCTTCGCGCACAGGACCGCGTGCGGACCCCGTAACCTCAAAAAGATCTCGGCCGCCGCGAGCATCGCCAGCGGCGGCGCCGCGAAATACACCCACCAGCCGGTCCAAGTGCCGGCGAAGATCGCCGATCCGAAGGTCCTTGCCGGGTTCATGCTCATTCCCGAGATCGGCGACTCGACCGCGATGTAAACCGCAACGAGCGTCCCGGCCACGAACGGCGTGAACTTCGAAAATCCAGCGTGATTCGAAGCGACGAGCACCGTCGCCATCATCCCGAATGAGATCGCGAACTCAGCGGCAAATGAAACGGCCGGGCCCGATCCGTTCGGAATCGTGACCGCGAAATTCACCATCGAGTCGGCGAGCACCGCGCCGAGCGCGCCCCATGAGATCAAGACGCCGGCGGTGGCTCCGATAAATTGAAAAAGAACGTAGAATGTCGCGTCGGTCGACCGGATCTTCCCGAGCCGCCAGAACGTCAGTGTCACCGCCGGATTGATGTGCGCACCCGAGAGTTTTCCGAAAGGCGATTTGAAGATTGCGATCGCGGTAACTCCCATCGACGCGCCCATCAGCGAAAGTCTCAGCGACTGGGAAATTCCCGTCGGAGCATACGCCGGATGAAACAGCAGGACCGAAAACGTACAGGCAGAAATCATGAACAGGCCAAGCCCGAGCGCTTCCGCGAAATACTCCCTCCAGTTCTGTCCGATCCGTTCCTGCATTGGTCTCTCCGATCCGATAAAACACCCCCGACCCGCCGTTTATTCCACGACTTTGAGGATCGAGTTGAATCCCCCGAAATCATCCGCGCGCTTCATCAGGTTGCTTGGATCCTCAACCCAAACCGTGCCGTCAACGACAAACTTGTAACGGTATTCTCCGGCCGGAAGCGCGGCGATCTTTGCCCGCCAAACGCCGTCGGCGCCTTGTGCGAACATGTCCGTTTCAGAATCCCAATCGTTGAAATCGCCGGCGAGCGCGATGCGCCTCGCCTGGTCGTCGTGATGAAAAAAGACGATGCCGTCAGCATCGATCTCCGGCCGGCGAAGGTTCATGTCGTCGAGCCGGTGAACCTCCTTCCGAGCCTCCGCGGTGGCGCCCGCGGCGTTGAGCATTCCGAAGCCCTGACGAATCGCTTCAAATCCGGTGATCCGCGACGCGGTCGAGACGAGTAAATGTTTGACGGCATGCGGGGTCAGTTTCGGGTTCGCTTCGAGCATCTGCGCCGCGACCGAAGCCGTGATCGGCGCTGCGAAACTCGTCCCGTCGACGTGCTGGTAGTGCGTTCCGACGATCTTTCGCCGGTGCAGTTGGTATTCGACTATCTTTCGAGCCTCGTCAACGCCAAGTTCGAGAACGTCGGCAGTGAGTCCGCTCGTTTCGAGGTATTCGTCGAGCATTGCCTTGAATGCGTAATCGGGTGAATCGGCGAGAAGCGACAAGGTCTCGGCGGCGCGGTAGTCGTCCGTCTCGGGCAGGATCGGCGCCGCGACGAACATCGCCGGCGCGATGATCTCGGGCTTGACGTTCCCGTCGAGGGTCTCGCCGAAGTTCGAGTGATAAAGGGCGATCTCGCGCGGGTCGAGATGATTGGAATCAGAGTATCCGCCGACGGTGATCACCGACGGAGCATTTGCCGGCGGGATCGAATGCGTATCACCGGCGTTTCCGGCCGCGACAGTAACGACGACCCCGTCGGCGACGATCATTTCAGCCAGCCGGTTGATCTCGCTCTCGGCGGTCATTGCGTCCGTGTCGCCTCCGAGCGACATGTTGAGGATCCGGATGCCAAGCCGTTCGCGGTTGGCAGCGATCCATTTCAGTCCGGCGATGATCTCCTCGTCGCCGATCCGGCCTCTGCGTGAGACCTTGACGAGGACGAGTTTTGACTCATGCGCGAGTCCTTTGAAAATCCCGTCCGAAAGCAGTCCGCTGCCGGCACATGCGGTCGCCGTTTGCGTTCCGTGCCAGTGGTGTCCCTTCGGTTCGATCCCGATCAGTTCGGTTTCCTCGCCGGAAACGTCGTGAAAGGCAATGACGCGATCGGCGAAATCGGGATGGGGATAAAATCCGGAGTCAAGAAATGCGATCGTGATGCCGCGACCGGTCAGTCGGACGTCGGCGTCGAGTTTTTGGGCGGTCGGAATTACCGAAAAGCGGTTGCGGCTGTGCGCGTGTGCGTGTTTGTCGTCGTACATACACGCACTAAACCACGTGCAGAAGGGAAATTATTCCCGGCCCAGAACTTAACTGCCGAGGCCCGCGGAGTGGTTCGAGTGATGGTGGCGAAATCAGTGATCCTTTGAATTTCTGCGCCTTGCCGGATGGGCATCGGGCGCGGCCGCGATCGCAGCCGGCGATC
>JAKQII010000304.1 GCA_029557535.1 Acidobacteriota bacterium
GAACTTGAGCCGATATTGGATCTTGAAATTCCGTCCGGCGCCGTCAATTCCCCAGCTTGGTTTTCGGTTGTAGCCATCGAGGATGTTTTCGAAGCTCCAGAATATATCGGAGCGCTCGCCGATCTTGAATCCGCCACGAACATTAAGCAATGCGTACGACGGCAAATAGGTGAACAGTTGTCCCGAATTCACTCCGACCCCGAGTACCCGATCCTGTACCTGAAGCAACGTTTCACCGGTCGCCAGAAGAATGGTCTCGTCGCCGGTTCCGCAGACACCGTCGGGGTTGTTTGTCAGTCCGCGGACACATGCACCGCGCCGGAAAAAGTTCTGGATCTGAGATCGCGATCGGGGAGCGCCGGTGCGGCGATCGCTGAGATCAAGCGTCGAAAGTCGGTCCTGTTTCTGAACGAGGTTGGAGAAAAACTCGAACCACATTGTCCGTCGCGGCTGGTATCGCAGGCTCACGAGGCCCTGCGGCGGCGGGGTTCCGCCCTCGATGTTCGGCGGCAAACCGGTTTCTTCATCCTCCGCATGAATGAAAGTGTAGTTGCCGCGAAGTTCGATCTTGTCGGTGAGACTCGCTTCAAATTCATATTCGAAGCCGTAAAGTCGGGCCGAGGTGAAGTTGCTCCGGACAAGCACCGGCGCGGACGAGAGCGCGACGAAAACCGTTCCGTTCGGGCGCTGGCTGACGATCTGCTGGTCGCCAAGGAACTGACCGACCGAGCCCTGCGGCAGGATCAACGCCTGTTTTGTGATCGTGTCTTTCAGTTTCAGGTAGAAGAACGTGAAATCCGTATCGAAACGCTTGTTTGAGTAACGCGCGCTGAAATCGAGACCGTCCGAATACTCAGACCGCTGCTTTGAAACCGGAAGTCCGGTCGAGACCGCGTCGGCGCTGGCGTCGGTTCCGATCGTTCCGCCGAGATTGATCGCCGAAGTGTAATCGACTTCGAATCCGTCGCCGGTCAGTCCCAATGTGCCGAGGTCGGTCATGCTCGGGTATCGGAATCCGCGCGTATAGTTGAAGGCCAGGTTGAATCCTTTGGCGACCCGTCCGACGAGCCCGATCCGGCCCGAGAAGTCGGCGACCCTGAGCGAGTCATCCTGCCACAGCCGCGAACCGCTGACTATCGGGCTGGCGTTCCCGTAAGCCCGGTACGAGCCGACGTTGTAGCGAAGCGCACCGCTGAAACGAAGCCGGTTCGGGATGGCTTCCCACGAGTCCTGGACGTAAAGACCGGACGTAACGAAGTGCGATTCGTCCGGCACTCGCGGCCGGGACAGCACGACCGTGTTGTTCGCCGGATTGAAAGTGAACGCGGGTGAATTGATCTTCTCGAAGTAGTAATCGCCACCGATCAGAAACGAATTTCCCTTCGGCAGCTGCTTGTCGAGGAAAAAGCTGAAGCCGGTCACCGAGGTGCGCTCGTACTGGTGGGTGATCGTCCCAAGCGGATTTCCCTGTCCGCCCTGGTTGACCCGCTCTTCGCGCTGGCTGTTGTATGACACGGTGAACGAAGCGTCATCAAAGATGCCGAAATTCTGCTTGATGTACCGGACATATCCGAAATCGAGCATCAGGTTGCGCAGATCCGCGATCAGGTTTCCGTCACCGCCAAAAAGTTGATCGTAGCGCTTTCCGTCGTCCTGCTGGTTGCGGTTGTACTTGACGATGAACGTCTGATCCGGAGTCGGCGAGTAGTTGAACCGCACGCCACCACCGTACTGACTGAATTCAGTGTCGGGTAATCTGTCGCCGAGAATGTTCGAGGGCAAGCCGAGAAATCGCGTCACCGCCGCGTGCGAATCGATCCCGTCGGCCGCACGGAACGTCCCGACACGGCGTCCGCCGAGTGTCACGCTCCCTCCAAGTCTCGAAGTTCCGTAACTAAGATTCAAAGAGCCAAAATAACTTCGGTCGGCGGTCGCGAGTCCGGTAATGAAATCACCGTGAAACTCGTTCTTATCAGAATTGAAACTCGGAGTCCGGCTCACGAGGTTCACCGTTCCGCCGAGCGAATCCGAGCCGTATTGGGCCGAGTTCGCGCCGCGGAGAATCTCGACCGACTGCAGTCCGTTCGGATCGTTGAGATTCAAGAACGTGTTGATTCCGCCGCGCTGGGCCGAATTCGTGTACCGAACCCCGTCGACGTAAACCGAAACATTCTTTCCAGTCAGTCCGCGAACAACGATGCCGCCGATCGTTGGACTCGTTCGTTGCAGAGAGACACCGACCTCCTCGTCGGCAAGCTGAGCCAGGACCGTCGGCGACTTGCGGACGATGTCCGCATTACCGATCAGCGTCACGCCCTGGGGAACGCTCGCTCGCGATTCGGCCCTTCCGGTCTCGGCAGTCACGGTTACGCGCGGTTCGTCGATGTTGAGTACGATCTCGATCGGTTCGTTCGAGTCCACCGTTCGTGTAAACGGCGCGAAACCGGCCTGCGCGACACGGATCTCACATCCTGCGATCGCTCCCAAATATGAGAAAGCGCCGTCGGCGTTGGTCGTCGTCGAACTGCCGCGGCCGTCCTTGCACCTGATCGTGACGGTTGCCCCGGCGACGACGGCGCCGTTCGGGTCCTTTACCGTTCCGGTGATCGGTGATGCGATCTGGGCGAATACGGCGGGTATGAGCGACAGCAGAAGCGCGAACGATCCAATAGCCCGGAAGGTGGTTTGGCTCTGGTTGTACATAGGAAGAACAAGAGGCCTCGGAAGACCGAAGACCTTCGTGAGAATCATATGATGCCGGAGGAATGTATTACCAACGATAGTATCAATTCGAGGGAATAATCTTGCCGCGGCATTCGCCGAACCCGATGCGTCGGAAGCCATCGCGCTCGCAAAATCCCTTCATGATGATCTCATCGCCGTCTTCCAGAAACCTCCGAAGCTCGCCCGTCGGCAGTTCGAGCGGCTCGGATCCCCGCCATGTCAATTCCAAGAGGCATCCGCGTTCGTTCTTCTCGCGGCCCGAGACCGTTCCGGTCGCGAGCAGGTCGCCGCGGCGGAGATTGCAGCCGTTCGAGGCGTGATGGGTCAGCATCTGGCCGATCGTCCAATAGAGATCCTTCATGTTCGAGCGCGAAAGCAAGAACGGATCGATCATTTCCGCGCGCATCATTTCGGTTTGCAAGTAGACTTCGAGGTTGACGTCGAACCCGCCGCGTTTGCGGTTGGCATCGCCGTCCAGGTGATCAAGAGGCTGCGGATCGTCGGGATCGCGCTCGAAAGCGGGCACGCGGAACGGTTCCAGAGCTTCGAGCGTGACGACGAACGGTGAGACCGTGGTCGCGAAATTCTTCGCGAGAAACGGGCCCAGCGGCTGATACTCCCAGGCCTGTATGTCGCGGGCGGACCAGTCGTTGACGAGTGAAAGACCAAGAATATGATTCTCAGATTCTTCGAGCGGAACCGGAGTACCTAACTCATTCCCGCGGCTCACGTAGAACCCGACCTCAATCTCGTAGTCAAGATTGCGACAGGGAATGAAAACGGGCGGCTTTTCGGCATCCGAACGGTTTTGCCCGTTTGGGCGACGAATTTCAGTACCGGAGATGACGATCGAAGACGCGCGCCCGTGATATCCGATCGGAATATACTTGTAGTTCGGAAGCAGCGGATTGTCAGGCCGGAACATCGCCCCGACGTTCGTCGCGTGAAAGATCGAGCAATAGAAATCGGTGTAGTCGCGGA
The DNA here is from genome assembly GCA_029557535.1 of Acidobacteriota bacterium. Taxonomy (GTDB): domain Bacteria; phylum Acidobacteriota; class Blastocatellia; order Pyrinomonadales; family Pyrinomonadaceae; genus JAFDVJ01. Next base: position 3,706 of record JAKQII010000304.1, read on the forward strand.
TCTCGAACGGAAGCGCGAATTTCGCGGATGCGAGCGGAGTCAGAAAATGATCGCGTATCAGGTTTCTTGTTGACTCTTTCGCACTTTCCGACAGCGCTTCAATGATCGCCGTTCGTGCCTTGTGGCTGGCCGCCAGATCTAGATCGATGCGCTCATAACCGTCGGCACCGAACGAGTTGTAAAACGGTTCGAAGTCGAGGATGAAGTCGCCGACGGCAATTCCGATCTGAACGTCATTGCCTTTGTAAAAATGACAAACCGGAAGGTTTTGAAGCGGAAACTCGGTATCGGGTCGGTTCGCCGACTCGATCCAGCTTCGAAGATTCGAATCGTGGGTTTCGTTGATCATATTAAATGCGGCAGATCTTGTTTTTCGACTCGAGAAATTCGAGTCTGAGACTGCCGATGCATGTCAAAAGTTTACCACGAACGGATTGGCAAGTCGGGATTCCGAACTCCGTTGGTCACGCGCATCGAAACGGACATTTCTTGCACGCCTTGCCCTTTTTGTATTTCTTGCAGCACTTTTTCTTTACTTTCATATTTCACGACCGATGCCGTTCTGAACGCGTGACCGGAACTGTCGATGTTCCGGCCGCACATGAGCACATTCAAGACTGATCCCTACCCGTCCGCCCGCGCGGTTTGCCGGGAACTTACGACGGCAGAGTCGCGACGTCATTCAAGAATGCTATTTCAATTAACGCAAAGTCTCCGCGCCCCGGTACTGATATGCACCGACAATGAATGTCGGTTTCAATAAGGTAGTAAATTGAACTGCGATTTGTCAATGAGGACTTGGGGAGCGGCGCGGAAGTAACAGAAGCACGGTTACGGATCCCGGACGGTGATTCAGTCTTCCCGGGCTCCGTTTGATCGAATCGTCAATCCTGATCGGCATCTGCACCGAATGTCACCAGCAAAGCGACGATCTCGTCACTGGCGGCGAAGTCGATAGCGGTCTCACCGTCGTTGTCCCGAAGACGCGGATCGGCGCCTGCGAGCAGCAGCGCGCGAACGTTCTCGAGATTCTCCGCGAAGGCCGCTTCCATCAGCGCGGTTCGTCCGTCAGCGTTTTTCGCGTTTATGTCGTTGGTGTTTCTGATAAGCACCTTGAGGACCTTCTTATCGACGTCCCCCGCAACAGCGATCAGCGCCGTTTCTTTCTCTTCCCCGACCAAGTCCGCGTCGGCGCCATATTTGAACAATAGTTCTACAAGTTCAACCGACGAATCTTCATCCAACGACATCAGCGGAGTTTGTTGCGCGTCGTCACGGGCGTTGACCTCGGCACCCATTTCGAGAAGAAGCCGGACGATTTCCGTACTTCCGTTCTCGACCGCGAGAAAGAGCGGTGTCCCGCGGTTGCCGTTCTTATCCGTTTCATTGACGTTCGCGCCCTCGCCGATAAGCCGTTTGACGGTCGCAACGTCGTTCTTCGAGACGGCCCGAAACAGCGGATTCTTAAACTCGGTGATCGCGACCATCCCCATTATCACGAGTTCGACTGAAGCCGGCAGTTCGACGTTGAGGGTCATGCGATCAGTCGAAAGCGTGAACTCGGCAGTCTTCGCTTTGAACATGTTTGCCGAGGCTTCCAATCTATAGTCGCCGGGTTCTAGCCCCGAAATCTCGTACGCTCCTTCCGCGTTCGCCGTGTAGGCCGCGCTCCTGCCGGTCTTGGAATTGACAAGCGTGACAGTCGCGTTTGGGATCGCGCCGCCGGATTCATCGGTGACGATTCCGGCGAGGATCCCCTTTCCGCCTGCGCGATTCGTGCGGTCATTCTTTGAGACGGTTTCGACCTGATCGCGACCGGGTCGAAGAACCTGTGAATACGACACGGCCGTCAACGTCAGCGACGCGCCGATGATACCGGCGGCGATCCGCGAACGACGCGAGATCTGATGCAGTTTCTGAGCAAAAATCGGAGGACCGCCGATCGACCCGGATTCGTACCGGACGCAGACGCGCCCGTCGGATTTCCGGATCAAACGCATCGCCTCCCGTCGAGTCATTTCCGATATGTTGTTCACACTCTGGGCGCAGTGACTGCAAAAGCGTACCTGATCGTTCCCGGTCATCTGGTTCCAGTCCTCGTGGCAGGGCTCGCCCACCAATAAATGTTTTCCGTTGTTCATCTTCTTCATACCTTCTCCTGAACGCAGTTCGGCCTCCGTCCTTGCGCCTGCAAGAATCTTCAATGGAAACGAAATTGGTCGAATTTATCGACGCGCGGCACCAACTCGCGCCAAAGACTAACCAGCTACAATCCCCTTGATGCGCGACGATTTCCGATTGGTTGCAGGTCCGACCGGATTTTCTTTGCGGCAAACGAAAGAATTCGTTTTGGAATCGGATTTTGCTAGACTGTATGAGCTCTCCGATTATGAGATTTTTGAACCGCGGCACGGTCCCGCGCATCGGTTCGCATGTCAAAAGTTGAAGACAAATGGCGCCACCGCGAGCTGGAAAAATCTATCCGCACCGAAATTCGTTTGGCCTCGCCGCGGCTTTGCTCGTTCTGTTTGTCTTCGGATTTTCGGTTACCGCGCAACAGGAATTCGAGAGAAAGAAGATCGCCGAACCGATCGAAGTGACTTTCGAGGGGAACGATCGGGACCTTTCGGCAGCCGAGCAGTTTCGGTTGATCGCCCGGGGAGCGGTCGGAAGCGAATTTTCGGCTGTCAGGATCCGCGAAGCGATCCAGCGGGTTTATGATACCGGCCGCGTCGCGTCGGTCAGCGTCGAAGCCGAGACCGGAGGCAACGACACCGTGCGTCTGCGGTTCGTGATCAAACGCAAGACACAGGCAAGTTCCGTCGTGGTAAAGCTCGGCAAGTACACGGGTGAACCGGTCTCGGAAGACGAACTGCTGTTCAAACTCAATCTGCTGGCTCCCGGAACGGCGGTCAGCGAACAGGTCTTGCAATCGAACGCCAATACCATCCTTGAATATCTTCGCGATCGCGGATACTACAACTCGGAAGTCAGCTACACCCAAACTCCGTTGCAGAACGACAGCCAGGTCAACGTCCGCTTTGACGTCACACCAAACGTGCAAGCGAGAACCGGCGCGTTCAATATCGAGATCGAGGGATTCGATCCGGCCAAGATCCGTCCCAAACTCCAGCTCACCGAGAAGGGGGCTTTGTTTTCGCGCGAGAAGTTATTGAGCGATGTTGAGCGGGTGAAGCAGGCGCTTCGGGAAGAGGAGCGCTATGCCCCGGAAATCATCGAGCCTCGCGTGGTTTTTGATTCCGAGAATAACGCGATCGAAGTTACATTGACCGGCAAGGTCGGCCCGGCGGTGAAAGTCGGGATCGAATCGGAGAACGAAGACGTCGGCAGCGGCACGCGGGCGAAGCTCCTGCCAATCCTCAGAGAGGGCAACATCGACTATTCGGCGATCGTCGAGGGCGAACGGCGACTCGAAAACCATTTCCAGGAACAGGGCTATTTTTTCGCGGACGTCACACCCGTTTGTTCGGTCGAACCGGCCTTCGTCGAAGGCGACGCGAGTTTCATCGAGAACGGAACCGAGACGCTTTGCTCGGCGCTGGCGGGTGCGGAACTTCAGGGTCGGACCGTCGACATCAAGTACATGGCCGACTTGAATCGCCAGTTCAAGCTCGTCGACATCCGCATCGCCGGAACGACCCTGCTTCCTGTCGACGAAGTGAAAACGGTGCTGGAATCGCAGGAAGCGTCCGTGCTCGGGGTCATTCCCTTCCTTGGATACGGCCGCGGCTATACAAGCACCGAGCTTCTTCGTGAAGATCGGGACACGATCCAGTCGCTCATGCGCGAGCTTGGATACCGCTCGGCAACGGTCACGGTTCGTCAGGGTGTTTCGCCGAACGGCGAGGACCTGATCATCACCTTCGTCGTGAACGAGGGTCGCCCGACGCGGATCGATGACGTTCAGATCATCGGAAATTCGGCGTTATCCGAATCGGAGCTCAAAACGAAATTGCCCAACCTGATCGGCCAAAACTACTCGCGCGCACGGATCCGCAACGGGATCAAGAAACTCGTTGAATTCTACTCGAATCAAGGATTCTATGAAGCCGGAATCAATTTCGAGATCGAAGAGAAGGAATCGGACGAGAACGAAGACCGGATAAAGGTCATTTACAGGATCGAGAACGAGGGCAAGAAGGTGCTGATCAGCCGGATACTCGTCAGCGGAAATGATCGAACATCGCGTGACGCGATCTTCCGGGCGCTGAACCTCGAAGCCGGAAATATTTTGCGTTCCGCGGACATCTTCGCGAGCGAGCAGAATCTCTACGCGACGGATGCGTTCAAGCGTGTCGAAATAAAGACCGAACCGGCAGGCGAGTCACCCGAGGGCAACCGCCTGATGGACGTTCTGATAAATGTCGAAGAACAGGCACCGAGACTTATCACTTACGGCGGCGGTTTCTCGACCGATTCGGGGCCGTTCGGTTCGTTCGACATCAGGCACTACAACTTGTTCGGAAAACTTCAGCAGGGAGGGGCGCGTGTCCGGATCAGTCGGCTGCAGCAGATCTTTCAGATCGATTACGTAAACCCGCGTTTTATGAAAGACGGCAAGACCGAAGACAACGTCAAGCGGTTTTCGCCGCTGACCTTTACCGCACAATATCAACGTGACTCAACGGTCACGCGCTTTTTCCGATCCGCCTTCGACAAGGGAACTTTTGGCATCGTCCAGCGGATCGACGCGAACGGGAATCCGATCGACGAATTTGGCAGCAACGTGAGCGACCCGACGATCAATCGTCTCACGCTGACCGCCGAAACGAGCCGGACCATTGATGCGAAAGAGCGTAGCCTGGTCTTTTTCCGCTATCGTTTCGAGGACGTTCGGCTTTATAACGTCGAGAGCTTGCTGATCAAGGATCTGCTTTTGCCCGACGCGAAGATCCGGATCTCTGGATTCGGCGCGACATACGTCCGCGATACGCGTGAAAACTGCAACTACCGGTATTCGGTGCTGGAAATCATTTCCAAAGGTGAACCGGGCGATCCGTGCCGCTACAATCCGGGCGATCCGACGAAAGGTGAGTACATCACCGCTGAATACAACATAAGCATGCCGTTTCTCGGCGCGAATATCGGGTTCCAGAAGTTTCAGGCTTCGTATTACAGGTTCTATACCCTCAAATTCCTAAAAAACACGACACTCGCCGGCCGCGCGGTGCTCGGTTTGGCGAATGTCTTCTCAAAGCGGACGCGTTTCAATTCAGTACAGTTTCCCGATCTCAATGGGATTCTTCCGATCAGCGAACGGTTCTTTGCCGGTGGATCGACCTCGGTTCGCGGTTTCGATTTCGAATCCGCCGGACCGCGCGTCGTGATCGTGCCGCAAGGAACATTTCGCGATCAAAGCGGACAGGTCGTGACCCTGAACCCTTTCACGGTACCGTTCGGCGGAAACGCGCTCGCGATCGTAAATCTGGAGGCCCGGGTCCCGCTCAGCAAATCTGTACGGGCCGTGCCTTTTTACGATGGGGGCAATGTGTTCCGACGCGTCGGCGATATCTTCAATCCACCCGACGTGACTCCGGGTGACGAGTTCCGGCAGAATCTTCGTGCGATCTGGACCCACACCGTTGGAATCGGTTTTCGAATCAAAACTCCCGTCGGCGGCGAATTCGGATTCGATTACGGCTACCTATTGAATCCGCCGCGTTTTCTGATACCGCAGCAAAACGCCCCCAGCGCTACCTTTCAAGTGCGCCAGGGGCAGATCCATTTCAGGTTCTCACAGGCCTTCTAATTCAGTTCAATTGATTGCGTTGGATACGATGTGGCTTTCGTCAAGCTCGACGAGAAGGCTCTCTTCGGCCACTTCCACCGATCCCACGATCAAGTTCTCGTCGATCACTTCGACCGTTTCCACGATTAAGTTCTCCTGTTCCAACATCACCGTTTCCGGTTGTGCTGACCGAGCCGTGGGCGCTGTCCGCGAATCGCCCTTCCCGAGATCCTTCGGCTGCAATTCGACGGTCTGTTTCGCCTTTTTCGCTGCATACTTGAGTCGTTTGCGCCTGACTTTCACCTCGTACATCGCTTTGTCGGCGGTGATCAGTAATTGGTCCAGGAGCTTTCCGCCCCCCGGGTACGTGGCCGCGCCGACGCTGATCCCGACACGGGCAAATCGGCCGTCCCCGACAGGCAGAATGAAATTCGAAACCGCCTTCTCGATGCGTTGGCACAGTTCGTTGACCGATCGGTCGTCCGTTTCCGGGATGATCGCGACGAACTCGTCGCCCGCGTACCTGGCGAGAAAATCGTAGTCGCGAAGCTGCCCGCGCATGACCTTTGAGATTTCCTTCAGAAGTTTGTCGCCGACCTTGTGGCCGAAAGTATCGTTGACCGCCTTGAATCCATCGAGGTCGAGCATAAGCAGCTGGAACTTCGAGTCGTGGCGATCCGAGCGGGCCGATTCCTTCTCAAACTGGGCCTGCAGACTGCGGGCGTTCGGCAGACCCGTCATCGGATCCGTAAGCGCACGCGATTCGGTTTCGGCGTGATTGATCGATTTGAAGATCGCGTCCGCGGCGATTCGCGAGACGGTTTCAAGCAATCGCAGGTGTTCGTCCTCGTAACGGGCGATGCTGCACGAATAAATAGAGACCGCGCCGAGAAGCTTTTCCTTTGCGATCAGCGGAAGCGAAGCCATCGCGGAATAGTCTTGCGTCAATGTTACCTGGCTGAATGAGAACTCGAGGTTCGGAACGTCCGAAGCTACAGCCTGTCGCTTCTTAAGCGCAAAGCCGGTTCCGCCCTCGCCGGATTTCACATAGACATTTTTCAATGCCGTGTCATTCACTCCTTCGATGTAAACCGCTCGGGCCTCATCGGTGAGTTCGTTGTGCTGGTAAATGACGCACGTATCGAACGGGACAAGCTCGCGGATCTTCTGCGCGAAAAGCGAATAAATACTCTCGGTCGAGAGCGAGGCACTGAACGTTCGGGCAAGTTCGTAAAGCGTGAACACCTCGCGGTTCGCGCGCTTTATCTGCTCGATATAACTGCGGTTCTCTTCTTCGGGAACGCCGGCCGATTCAACCGAAACGACGTCCGCGTCGTAGTCCAGGCTTTTTGTGGCGATCTGTTCCTCGAACTGCGCGAGATTACGGCAGAAGACATCGACTATCGTTGGATCGAACTGAGACCCCGCGCCGTTTATCAGAAATCTCCGTGCCTCTTCCTTTGAAACTGCGGCGCGGTACGGACGGGCGCCGCGAAGCGTGTCAAAGGCGTCGGCGACTGACAGAATGCGGGCGGTCAGGGGAATCGCCTTCGCCTTGAGACCATCCGGATAGCCTGTTCCGTCCCAGCTTTCGTGATGGTGACGGATCGTCGGAATGACGGGGTCGCTGAAACCGATCGATTCAAGGATCGACGCGCCGACCGACGCGTGTATCTTGATTTTCTCCATTTCGGCCGGGGTCAAGCGACCGGGTTTGTTGAGAATATGATCGGGTACAGCCAACTTGCCGATGTCATGCAGCAGCGCACCGGTTCGCAGTGCCTGGATCTCATCTTCCGGCAAGCCCATACACTGACCTACCCCGACGGCGTAGATCTGTGTTCGCAAAACGTGTCCGCGGCCGACTTGATCGCGAGCGTCGATCGCGGTCGCCAGGGCTTCGACAGTTGCCAGATGAATTCTGCTTGCCTCGCCGATCTCTCTGACCTTCTGTTCAAGCCTGTCGTTGTGAATCCGGTACGCGAGATGCCCGACCACTGCCACGGCAAGCATTACCCAGCCGAAGGCGAGTCCGAAAAAGTCGAGTACGAAGTTGAGAAGCAGCGTTCCCGCGACGCTCAACGCATACGGGACCGAGGTTCGGACGATCTGTGCGTTGAACGACTCGTAGATCGCCTCTTTCCCATTCACGAAAGCGTAGAGGACATTGAGAATTCGTGTAACGCCGAAGTGCACGACCGCTGCGATCCCCAGCAGTCCGGCCATAACTGCCGTTCCGACGGGAGCGTCACTTGCAAACCCGACCTCGGTCCCGACGATACGGGAAACCGCGACCGTGAAAACGAGGGCTGACGCGAGTCCGGCGACGACGCTGTTGAAAACGCTGAAAAGCCAATCGAATCGGTCCTTGTCGGTAAAATTCAGCTGTGCCAGCGACGCCATTGCGGAAAGCACTACGGCCCCTGGGACTCCAAGCCAGATCATTCCGAACAGAACGGTAAGCTCCTTCGCGGAATAAATGATCCCGTACCTGGAAAAAGTTGCCTGATGCTGGTTAACGAGTCCTGCGATCGCAAGGGCGACGGTGAAGTTTGCCAGCGTCTGAGCGGTAAACCCGATGATATTGTAAATGGCCAAACCGCACGCCGCAGCGCTCGCCAACAACATCAATCCCCAGTAGAGTCTGGTCGGCAGATTTATCGTCGATCCTTCTTTTGGCATCCTTATTTCCGTTCCCCTAATTCCCGACATCGGCGAGACCTGTTCGGACCCGCAAGAATCCAATTTCCTAAGTCATTTCCCGTGCCAAATTGAAAAGTAGTTCGTCGACAACACTTACTAAGAATCATGTAGGCCGGCGCCGGTCAAATTGAACGATGCTCTGGTCAGATGGCATCACAATGAAAGAAGAATTGACGATATTGATCATGATTTCGGGGCATAATGAGGTTTAGAATCGAATTCCGATTACTGTAAAATTACCGTGTGCCGGAGCGTGAGAGTTGTTTCAACAAGGAATAGGGGAACCCCTAAGTCTCAATTCTACAACGAATAGTAAGTATCTGACAATATGTTTTTTGGAGTACGAAAATCAGTTACCGAGTCGTTTCCACTGCATTTCTTATTCATATTTCTATCTCTGACAGCGATCTTCTTGCCCGCGCCCCTGCCGATCCGCGCCCAGACACCGGACGATACGATCAGAATTGAAACTGAGCTGACGGCGGTTGAGGTGACGGTCACGGACGCTGACGGCAAGCCGGTGCGCGGACTGACCCCGAAGGACTTCAAGCTGTTTGAGGACGGCCGACCGGCCGATATTTCGTTCTTCCAACCGGTGCTTCGCGACTCGGGAAACCGACCGCTTTCGGTCGTCTTTCTTCTCGACATTTCGGGCAGTATGACGACCGAAGAACTGGGTGTTCTCCGTGACGCGCTGAGGCAGTTTGTCGGAAAACTGGCCAATTCGGAATCCTATTTTGCGTTGATGACGTTCGGAATGGAGGTCAAGACGTTGCAGGAATTCACGAACCGTCCGGAAAAACTCGAGAAGTCGTACGGCAAGCTGGTCCGTGCTGATGACGGCCTTTCCACGCATGCGTACGATGCGGTCGATGCGGCCATCCGGCTGTTGAACCGCAAGTCTCCCAAGTCGATCCGGGGACGGTTCCCGCGCCGAGCCGTCATCTTGGTAACCGATGGATTCCCGGTCGGCGACACCGTTACTCCGGCGACGGTGATCGAGAGGGCGAATGATGCCGAAACGACCGTCTTTTCGGTGATCCTGCCCTCGTTCTCACGGCTCCAGGCGACGAAGCGACCGCTGCCGACACTGCTCGAAACGAGCGGGCTTATCGAACGCACCGGCGGCAAGTCGTTTTACGCAACGGACCGCAATTTTGAAAAACTGTTTGAGAGTTTGGCGGTGGAGATCACCTCATCTTATGTTCTCGCTTTCTATCCCGTATCGGGAACCAACGGCGAATCGCACGAGATACGGGTGGAGGCACCGCCCGGTTTGAAGATTGTCCAGAATCGAACCCGCTACAAACGCGTTGGGAAATGACGACTAGTAGCGGTCGTCTTCGTAATCGTACGAATCGCCGTCATAGTCGTCGTAGTCCTCTGTTTTTTCTTCCTGGTACAGATCAAGCTCGACCGGATCGAGGCCGACGACTTCAAGATCCGATCCGCATTCGTCACAGGTCACAACGTCGCCCTGCTCCGAGTCCGCATCGACGTAAACTTCTTCATTACATTCCGGGCAAATTGCAGTCGGCATCGTTGATTCTCCAAAAGGACGATCGGCAAACAAATCGTAAATCTAACCCTATGAACAAGTTATCTCATCTACAGGCACGCCTGACAACACTCTTTCCGTGGGCGCCTGAGTCGGGGATTTAAATAGTTTTCAATTTGTTTTCGGATGATATTTATTAGATATTATTCATTGATTTTTTCAAATTTCAAATCCGCCCGGCGAAAAATGCGCTTTCCTTTTGAACTCAAAAAAGACCGCCGATTCGACGTTGTCGGATTCGGCACGAACGCCGTCGATTATCTAATCCGAGTCCCGAAATACCCCGAATTCAACTCAAAGATCGAACTTACGGACTTTGTCCAGGCGGCTGGCGGTGAGATTGCCACGACGATGGCCGGTCTATGCCGCCTCGGGGCTAGAACCGCATATGTCGGCCGCTTCGGAGACGATCCCGAAGGCACGTACGGACTTGATTCGCTGCGGTCCGAAGGCGTCGATCTGACATACGCTGAAACGATCAAAGGCGCCCGTACCCAGATCGCGTTTATTGTGATCGACATCCGGAATGGCGAAAGAACCGTGATCTGGAAGCGGGACGCCGCCCTCGGCTACTTGCCTGCGGAAACACCCCTCGAGGCAGTTGCCGATTGCGGAATTCTTCATTTCACTCCGCACGACGCGGCCGCGTGTCTGAAATTGGCGAAGGCTGCAAAGTCCGCCGGCGCGGTCATCTCGATCGACATCGACAACATTTTTGACGGTATCGAGGACGTTCTCCCGCTGGTTGATATTCTCGTCAGTTCGGCGGAGTTCCCGAAGAGGTTCCTGGGAATCACTGAGCGCGAAGCCGCTCTGCGAGAATTCCATTCTCGCTACGGTTGCGCGGTTGCCGGAATGACGCTCGGCGAGAGCGGTTCTCTTCTTTTCTGCAATGGTCAGTTTGTGACTACGCCCGGCTTCGCCGTTCCGGGCGGATGCAAGGACACGACGGGCGCCGGCGATTCATTTCGCGTCGGACTTCTTTGGGGTGTTTTGCAGAACAACAGCGTTGAAGAAACCGCACGGATGGCGAATGCGGTTGCCGCTCTGAAATGCCGCGCGGTCGGTGCCCGAACGTCACTTCCGACAGTCAGAGAGTTGTTCTCACTGCTCAAATAAAAATCTGGACGCAGGTTTCCGCGGTGTGAGAAAATTTAGCTGGGCCGAGCGAACGGCCATCATACTCCGATTCCCTGATCTCAAATGGATTCAAAGACCGGGCTCATCATCCAGTTCACTGGAATTATTCTTGTCACAGCGCTTTCTCTTTTCCTTCGCCGCTCGATGAAAACGCCTGCATCGACACTCTGGCTTGTCGCATGGTCGAGTTTATCTGCGGGACTCCTCTCCTTGAGTCTTGCGTTCGTGAATCCGGCCGCCACGTTATATGCCGGCTATTTCTTCTTTGAGTATGTCTTTGGACTGATGTTGTTCCTTGGCTGTCGCAGCCTCGGTGAACCGCCCGAACCCAAACGACGGACGATCATCAGACTCATACCTTTCTTTTTTCTTTCGATCACCCTCTCAATCGGGATCATCGACTTCAACTTTGTCTTTAACGTTCATGCACTCGTGATGGGCGTCTTTTTTCTCGCATCCTTCATCGTCCTTGGGAAATCGTCGATCAAGAGTTTCGGATGGCGCGTAATGAGATTCGCCCTCGCTCTCCTTGCCCTCGATTTCGCCCATTATGCGATCATGTTCACTCTCCTTATGGTCTTTCCTCATCTTCTTCCCGAGAACAATTACCTCGCTTTTGAGCCGATAATCGATCTCGTACTGGAGATCATGCTTGGGTTCGGGATGGTCATCGTTCTACTCGAACAAATTCTCGATGAGGTAAAATCGGTAAATCTCCGCTTAAACGAAGCGCATGACAAACTGAAGGAAATCGCTCATATCGATCCACTGACGGCGGCGTTTAACCGTCACGCATTCTACGGATTTCTTGGCCGTGATGACCGGGAGGAAATCTCAGGCTGCGTTGGTTTCTTCGACATCGACGATCTGAAGCCGATCAACGATCAACTCGGACACCCGGTGGGAGATTCGGTGATCCGGAAGGTCGCGAGCTCGATCCGGCAGTTGATTCGGGCCGAGGATCTGATCTTCAGATGGGGCGGAGACGAATTCTTTGTCGTAATGGTCGGGCTCACCGAAGAAATGGCGACGAAGCGAATGGAAACGCTCGATCGGAAACTGACCGATGTCGAGGTCGAAGGAACCGAACGCGCCCTGACGATCCGGGTCTCATACGGATTCAAGTACTTTGCGGATTCTTCGGGACTCGAATCGGCGGTTGCGGCTGCGGATGAATTGATGTACGCCCGGAAACAAGCACGCAAATTGCGTCGCCGACGTCACGAAAATGGCTCGGTGTTCGTCTCAAACGAGAACATCGTTTTTCAAGTTCAAGGCTGACCACCGAAGATCAGCTCGCCGAATCGGTCGGGAACGTGGAAGTTCGGCGCCGGCGTCATTGTCGGTGACCACGCGAGATAGCCGCGGCTTTCACCGACACCGACGCACCGAAACAGATTGACGCGCCAAGCGTCGTTCGGTTTGGGCCGCTTCCCGAATGCCAGCCACGGGACCTCGATCGTCATAAGAGTCGCGTTCCCGCCGATCCTGGCCATCGCCTTCATTCCCGAGATAAACGCCCAGTCCGTTTCGCGCCGGTCCGGTAACTGCCGGATCCCGAGATCGATCCACTCGCCCGTTGGGGACACCTCGAACTCAAAATAACGCTCGGTTTCATGCGAGTTCGGCGCCAGAAAGATCTCGCAGACATCGAAATCCCAAAGTCCGATCGTCTTCTGGTCGAGGTTGGGTTCGGGATTGAGGTTAAACGGCTCGGCCTGTGCCGCGTCGAAGCGGACGTAAAGAGCGGTATCCGACCAGAGTAATCGAAATTCAACGTGCCGTCCGGCCGGCGCGTCCTCGCCGGACCAGTATTTGCTGATAAGACCCGGCTCGGCTTGATGCCAGATCGGATTCTCGAGATCGGTCGCGTCGAAATCTGCCGCGACGCGTTTCGCGGTTATCTTCATTCACCAATGATCTTGACGAGTACGCGTTTGCGGCGCCCGCCGTCGAATTCCCCGTAGAAGATCTGTTCCCAGGGTCCGAAATCCAGATCGCCGTTCGTGATCGCGACGACGACCTCGCGTCCCATCACCTGACGCTTCATATGGGCGTCGGCGTTGTCTTCGCCGGTATCGTTGTGTCGGTAGCCGCTGACGGGCTCGTGCGGCGCGAGTTTTTCGAGCCACACTTCGTAGTCGTGATGCAGTCCGCGCTCATCGTCGTTGATGAAAACGGACGCCGTGATATGCATCGCGTTGACCAGGACGAATCCCTCTGAAACGCCGCTTTCACGAAGGCAGTGCCTGACGTCCGACGTGATGTTGATGAATCCGCGGCGACCCGGGACATTGAACAAAAGCTCCTTCCGGTAACTCTTCACTGCCTATTTCCCCGTGTTGAAGACCGTCTTGAACGCCATTTTCGCAAGCTTCCAGGTGCGGTCGAGATCGATCTTGCCGCCTTCCTCGTCACGCCCGAGCAACTTGTCGACCACCAGTTTGCGAAGATCGCGGCCTTCGCGTTTCAGCATGAATTCCTTCGCGTACGGTTTGGCCGTCTCAAAGAAATTGAACTCAGGATCGGTGATAATGCCGATGCCCTCGAGCGTCATCAGCGCGCGCATGATGTACGTGAAATTCGACGGCAGGCGGAACGGATAGTCGTACATGACATCGGCCAGATCGTACGTCAGCTCCTTGAAATTGACCTCTTTGAGCTTCAGGTCCAGATGGAAACTGAACATTTTTTCGACAACCGGCCGGACGATCTCCGGATTCGCTCCGGGTTTTAGGAAATCGAGGTCGATCAGATCCTGAGCGATTCCCGCCGGGTCCTTGCCGACGACGTGGAAGAACGCGTCGATCATCTTCGCCTGCAGCTTCGGAGTGATGCGTCCGACCATCCCGAAATCGAAGAAAGCAAGGCGTCCGTCCGGCATCACGAGCAAATTGCCCGGATGCGGATCGGCATGAAAGAAGCCGTCTTCAAGGAGCTGCTTGAGATACGTTCTGATCAAAAGCCGGTTGACCTTTTCCGGTGAGATATTTCGGGCCTTGAGATCTTCGAGGGCCGTCACTTTTGTCCCGTGAATGAACTCCATCGTGATGACTTTCGACGTCGTCGCGCTCCAGTAGATCCGCGGAACATGGATGTTCGACCAATCACGGAAGCTGTCACGAAACCTTTCGGCGTTGCGTCCCTCGGCCGCGTAGTCCATCTCCTCGTGGATGGTTTCATCGAATTCGCGGAGCATTCCGCTCCAGTCGGCATTTTCGCTGAGCGCCGGAAAGCGTTCCGCAAAATTCGCGACTTTGCGCAAGATCTCGATGTCGCCTCGGATCATTCCGGCGAGGTTCGGACGCTGGACCTTGACCGCGACCTCTTCGCCGGTGAACAGCTTCGCGCGGTAAACCTGGCCGAGGCTCGCGGCCGCAACGGGTTCGATGTCGAATTCTTCGTAAACCTCGTTGATCTTCTTTTCCAGTTCCTTTTCGATCCGCGCGAAGGCGATCTCGTTCGGGAACGGCGGGACCGAGTCCTGCAATTCCCCCAGAGCCTTGACAAACGGGAGCGGCAGAAGATCGGGACGCGTCCCCATTGACTGGCCTATCTTGATGAACGTCGGGCCGAGTTCGATCAGCTTCTCCTTGAGCCAAACTGCCTGTTTTTCCTGATGCAGCTCCTGATTCTGTTCCGAACCGAGAAAAACGCGACGCAGGAGCAGCATGAACCAATGGAAGACCGCGAGCCGAATCGAGTACAGTTTCTCGCCGAAAACCGCCATTCGGGTCAAGCGGCTTGCCGTTTTGAGACGCGCCCTCGCTTGTTTGACGTGCTGCGCCCGATGGATATCGTACTGATCGAGGTAAAGGTACAATGAGAGCTTTCCGAGGACCGACGAGACTTCAAAGAGCCGCCAATATCCCCGCCAGCCCTGATAGCTTCGCTCGACCGCGGTTTCCCTGTCGATCAGAAAGCGCTCTTCGGCAATCAAGTTCTCGTTGCTGATCTGTTTTGAGATTGGCAGAACTTTTGTCGGCACGAACGAGTGCCCGCTCACGTTGTTTTCGACGATCGGCACGATCGCTGTTTCCTTGATTGCCAGCCCGCTGGTTTCTTCCATCACAAACCCCTTGCAAGAACTTCATTAGAATCACAAAAAACGAAGCGGTTTGCAAAAAAGTTCTCGCGGACCTCGTCACACGAGTTCAAGTTGGCGGTGAACGCCGCGGCGTTTGAAGAAACTCACCGCACGTGCGCTGTCCTTTTGGATCTGGGCGCGAAGCTCGTCGATACCGCTGAACTTGCGTTCGTCGCGGATGCGGTGCAGGAACCTGACGCGGAGAACCTCGCCGTAAAGATCGCCGTCGAAGTCGAACACGAACGTCTCGATCGACGGCACCCGGTCGTCATCGAAGGTCGGACGGATACCGACGTTCGTAATGCTTTTTCGCCAAACGCCGTCGATCAAAGACGCCGTCGCGTATACGCCGTACTTCGGAATGACGCGGTTGACAGGTTTGAGGTTCGCGGTCGGGAATCCGATCGTACGTCCGCGTTCCAGACCGTGAATGATCTGTCCTTCGACGCCGTACGGACGCCCGAGCATCCGTCGCGCGAGGTTCACCTTACCATCGGCAAGCAAGCCCCTGATCTTCGACGATGAGATCCGGGTGCTGTGAAGTCGAACTTCCTCGACCTCATCTGCAGAGAATCCGAGTTGCGCGCTCATGCGACGCAAAAGCTCAATGTTGCCGCCACGGTTCTTGCCGAACGCGAACCCGGCACCGAGATAAACCTCCTTCGCATGCAGGCGTTCGCAAACGATGTCTTTGAGAAACCTTTCGGCGTCGATACCGGCGAAGTGCCCGTCGAACCTGATGACGATCGCCTGCCCGATTCCGAGGAAATCGAAATTGGCGAGACGTTGGTCGAGAGTTTGGAGCAGCGGCGGTGCGTTGTCAGGGTGAAGCACGGCCCGCGGATGCGGATCGAAGGTGATCACCGTCGGGACCGTTCCCGTCACGGCGGCACGTTCAACAACCCTCTTCATGATCGCTTGGTGGCCTAGATGCAATCCGTCGAAGACGCCCAAAGTAAGCGTCGTCCCGCGCAGAATGCCGGCATTGTCGGTTCCGTGAAATACCTTCATGAAAGAATCGGTGATTTTTGGTTGACGTTCGAAAATCATTCAACAACCAATTCATCGTACGCAAACTGAACGTTATCAGGCAAAAGGCGCGAATCGCGCGCATGCAGGATGTCGTGATTCATATGCGTCAAATATGCCTTCTTTGGTTTGATCCGTTCAATGTACGCGAGCGCCTCTTCAAGGCACAAATGCGTCGAATGAGGTTTGATCCGAACGCAATCGAGAACGAGGACGTCGAGATCCCGAAGCCCGTCCAGACTCTCGTCCGGGATTGTCTTCAAATCAGTCGCGTAGGCGAAATCGTTTAACCTGTACGCGATGACCGGCAATTTCCCGTGTATCACCTCAAGCGGCGTTACTTCAAGATCTTCACCGAACGAGAACGGCGAATTGTGAACCACAGTGTGCGGTATCAGTTGCGGCAGTCCGCCGCCGAAATGGACCGGTTCGAAGACGTATTTGAAGATCCGACGCAGATCCTTCCAGGCTATCTCGTTCGCGTAGACGCCCATCGCTCCGTATCGGAAATTGAAAGGACGGATGTCGTCCAGTCCGAAGACGTGATCGACATGACAGTGGGTTATCAAAACGGCGTCGAGCCGCTTTATTCCGGCACGCAACGCCTGTTGGCGGAAATCGATCGAGGTGTCGACGAGGATGCTCGTCCCGGCGTGTTCGATCAGTACCGAAACCCTCAGACGTTTGTCGCGTGAGTCGGACGACAGGCACGTTTCGCAATCGCAGCCGATGGTCGGCACGCCGGTCGATGTTCCGGTTCCCAGAAAAGTCAGACGCATCTTTTCAGTTTGGGAAGTTTTGGACGTTTGGGAAGTTTCGGAAGTTGATCCGAGATCGTAATAAGAATCGGGTCTCTGCGACGTCGCCGATACTCCTAAATGTTTCAAAACCTCCTGAACTTCCCCGACTTCCAAGAGTACCAGCAAAATAACAAAAGCGGACCAATTCTCAAATGCAATTGTTCTTAATCTTTCTAGACTTCCCCAACTTCCTAAACTTTCTTCCCAAGGACATCGTTTGCCGAGAACTTCTTCGCCGCTTGTTGCTTCAAACGCTCTTCCGTCGCGCGCATGAGCTGGACATACTGCATCCGAAGGTCCCCAAGCAGTCCGTCGAGAAGGCGGGATTCCTGCGGATGAAGATTACCGGTCGTTTTGTCGCGGAGCATTCCGAGAACATCGAGCCAATACTTGGCCGAATCCAAATCGAGCTGGCGCTTTCCGGTCGCGGGATGAGGCATCGCACCGAGCGCGGCCGCGGCATTCGTCGCCAATGTCGACAGAAAGTTAACGAAGCTTGCCGGGTCGTCGGCACCGGGAATTTCTTCGGATTCCGGCTCCGCCTCCATTTCAAACGGCGGGATCTCGGCTTCGCCGGCCGCCGAGATGAGAGGCTCGCTGACAACCGGTTCCGTCGAGACGGCCTTTGGAGTTTCGACTTCAACTCCTTCGCGCAGGCTGCCGTCGAGGTTGAATTTCCGCCTGTCCGTGACCTTTACAACTTGCTGTTCTTCTTCTTTTTCAGTCATTTCGACACCACTTTTCTTTTTCCCGATAGTAGCATTTCGTGAAAAAAGAATTCAAAATTGGTCTCTGTTCATTGTTGATCGTTAATTGTGAATCGGGCCTCATCGCCGCAGCGCGACAATTAACTATTAACGATCAACAACTTACAAACATATGTCCAAATCTTTCGACGAACTAGTCAGCGTGATGGCGCGCCTTCGAGCGCCGGGCGGTTGTCCCTGGGATCGCGAACAAACCTATGCGTCTCTCGCGCAGTATCTGATCGAGGAATGCTACGAAACGGTCGAGGCGATTCAAGAAGCGGACGAAACCGGAGAGACGCACAATCTGAGCGAGGAACTCGGCGACATTCTGCTTCAGGTTGTTTTCCACTCGGCCATCGCCGCCGAACGCGGCGATTTCACCGTCGACGACGTCGTCAACAGCGTAACCCAAAAGCTCGTTCTGCGACATCCGCACGTTTTCGGCGAGAAGGAACTCGCAACGGCCGAAGATGTTCTAAACAACTGGGACGAACTCAAAAAGGCCGAGCGCGAGGCTTCCGGGAAAGCGGAGAAGAGGGTCGAATCGATCCTCGACGAAGTAACGGTCCATTTTCCGGCGTTGCTCGAGGCCCAGAAAGTCACAAAAAAGGCCGCGAAAGTAAAGTTCGACTGGGAGAACGTCGATCAGATCTTCGAAAAGCTCGATGAAGAAACCACGGAACTCCGGGAAGCCATCGCTGACGGCGAGAACATCGAGGATGAGATCGGCGATCTGTTGTTTGTCGTCGTCAACCTCGCGCGAAAACTGGATGTCGATGCCGAGACCGCTCTCAAAAAGACAAACCGAAAATTCAGGAAGCGTTTCAAGTTCATCGAGGATCATCTCATTTCGTCGAACCGGACGCTCGATGAAACCGATTTGAACGAACTTGACGATCTGTGGAATTTGGCGAAGGCGCGATCAAATAGTTGAAAATCGAGAGTTGAGAATGGAGATTTTTCAACTCTCAATTCTCAACTTTCAATTTCCGGTTCGATCAGTTCAGATCAAACAACAAGAATTCAGTTTCGTTCGATCCTGAAGTGATTGTCAGGGATTTCTCTTCGCTGATAGCAGCGCCGTCGCCGGTTTCAAGCCCCGTGCCATTGACATCGAGACTCCCCGAGATCAATTGGATCCAAACATGGCGTTCGGCTTCAGGTTCGAATGATACCGATTCGCCTTTCGCCAAGACCGAAGCATAAAGCGAAACGTCCTGATGAATCGTGACCGAACCGTCGGTTCCGGCGCGCGAGGCTACAAGTTTCAATTTCCCCCGTTTTTCGTCACGCGGAAACGAGGTCTGTTCGTAGCCCGGTTCGAGATCCTTCGATTCGGGAAGGATCCAGATCTGCAGAAGGTGCGTCCGTTCGGTCGGCGAACTGTATTCGCTGTGCAAAACTCCGTTTCCGGCCGTCATCCGCTGGACTTCATCGGGAAGGATCGCGGTACCGTTCCCCATTGAATCCTTGTGCGACAATTCGCCCCGGATGACGTACGTGACGATTTCCATGTCCCGGTGACCGTGCGTCGGGAAACCCTGTGCCGGTTCGATGTGATCCTCGTTGATGACCCGCAAACTGCGGAATCCCATGTGGTTCGGATCGTAATACGTGTTGAATGAGAACGAATGAAATGTGTCGAGCCAACCGTAATTCGCGTGCCCGCGATCGACGCTCTTTCTTACCTTGATCATATCTACCTCCTTGTTCGTACTTTCAAGGTTACAAAAAAAACGCCGCCTTGCAATCATCAATCAAGGCGACAGAATTCTAGTACTTTTGGGGGAAGCGGTCTGCGACCGATTCCAGATTCCAAGATTCCACGAATTCCAGGAAGTTGCGGATCGCTTCCGAAACGTTGATTTTGGAATCTTGGAATCGGCCGAAGGTCGTTGGAATCCTGGAATCAGACGACGGCCGCTTCCGAGAACGTGACCGTCGCGCCAGATGTGTCCATTTCGGCTTCGATCCCGACCGGCAACGTGAATTGTTCGCGGATATGACCGAAGGAAAGCCCATAAATGACGGGGATGCCGAGATTGCCGAGCCGGTCACGAAGGACCTCGATCAGCGATTGCGTGTCTTTGTCCTTTGCTTCGCAGTCGGCAAATACGCCAAGCGCGATTCCGGCGAGCGATTTCATGTCAACGCTCTGCAAAAGCTGCGTCAGCATTCTGTCGATGCGGTACGGCTGTTCGCCGACGTCCTCGAGGAACAGCAGTTTGCCCTTTACGTCGCGCATTCCGAATGGTGTTCCGGCGAGCGCCGAAACGAGCGACAGGTTTCCGCCGATAAGTCGTCCGCGGGCCTTCCCGCCGGAGATCACTTCGGTTTTGAAGACGCTCGATTCCTGCGACTTGTTGTACTCGGACAGTTCGATCTTGTACGGAGTTGACGGTTTCATCAGGACCTCGAGCACGTGCTTCTTTGTGTAATCGACCGGCGCCGAAGTTCCTACCGGGCCGTGAAAGGTGACAAGACCCGTGAGCTGCGAAATCGCGAGATGGAGCGCCGTGATGTCGGAATAGCCGATCAGGATCTTCGGGTTCTTGGCAATCAACTTGTAGTCGATTTCCGGCAACAGTCGGCCGGCTCCGTAGCCGCCGCGAACGCACCAGATGCCTTTGACGTCGGGATCTGAAAACGCCCAGTGAAGATCGTCGAGCCGTTCCTTGTCCGTTCCGGCGAGAAATCCTTTTTTGTTCCGGGCCGACTTCGCGATCTTTACCTTGAATCCGTAGGACTCGACATTTGCGATCGCGCGGTCGAAATCTTCTTTCGGAGGGGCGCTCGATGGAGCGATCACGCCGACGGTATCGCCCGCCCTTAACCGATCGGGTTTGATCATTTTGATCTTTGATCTCGATTTGGCACCGAGTGCCGGAGCTGAGAGCAGCGACAAAGCCGCCGCGGATTTCAGAAGTTCTCTTCGGTTCATAATTGCTGATTGAAATCGACCCTGACGAGGCCGCGCCTGATCGCGGTAGTTGCCGCCGATGTCCTATCTGAAACACCGAGTTTATCGAAAATGTTCTTGACGTGGGTTTTGACGGTATTCGCGGTGATATCGAGCGCGAACGCGATCTCTTTGTTGCTCATACCGCCGACAATCATCTGCAAGACCCGCGACTCGGTTCGGGTCAGTTCCTCGGTCCCGATGTGTTCGCTGAGGATCGACGCGACACGTCCCGGAATGAACTTGCGCCCCGCTGCGACCGTTCGCACCGCTTGAACCAATTCGGCCGGTGCGACGTCTTTGCAGACATATCCGAGCGCGCCTCGCTTCAAGGATTTCTTGATCTCGGCGTCGCCGGCGTGCTCGGCCAAAATGACTATCCGGGCCGTTGCGTCGGCCCTGAAATAATCCGCAAGACGATCGATGGCGCAGGAGTCGGGCATCCGCAGGCTGAGGATCACGACATCGGGCTTGAGTTCATCGAACAGCTCAAAACCGCGTGAACCATTGTCTGCCTCGCCGACGAGCCGAACGTCTGTTTCACCGGAAAGCACGGATCGGATGCCGATGCGGAAAAGTTCCTGATTTTCGACCACAAGCACCCTGATATCGTCACTCATTGGTCCCTGATTGTAACCGAAATCCTCCGATCACATGAAAAACGGTTCCGTACAGCGACAAATAGAGTCCGTTTCTCGAGAACTGAGAATATCCGTGAACTGTGTAGGTCTCAAAGACGAAGGCGTAGAGCACCGAAAGAGCGCCGGCGAACAGCAGAGCGGATCCCGCATACTGAATCCAACGCCTGACGCCCACGAAGTATATTCCGAGCAGGATGTGCGACAGGGAGACAAGGAGAATATAGATGTGGCGCGACCGCATCAGTAGCCTGAACTCCTGATCGATCAGCGACTTATCCGGAAAATCGCGGCGC
Source organism: Acidobacteriota bacterium (assembly GCA_029557535.1). Taxonomy (GTDB): domain Bacteria; phylum Acidobacteriota; class Blastocatellia; order Pyrinomonadales; family Pyrinomonadaceae; genus JAFDVJ01. The sequence continues at coordinate 25,414 of JAKQII010000304.1, forward strand.
ATGAACTGACCCGTCACAAGGAACGCAACGAAAAGCAACAACCCGAATGCCAAATGGAGACGCCTGAGTTTCATATCCGCCGTGATCCGAAAAAGGGCCGTTCATGTCGCCTCGTCCCGCTCGATTTGTAAGGATATCAAACCAACGATTTCGCCATCGCGACGACGTTCTCGACTGTGAATCCGTATTCGCGGAAAACGACGTCGGCAGGCGCGGATGAACCGAAACGATCGACCGCAAGCACGTCGCCTTCGTCGCCAACATACTTGGCCCAACCAAGCGAAACGCCGGCCTCGACCGCGAGCCGTGCTTTAACTGATTTCGGCAATACCGATTCACGATATTCGGCCGATTGCACGTCAAACAGTTCCCAGCACGGCATCGAAACGACTCGCGTCGGCGTGCCTTCAGCTTCAAGTTGCTCGCGCGCCTCCATCGCGAGGCCGACCTCCGATCCGGTGGCGATGATGATCAGCTTCGGCGCGCCGCCCGACGCTTCCGCAAGGACATAGGCGCCCTTCGATGTCGCATCGGCCGAAGCGTACTTCGAGCGGTCGATCAGCGCGACCTTCTGACGCGAGTACGCAATCACCGTCGGTGCGTGCCGCCGGTTGATCGCGATCCGCCATGCTTCGCGCGTTTCGAAGGCGTCCGCAGGACGGATGACGGCGAGATTCGGGATCGCGCGCAGCGCCGCGATGTGCTCGACGGACTGATGCGTCGGACCGTCCTCGCCGAGTCCGATCGAATCGTGCGTGAAGACATAGATGCATTGCGCGTTCGAGAGTGCCGCCAACCGGATCGCCGGTCGCATATAGTCAGAGAAGGTCATGAAGGTTCCGCCGAAGGGGATCAAACCACCGTAGAGCGCCATGCCGTTCATCAACGAACCCATCGCGTGTTCGCGGATTCCGAAATGAAGGATGCGACCCTGATAATTGCCGGCTTCGAGCGACGTGGACGACTTGATACTTGTATTGTTCGACGGCGCAAGGTCGGCCGATCCCCCGATGAGTTGCGGGAGTTTTTCGGCGATCGCGTTGATGACCTCGCCCGAATAAGCGCGCGTCGCTTTTGCCTCGCAGCCTTCAAACGACGGAAGCGTCGATTCCCAATCGGCGGGGATCTCGCCGGCCGCTATCTGCTTGAAGATCGCGCCTTCGGCCGGGAACCTTTCGGCGTACGCGTCAACGCGCTCGCTCCACTCGGCTTCGAGCTCGGCCCCGCTCGCGACCGCGGCGCGGAAATGTTCGTAAACTTCGTCCGGAACATAGAAGTGCGCTTCTTCGTCCCAGCCGAGATTGCGTTTCGTTTCGCGGACCGCATCCTCGCCGGGCGCGTCCGAGTGCGCTTTGTTCGTTCCCTGCTTCGGCATTCCAAAACCGATCACGGTCTTGACGCGGATAAGCGACGGCTTGTCGTCGACTTCCTGCGCTTCGAGGATTGCCGCTTCGATCGCTTCGAGATCGTTACCGTCCTCGACCGTCAGCACGTGCCAGCCGCAAGCCTCGAATCGCCCGGTGACGTCTTCGGTGAAGGCGAGTTCGGTCGAACCTTCGATCGTGATGTTGTTGTCGTCGTAAAGATAGATGATGTTTCCGAGGCCAAGATGACCGGCGATCGACGCGGCTTCGTACGAAACTCCTTCCATCAGGTCGCCGTCCGAGCAGATCGCGTAAATGTAATTATCAACTACCGGACAGTCCTCGCGGTTGAAGGTCGCGGCCAAATGCGCCGACGCAATCGCCATTCCGACTCCGTTCGCGAATCCTTGTCCAAGCGGTCCGGTCGTGACCTCGACGCCCGCCGTCAGATGATTTTCGGGATGTCCGGGCGTCGCAGATCCGAACTGGCGGAAATTCTTGATGTCTTCGATCGAGACCGAGTCGTATCCCGTCAGGTGCAGAAGACTATAAAGCAACATCGATCCGTGGCCGCCCGAAAGAATGAAACGGTCGCGGTTGAACCATTTCGGATTCTTCGGGTTGTGCCACAGGAACTTCGTCCACAGGACGTAAGCCATCGGCGCGGCGCCGAGAGGCAGTCCGGGATGGCCTGAATTCGCCTTCTGGATCGCGTCGAGCGAAAGCGTACGAATGGTGTTGATTGAAAGTTGTTCGATCGTTTGTTGTGTCATCGCCGCGGTCATAATTTTGTGACTGAACTTCCTTTGAATGGGAATCGAATAAATCCGGATCAACGTAGAATGTCTTGGACAAGGGTAATGATAAACCCGAAATCGGGATTCGTCATTTCGTAACATCCATTCCGGAAAAAATTAAGATGCGGAGGTCAATGTATCGTAAAAGTGACGATGTCGGCCGCGCGATCTTAAGTAGGTTATCCGGCGCATCGTGTCGAATTCGAATCGGGTTCCATCTGGCGCCTTGCTATCGTGCGGCCGGTTTGAGAGCCCGAGTGCAAAGACAACCGCCCCGCGCGAAGAAGCCTCGCGGGTGTCGGGCAGGAACATGTCGCGGCCGAGGACGTCGGCGATTATCTGAGTCCAGACCGGCGACTCTCGGAGCGCGCCTCCTGAAGCTATGATCTCCTTGATCTTACACACCTCGTTCAGCCGGTCGAAGATCTCCGCGAAACGGTAGGCGACAGACTCGAGGCCGGCCTGGACGATGTCGATCGAGTCGGTCGTCGACTGCAGTCCGAGTATCGCTCCGCGGGCGTTTTCGTGATAACCGGTGCTCCGCTCGCCGAACAGGAACGGCAGGAACGTCAGGCCATGCGCGTCGGGTTCGCGCCGTCCGATCTCGGCTTCGACCTCGTCGTCCGTTCCCGACAATCTTAGATTGTCCTTGAGCCAGCGAAACAGTCCGCCGCCATCGGACAACGCGCCGCCGATGATCAATCGCCTGCGATCGACGCGGTAGCACCACAGGCCGAATGGGATTCTCTCTGGAACTTCGCCTTCGAACACGACACGCATCGCGCCCGACGTGCCGATCATCAGCGCCGCTTTGTCGCCCGAGTCGCAGCCGGCGCCGAGATTGTTCGCCGCGCCGTCGCCTATTGCCGGAAGCCATCTCGTCTCCGCGAGTCGTGGCCAGCGCCGAGCGTAATCTTCGGTCAGACGGAACGTCGCATCGTCGGTATCAGCGATCGGCGCGAGGTTTTCGCGGGTCAAGTCGAGAAAATCGAGAAGCTCAGGGTCCCAGTCACAGCGCCGCTGATCGAAAATTCCGGTCGCGGACGCCATCGAGACGCTCGTTGTCCGAGTTCCGAACAACTTCAGCGCGACAAGGTCGCTGAACGAGATCCAGCGCGCGGTCCTTTTGTAATTTTCCGGCTGCTCGTCCTTGAGCCAAAGGAGTTTCGCCGGCCAGAAACTCGAGTGAAATTGGGCTCCCGTGCGGTTGTGGACAGCAGATTCATCGAGAGTGCCACGAAGTTCGCCGACAAACCGTGCCGGACGCTTTTCGCCCCATGCGTAGACATTTGTCGTCGGTTCGCCGGTATCGTCGATGCCGACCAGGCTGTGCCAAAAGCACGAAGCGGTCGACATGGTGATGCTTCCGTCGATCCCCGCGGACTTCCCGATCACGTCGTCGATCGCCTTAACAACCTGTGCAATCGCCTCACCGGGATCGATCTCCGCTCCGCCGTCGTCGGTCTCCGACAGGTGGCGCTCATTTTTGACAAAGGTCTGCGGGATGACTTCGGCGTCGGCGTCATAGAGCGCCGCGCGGACGCTCGAGGTTCCGATATCAAATGCGAGTATCAGTTCGTTGTTCAAGGCAGTTAACGCACACAAGTTTAAATCGATATGGGCGAGCGCTCAAACCGAGCAGCCGAAACCTTTGATTGCGAACATGTTTGCGATATGATGTGGGCGAAAACTACTTGATTTGGAAGGAGCCCCGAAATGAAAACTTGCGCAACCTGCGGTCATCAAAATGCAGACGATATGAGGTTCTGCCTCGAATGCGGAAAACCGCTTCCGGACGCGCCGATCGTGTTCGATCTGCAGGGTGGCAGTTCATACCCCGGCGGCGGTCCGCCGACCAACCCGATTGGTGGCCCAACGAGTTTCGGCGGCTTTCAGCCTCAGCAGTCGCAACCGCCGCAAGGTCAGTTCTCGATGATCCCGCCTGCGAAGCCGCGCAGCAACAAAAAGATCTACATCGCTTTCGCAGGGATATTCGCTGTGGTCGTTCTTGTTTTCGTCGGTATCGCCGGGATCGTCGCCTACAACCTGATGAAAGAGGAAGAGTCCACGGTCAAGAACTCACCGACGCCGACTGCGACTCCGAAGTCGAACGATGTCTCGACACCCAAGACAAGCGACTCGTCGACGCCGAAATCGGACGACGTCTCGACGCCGCGGACCGATAAGTCGAGCACGGACCCGCGGGCGTCGATCGGCAAGATCTGGGCGGATTTCGATGTCAAAGAGGGCGGACGTTTGGGAATGCGCGTTCACACGAAATTCACCGTTTACAATCTCAGGGGCGACGATCTGTACCTGGCTCTCTATTTTCAAAAGGAAGACGGCACGCCGTTGAAAACCTCGAACAGGAAGTTTGCAAGCACGGCCGGAGAGGTCGCGGTATTCGAATCGCTCAAACCTGGTTTCGACGAAGCGCTTTACGAAGACGTTGATCTGTTTATGCCTTACGATGAACTGAAACTGAGCAAAGGGAACTATGACTTGAGGATCGACGCAAGCGTTATCTATAAAGGCGGAGGTCTGGTCGATCACCTCGATTATTTCCAGTTCCAATACGAGAAATACTGAGACAAGTAAAAAAGTAAAAAGTAGAAAGTAAAAAGGCAGGAAATGCCACGCTTCCTTCGCCTTTTTTACTTTCTACTTCTTACTTTCTTTAGCTGAGTACCTTCCTGAACCACCAGCGGAGCCCGACGAACAAGAAACGATAGTCCTTAAAGAACTCGGGCGGCTTGCCTTCGAAGGCGTGACCGATGAACTGAAGAATCCAACCGACAACGAAAAGTCCGAGCGCATAACGCCACATTCCCGGGACAAAGAAACAGGTTGGAATCAAAAGGATCGCGATCGCGATCATCGGTATGCCAAACTTGTGCGTCAACTTATTCATTGGATGCTGATGACCCTCAGCATATTCCTCGATCCAGTCGTCCCAGGTACGACCACCCATCATAACCCTTTTACCTCCTTTTGATTCTCGTCGCCAATCATAACTTGTTACGTTGTCTTTGATAAGCAGCCCAGAGCTTGTCAGGTTCATCCGCGTAAAGCGCGGTGAATCCGCAGGCGCCGCAGACGTCAGCGATAAGGTCTGAATGATGTCGTTTCTTGAAAACCAGAGCGTCAGGGAACACGTCGGTCGAAACGCGCAGGCCGGTGCCGCGTTGATCGAGTACCTTGGCTTTGTCAACTATTTTCTCGGATCCGCATTCAGGGCATTTTTTCATAGGTCTTGACCGTCAATCCTTCTCCGAGGACTTCGGATGATGCAAGTTCGAATCCAACGAGAAACCCGTCGGCCAGGAAGGCGTCCGCATCGTCGATCGTCACCGGAATTTCGGTAACGATCCAACGATCGATCACGTCGGCGAATGTTCGATAGATCGCCGCGCCGCCGATAATGAACAGATCCCGATCTTGCCCGCGAGCGAATTCGATCACCTCGTCTTTGTTCCTCATCAGCCTCACATTCGGGTCGGGGTCAACCGAACGGCTGCGGCTGAGCACAATATTCAGGCGATTCGGCAAGGGCCTTCCGAGCGATTTCCAGGTGTTGTATCCCATTACGATCGGATGCCCGGTCGTTGTTCGCTTGAAGAACTTAAGATCCTCCGAAAAGTGCCAGGGAATTCCGCCGCCGCGGCCGATCGCCAGATTTTTCGAGATCGCAACGATCGCAATGATCATTCTTGGTGTTTCTCGACCGTCAGTGCGCCCGAAGGGCATTTCAAGACGGCGTCCTCAATTGCAGGCGTTGGAGCGGCATTGATATTTACCCACGGCCGCTCCGCCGGGCGGAAAACGGTTTCCAGGTTGCGAACGCAATTTCCCGAATGGATGCAGACGTTCGGTTTCCAGTAGACCGTTATTTCGCCATTCGAATATTCGTGTCGGCTACTCATAGTGTCAATGCGTGGCGAGTCCGCAATTAACGTTGAGATCCTGTCCGGTTATCGCGCCGCCGGCGTCCGAACAAAGGAACCTCACCGTTTCGGCGATCTCGTCCAAAGTTTCGAACCGTTTGAGAAGTGTCCGCGAACGGGTTGCGGAGATCGATTCCTCAGGAGTGATTCCGAATGCGTCCGCGAGTTTTTCGTTGAATGCGGAACCCGTATCCGTGTCCGGCTGGAATCCGGGTATGACCGTGTTCACCGTTACATTATAGAACCCAAGTTCCGCAGCGAGAACCCGGGTCAATGCCAAAAGGCCTGCCTTCGAACTGGAATCGGCCGCCGCGAAAGGCAGCGGATTCTTTCCGGAAAGCCCGCCAATGTTGATGATGCGGCCGGCGTTACTTTGCTTGATGAACGGGGTCGCGGCCTTGCAAAAAAGGAAGACCGCGCGGAGATTCGTGTAGATCACATCGTCCCAAACCTCGACCGGCATGTGCTCGACCGAATATCCGACACCGACCGTGGCGGCGTTATTGACCAATATGTCGATCCGTCCGAAATACTCGACGGTTTCCTTCACGATCCTGGAGATTTCTTCTTCCTCACGGGCGTCTGCCTGGATCCCAAGAACCCGTCCGCCGAACGCTTCGATCTCCGCCTCCGCGGTCCGCAGACGGTCCAATGTTCGGCCGTTGATAACTACGCTGGCACCGGCTTTGGCAAGCGATTTGGCGATCGCCAGGCCGATACCCGCCGTGCTCCCGGAAATAATTGCGACCTTGTCCATCATGTCGCTATTTTGCACGAAAAAAGGGGAAAAGGGGAAAAGGGGAAAAGGGGAAAAGGGGAAAAGGGGAAAAGGGGAAAAGGGGAAAAGTGAAAAAGGGGAAAAGGGGAAAAGCGGAAAAGGGGGAAAGGGGAATAGAGGGAAAAGTGGCAACGGTAACCGGGTTCAGGTCAGGTCAGGATAGGCGTGGATCCGACATTTCCCCTTTCCCCCTTTTCCCCTTTTTCACTTTTCCCCTTTTTCCCTTTTCCCCTTTTTCAATGATAAGATTTGCTTTTTGAATCTATAAGCAATCGTTAATTCACTCTATGGACAAATTTTTGGTTCGCGGCGGAAAGCCGCTTCATGGAAAGATCGAG
>JAKQII010000335.1 GCA_029557535.1 Acidobacteriota bacterium
CACCGACTAGCTGAAGGGAATTACATAAACCGCGATCGCCAGGAAATGAAGAATGCTGCCCGAAAGTACGAAAAGATGCCAGATCGCGTGGTGGTGCTTGAGCCGGTGCATCGCGTAAAAGATCACGCCGACGGAATAGGCGACGCCGCCGGCGACGACGAGTCCGATCGGAACCAGTCCGATCTTCGCCGCCAGCGGTTGAACGGCGATCACTCCGATCCATCCCATAACGAGGTAAGAGATCACCGAGGCCGACCGGAAACGCTTGTGGAAAAAGACTTTGCTCACAATGCCGAAAAGCGCGAACAGCCAGATGAAGATGAACAGCCACAAACCGATCCCGGTCCGCAGAACGACCAGCGCGAACGGTGTATAGGTGCCGGCGATAAGAAGGTAAATACAGCAGTGATCGACGAGTTGAAGGACGTGTTTTTGTTGTTCGGAGACCGCGGAATGATAGAACGTCGAGGCGGCGTAGAGCGTGACGAGCGATAGGCCGTAAACGACCGCGCTCAGAACATACCAGAGGTCACCGTAGGCCGCGGCCAGCGCGACCAGCGCGATGAGTCCCGCAACGCTCAGAAACAATCCGACGCCGTGCGTGATCGTGTTCGCCAGTTCTTCAACCGTTAATTCCTGCAGGCGAGCTCTGACCATAAAACATGCCCCGTTTCAATCATACGAAACGCGACAAGATCGAATCGTAATCGTTTTGTAATGATCACGCAAATGACGGGGCTCTGAGACGGATCGACACTTCGAAGCCCGCCGGGGAAAGGTTGCGCGCCGGGATCTTACTCTTCGGTATGCAAAAGCGTTACCCGCTGCTATTCCGGATCACACGCATCGCAAAGATGCGGTTTACGGTCGCAGGCGATCAAGACATCAAACATCCGACCGAGGTCTTGAAGAGCGTTAATTTCTCGCGTGTTTAGCGTGTTTCTCGGGAAGCAAATCCGATTGCGTACTCCGATAAATCGTCGCAACCGGAAGCTCTTACCTCTTGTGATCCGTTGGCGTGCGGCTATCGGGATGTGCGGTGAAACTCGCTCTGCGGGGACTGCTTCTCTAAACAAGATTGCGATTGCCAATCAAATTTCGCGGACAAATTCGGCGACCTCGGAGAATGTTTGCGCGTGGAGTTCGGCCGGGAAGCGACGCCGAATGTCATCGTTTTCGAATACGCTTCCGCCGATGATCACCGGGATCTTCAGCTTGCCCAATTGCTCACGGAATTGTTTGTAATCTCTCGCCAGACGCTCGAGATCGTTCAGGAACGAGACCGAGATACAGATCGCTTCCGGCGAGTGGTGTAGAACTTCTTCGGAAAGCGAATACAGAGGCGTGTTCGCGCCGAAATTCATCACTTCCCATCCGCAGCTTTCGATGGTAATTTGCGACAAATGCGTCGGAAGTTCATGATAATCCCCTTCGAACGCGCAGCAGAAGGCGAGTTCGCCCGAGATCGTCGGGACCGGAAGGGAATTTCGCAGTTTGTTCACCGCGGCGTGGGCGGCGCGCGTCGCAAGATGTTCCTGCGCGACGGTCAATTCGCCCCGAACCCACATCTCGCCCACTTTCCGCATCGCCGGGCTGATCTGCTCGTCGAAGATCGCCACGAGATCCTTTCCGTTAAGGAACGACTTAATCAGAAAATTCGCCGCCTGTTCTTCGCTTCCCGAAACCAACGACTCGTAGAGCGTCGGCGACGACGGCTTCTTTCGACGGGTCTGGGATGTGTAGATCGACTCGTCGCCGTGCGTATGCTTCAGCCCGAGCCCCTGGTCGCGTTGAAACCTCGCGATCTCCTCGGCACGGAACCTTCGATGACCGCCGTTCGTGCGTTCCGAGCGGATCAGTCCGGCTTCCTCCCAACGTTTGACGGTCGCATCACTCACACGGCACAGCCGCGCTACTTCTCTGGTTGTTAGACACTTCAAGTCCGGCATTGTTACCTCATTATGCCATGACGGCCGTCGCCGACGAATCGCCGTTGTCCGACATGAGCTGAGTGAAGTCTATCAAAAACGCTCAAATCGCACAACAATAAAAAGCTCATAGCCGCACTAGTTTTGCAGGCAACGAGAAAAATACGCGAAATACTAAAAATAGACTTGACAACGCTTGGTTGATTTGAATAGTATGGAAATCGCTCAAACCGCTCAATCGGTTTGGCAAAAAACAAACGAAAAAGGGAAGGTACGATAAAAAATGAAAAAGATTGCGATTAAGTTGGCCGGTGCGACCGCCGCGCTTGTGTTTGTGTTTTCGGCTCTTTCGGTCTCGGCCCAGGATTCGAAAATGAAATCGAAGAAGGACATTGTCGACACCGCCGTCGCCGCGGGTCAGTTCACGATCCTGGCGAAGGCACTTGAGGCAGCGGGACTTATCGATGCTCTCAAGTCGGACGGCAAGTTCACGGTTTTCGCTCCGACCGACGACGCGTTCCGTAAGCTGCCGGCGGGAACGATCGAAACGCTTCTCAAACCCGAGAACAAGGAGAAGCTGAAATCGATCCTTCTTTACCATGTCGTTCAGGGCAAAGTCGGTTCCGGCGACGTGGTAAAGCTCAACGGACAGGAAGTCAAGACGCTTCAGGGCGGGACGGTGAAAGTTGATACGTCCAGCGGCGTCATGGTCAATTCGGCCACGGTCGTTAAGGCGGACGTTTGGGCGACAAACGGCGTGATCCACGTCATCGACACGGTTCTCCTGCCTAATTGACGGGAAACTGAGGGAAGTAACGATGCTTCAAACGATTCCAAAGGCGGAGGTTAGAGCGGTATTGATGGATCCGGAAAACGTGGTTCCAGTGTTCAGGGTCGAAGAACGACCCGGCTCAGGAATGTTGTACGCGTTCGCCGGAACCGAGCGTCCGGATCCGGTCGGGCTCAGGAAATGCTGGGCTCAAGCGCTCAACGAGGTGAGACGACGCGGTACAGCTCGGCTTGTGTTCGAACAATCGTTCGGCAAATCGCTGAGCGCGTCGGAAGCATCGGACCTCGCGTCTTGGGTGGCAACTGCGGCGCCTGAAGGATTGCGGATCGCGCTTGTCGACCGGAATCCGGAACATTCGGCTCTGAACAGCTTTGCCGCCTTGGTAGCGACCAACGAAGGGCTCGACTTTGAGTCCTTCATGAGCCGGCGCGACGCCGAACGCTGGCTCGAATCGCTTTAGGGGTCTTTTGAAGACGCGAGTCTTCACGGGGAGACGGGCAAGGGAAGGTAACGAACAAGGGCAGGTAAAGAGTTTCGCCGTCGGGCAACGTCCGGCGGCGGAATCTCGTTTGGACCGTAAACGGTAGACGGTAGGCAGTAGACGGTAGACGGTAGGCCGTAAGCAGAGGATTTGCAATTTGCAATTTGCGATCGTCGTATCACATTCGTTCGACTCATACTGCCCACTGCCCACTGCCCACTGCCCACTGCCCACTGCCCACTGCTCACTGCTCACCGCTTACTGTCCACTGTCCACTTTCGCCGCGCCGTAGCGCGCCGCTGAACGGACCACTGTGCTTGCCTTACTGTCCACTGCCCACTGCCCACTGCTCACCGCTCACTGCCCACTGCCCACTGCCCACTGCCCGCTGCCCACTGCCCACTGCTCACTGCTCACCGCTTA
>JAKQII010000342.1 GCA_029557535.1 Acidobacteriota bacterium
GACGGGGACGTGGTACGTCCTGCGCAGCGAGGATTACTCGTTCTTCTCGTTCCCGTTCGGCATCTCGACCGACACCCCGGTTCCGGGCGACTATGACGGCGACGGAAAGTTCGACGGCGCGGTCTTCAGATCGTCGAACAATACGTGGTACGTCCAGCGGTCGACCGCCGGAACGCTGATCCAGGGCTTCGGCTCGGCCGGCGACGTCGCCGTCCCGAGCGTCTTCGTCAGATGATTCGGTTTAAGATTCATGATTCAAGATTCAAGATTCAATAAAACATCGGCTCTTGAATCTTGAGTCTTGAATTTTCAATTCCTTTGAATCTTGAATTTTGAATTTGAATCTAGGGTTTGCCGGCCAGGCCCGCAAGTGATTTTCGGGCCGCTGTGCCCCTTCGGGGCTTCTGAATCCGTTTCGGATCCCGTCCCCAGGCTTGCTTCGCGCGCCAAGGGTTACCGCTGCGTCTCCCCTCGGGGCTCAGAACGAGTTTCTTGCGGTCCTGCGGCGTGAATATCTTGAATCTTGATTTTTGAATCTTGGCTCAATTGCCGAGGACCATGATCCGGTCCGGAGGGAGCCCGACCATGCATTCGTCACCAATGTTCAGTCCGACGAGACGCAGGACCAACGCATCGAGCGCGAGACCTCCGGCATCCAGACCGACGAGCGTGGTGTCGCCGCGATAATTAACTTCGGTCACCATGGCACGCAGCAAATTGTCTTCGGGAAAAGACGCGCCGAACGAGATCGAGACATGTTCCGGGCGAATGGCCAGTGAAACGTTCCGGTTGATCGCACCAAGATTGTGCTTTTCGGTTTTCTGAGCAAAAACGCGGTGTTCGCCGGTGATCGTCTGAAATTCGGGGATTTCCGAATTCGATTTTGACAGGCGACGGGCCTCGATCAGGTTGACGGAGCCGAGCGCGGAAGCGGCGGCAACGGATACGGGATTTTCGTATAGTTCGCGCGGTGTCCCGGTTTGCACGACATCGCGGTCGTACAGGATCAATGCCCGGTCGCAGGCCTCGAACACGACTTCCGGGTGGTGCGTCGCGATGATCAACGTCAGACCTTTGGAAACTGCCGCATCGCGCAATTTTCTGACCGCCAAATGCCTGACCGGCGCGTCCAGTCCGTCAAACGGCTCGTCAAGGATCAAAACGCCGTCGTTTTGTGCGGCGAAACGCTCGAGTTCGCGGGCGCGATATGTGTATTCGGCCGAATCCGTGCGTGCGAAAAGTGATTTGACGAACGACGGTTTGGGCATTTCGAATACCGAAAACCTGCCGGAATCTGAGATCACCTTCCCGCCGTTCGCCTTCTCTTTGCCGGTGATAATTCGGAGCAGCACTGATTTCCCGGCGCCGTTTGCACCGAAAATGCCGAAGATCTCACCTTCGCTAACTTCAAATTCGATGTCACGGAGAACCCATTTGTCTTTGAATCGTTTTGAAACTTTGTCGATGCGGAGAGGCATAGATAAGGAACTTTCTTCTGGAACGCGCGTGCAAAGGTAGAGTATGCTTTTACCATCTCAAAAATCAAGTAAGTTGAGTTCGGACGTGGATGGTTGAAGGGAAGAAAAAGAGCATAAAAAGAAAGGCGGTCGAGGCCGGCGGCTGGATGGCCGCAAGACGAGCCGCGCGCGCCGTACCGTATGTCGGGACCGCGGTTGCGCTGGGGCTTGTCGGTTACGATATTCGCCGCAAGGGACTAATCAAAGGTCTATTGAATTCGGGGCTCGACGCGATCCCGTTTGTCGGAGCCGGCAAGAACGCGATCGAGTTCTTTACAGGCGATCTTATCCCTGACAAAAAGGACAATGGACTGAGGCTGCCCGAAAAGCCTTCGGACGAAGTAAGAAAGAAGTAAAGTCATGAAATCATTACACTTTTGTCTGCTCGCAGTTTTCACCTTGGTGTTCGTTCTTGCTGTTCCGTCAATTGCGCAGACAAAGAAGAAGACGACCCGCAAACCGACGTCGGATACGACGGTCACTCAGGCGGATCTATACAAGAATCAAAGCCAGCAGATCATTCTCGGCCAGACCGACAAAACGCCGCAAACCGTTCAGCAACAACAGGTTCCGGAGACGACCGACGAGAAGCTCGACGCAATTGTCAAACGCCTCGAGGAACTGAGCCAGCGGCTGATCTCGATCGAAGCCAAGAAACCTGAATCAGTTGACGACAAGCAGAGGCGCCTGTTGCTGAATCTCGACATCCTCACGCGAGCCGAACAGCGTGCCGAAACGCTCAGGAAACAGCTCTACGACGCGATCGAGAAGGAAAGTGCCATCAAAACGCGTCTCGACCAGTTGAACCTCGACATGCGGCCGGAAATGATCGACCGGCAGGTCGCTTTTGCGGGAACGCTCCGTCCCGAAGAACTGCGGGATATCCGCAGGAAGAACCTGGAAGCCGAACGTACGAACCTCCAAACGTTATTGACGGATATCCAATCCGTTCGCTCGGGAATGGAGCAAAGCGTCCAGCGGGCGCAACAGCTTGTCGATAAGCTCCGGACAAAACTCGAAAAGGACATCGACGATTCGCTCTCAGACGAACCGGCTCAACCCTAGGATCGCCCCGATCGATCGCAAGACCCAGATCAATTGACCGAAGCCACGTTTAAGAGATTCTGTCCGCGAATCTGCGCCAATCAACGCGAAAGAGGTTTCGGAACGACCGCCCGTGTCCGCGGCCACTTGCAATATTCCGAGACTTCTCGTCGATTCGCGAGCATTGGCGGGCAAACATCTGGCGTGTATTCCGGGAAATAATTGACGGCGGACATGCAAGAACCTGTCCCGCGTTTCGTTCATAAGTTGACCACATTGGCCTCAACGGCCTTCGGAGAATTTATGAAATTCAGATCTCTATTCAGTTTACTAGCCGTATTCGTTCTCTCCATTGGATTTACAGCCGTTGTCAGGGCGCAGGGCGTGATCGTCCCGATCATCTGTGACGTTCGGCCGTGCCGCCCGGTTCCGCGTCCGCGTCCGATACCATTGCCGAACGCGCTGCCCGTGAAATCGATCGAACTCGATACGAGGATCGACGGCCAGGTCGCGACGACGCATGTCACGCAGGTCTTCCGCAACGACACGCCGTACACGCTCGAGGGAACATACTTCTTCCCGATTCCCGAGTCGGCCTCGATCTCGGAATTCGCGATCTGGGAGAACGGAAAGAAACTCGTCGGCGAGGTCAGGACACGCGAGGAGGCCCGGCGAATCTATGACGAGATCGTACGCCGTCAGCGTGATCCGGGCCTTCTCGAATACGCCGGCAAAGATCTCTTCCAGGCATCGATCTTTCCGATCCCGCCGAATTCCGACAAGAAACTCGAACTGACATATACGCAGGTTCTCAAGGCCGAATCCGGCACCGTTTCGTATCGATATCCGCTCGGGACCGGACGCAATGTTTGGGGAAACCAGCCGATCAGAGCCTTGGACGACCGTGTCGGTCCGAATCGCCCGGTCCAGCAGTTCGGCACCGTTTCGGGCCGGATCGAGATCAAGGGGCGCGAGGCGCTTCGCAACATCTATTCGCCGTCGCACCAGATCGATGTCAAAAAGCGCGGCGAATCGGCGGCGACGGTCTCGTTCGAGGCGAAGGGAAACGACACCGATTTTCAGCTTTTTTACGGACTCTCGTCCAACGATTTCGGGATGTCGCTGATGACCTACCGCGAGGCCGGAAAGGACGGCTATTTCATGCTCCAGCTTTCGCCGAAGGATGAGCTCGCGGAAAGGACGATCGTCAACAAGGACGTTGTTTTCGTTGTGGATACATCCGGTTCGATGGCGGAGAACGCCTCCGCCGGCGGCAAGACCGGAACCAAGCTCGATAAGGCAAAGAACGCCCTTTTGTTCGGTATCCAGACGCTCCGCGAGGGCGATCGTTTCAACGTCATCAACTTCGCCGGCGAAGAACATTTGATGGAAGGCGGACTGATCGCCGCGAATTCAGACGGGAAGCGCCGCGGCGAAGAGTTCGTCAAGCGGCTCACGCCGAACGGCGGAACGAACATCAACGACACGCTGCGTGCCTCGCTCCGTCAGTTCGATTCGTCCGACCGGCCGAAGATGCTCGTTTTCCTGACCGACGGCCTCCCGACGGTCGGCGAGCGGAACGTCGCGAAGATCATCAGCAACGCGGCCGAGATCAAGGTCTCCGGACTGCGGATGTTCAACTTCGGCGTCGGTTACGACGTCAACACGACACTGCTCGACAAGCTTGCGTCCGAGAACGGCGGAACTGCCGACTACGTTGAGCCGAGCGAGGATCTGGAGGTCAAGGTCTCGAACTTCTTCGCGAAAGTCAGTTCGCCGGTCCTGACCGATCTCGAACTCGATTTCGGCGGTGTCCAGACGGATTTTCTGTATCCTCGGAAGGTCAGCGATCTGTTCAAGGGAACGCAGCTTTCCGTGATCGGCCGCTACCGGAACGTCAACGATCTTAAGAATGTCGTCATCCGGCTCAGAGGTAAGTCCGGGAAGGATTCGCGCAGTTTCGAGTACCGGAACATCGATTTCCCGCTACGCGCCGAGGAGAATGACTTCCTGCCGCGGCTTTGGGCGACCAGAAGGGTCGGCTGGCTCATCGAACAGGTCCGGACGAACGGCGAGAACAAGGAACTTCGTGACGAGATCGTCGATCTCGGAACGCGCTACGGGATCGTAACTCCGTACACGTCGTATCTTGCGACCGACGGTTCGGAGCGGAGCGACGTCCGCCGGCAACCTGTCCCGATGGCGAAGTCGCGGATTCTTGACAGCACCGGTCAGAGCGCGGTGATGGCAAGCAAGGATTCCAAATCGAAACAGGAAGCGCTCAGGACGACTTCGGACGAGGACGGATTCGTCGTCGGCGGCGTGAAAGTCGTCAAACAGGCCGGCGTGAAGACCTTTTACCTCGAGAACGGAGTTTGGGTGGACGGCGAGTTCAAGGAAACCGGGAAACTGCCTGAGGTCCGGTTCAAGTTCATGTCTTCCGAGTACTTCGAGCTGCTTTCGTCCGATAAAGAGTTGGCGCAGTATTTATCGCTCGGCGAGGAGGTGACCCTTGTCTGGAAGGGCAAGGTTTACCGCATCACGAAGTAAATTGTGACGAACCCCGGACGCGGGCTCGCCATCAGAGAGGGTGAAATTTATTCATCAGGAAGTTATGATTGAATAAATTTCACCTATCTTTTTGGGTTTTGCCGGTCACTGGGGACCAAGCTTATGAAACTTTTCTTGACTTTGATTCTTCTCGTCTTCGCACAGGTTTGCTTCGCGCAGACATCCTGGAAGATCAACCGCGCCAACGGTGGTTCGGATCTTGTCACGGTCTATTTCACATCGTCCGACAAGGGATGGATCGCCGGCGACGACGGTTATCTGGCGGTCACTTATGACGGCGGGCGCAACTGGACGAAGCGCGACATCGGAGAAAGCGACACGATCAACGAGATCTACTTTCGAAACGACGACAACGGCTATCTCGTCGCCGGACGCCGTATGTACATCACGCGCGACGGCGGCGAAACGTGGCAGGTGATCCAGATCAACCGACCGAACGAGTTCCGCGGTGCGGCTCCCGAATATCTGA
>JAKQII010000348.1 GCA_029557535.1 Acidobacteriota bacterium
CACCTGCCGTCACGCTATTTGATCGAAACGGTGGACAATCAGAAAGGGAATATCCTAGGGCATATTCCGTACTCCGGGGAGTTCATTTCGGCTCTGGCCACCGAGACTGTTCGCAAATTCGATGCATTACGACGCGGACCATTCAAAGTCCTGGTCCTCGATTGCGACAACACGCTCTGGGACGGCATCGTCGGGGAAGACGGAGTCGCGGGCATCGTTCTTTCCGAACGGAGACGGTTCCTTCAGGAGTTTGCCGTCAGCCAGAGCGAATCCGGAATGATGGTTTGTCTTAACAGCAAGAACAATGAGCCGGATGTTTGGGAAGTTTTTGATACGCGGGAGGATATGGTTCTCAAGCGCGAGCACATCGTTTCGTCGCGGATCAACTGGCAGCCCAAATCGCAGAATCTCAGATCGCTCGCCGAGGAACTGCAACTCGGACTCGATAGCTTCATCTTTGTTGATGACGATCCGGCCGTTTGTAGTGAGGTCCGACGCAACAGCCCGGAGACGTTCACGATACAGTTGCCGCAGGAGGAAGACTACTCGCGCTTCTTTGACCATCTATGGGCGTTCGATCGGCTCAAGATCACGAATGAAGACAAAGAACGCACGCGCTCTTATCAGAGTGAGGCGCGCCGTCGCGAACTGCAGGAAAAAACGGCCGACATCAGCGAATTCCTCAAAAGCCTCGAACTTGTTTGCGATATTTCGGACCTGAACGGAGCGGATGTCCCGCGGGTCTCGCAGCTGACCCTGCGGACGAATCAGTTCAACTCCACAACCATCAGACGAACGGAGTCCGAGATTCACAGGCTCGGCGCGGAAAAGGACAAGAGCGTTTGGACTGTCAGAGTCTGCGACCGTTTCGGCGATTACGGGCTGGTTGGCATCGTCATCTTTGACGAACGTGCGGAATCGCTGGAGGTCGAGTCATTCATCCTCAGCTGCCGGGTGTTGGGGCGCGGGGTTGAACACGAGATTCTTCGAGAACTCGGAAAGAAGGCCGGGGCGACCGATCGTGAATTCGTGTCGTTCAAGTTTGTTGAGACCGCGAAGAATGTCCCAATCCGGAACTTCCTCAACGATGTCGCGGGCGATCCGTTGAAAGTAGCGGACGGCGTAACCGTTTACAGGCTGCCGACCTCCGCCGCGCGCGAATGTGCTCCGCGTACGAAACCGGCGGCGCCAAGCGCATACTCCAAGTCGGACGCGGAAATGCAGGTCCGGCACGCGACTCCTCCCTCGCATCCGCATCGTTTTGAGGCCTACCTCGAAATCGCGGAGGCGTTTTCAAAGAAAGGCGTGCTCACGATCGACCGTAGCACGACTGAACTTTCGCGGGACAATCTACGAAGCGAGTATCGCGCCCCGAAAACCGACACGGAACAAGAGATGACCCGAATCTGGGAGAGGATCCTGAATACCAAAAACATTGGGGTTGCGGATAATTTCTTCGAAATCGGCGGCGATTCGATGCTTGCCGTCACGCTTTTTGTCGAAATCGAAGAAACATTCGGACGGTGGCTCCCGCTGTATCATCTGATCGATTCGCCGACCATCGAGAAGTTGGCATTGCGGATCGAGGAAGACGTCGATCCGAATGCATTCAAGTACCTCGTCCCGCTTCGTGCCGACGGAAGCAAGCCACCTCTGTTTTGTTTTCATGCCGCGGGCGG
>JAKQII010000358.1 GCA_029557535.1 Acidobacteriota bacterium
CGACCGAATAAACCGCATCGAGGCCGTGCTTTCGGGAACGCTGAACTTTGTGTTCAATAATTACGACGGGACGCGCTCGTTCGCATCGGTCGTCCGGCAGGCGCAGGACGAAGGCTACACCGAACCCGATCCGCGGCTCGATCTGAGCGGCACGGACGTCGCGCGGAAGATCCTGATCCTCGCGCGCGAAGCCGGATTTCCGCTCGCGATGGGCGACATCGAAAACGCCGGTTTCCTGCCGGAATCGTGTCTCGCCGGAACTGTTGACGATTTTTATGCCGAGATGGAAAAGCACGACACGTACTTCGAAGACCTGCTCGAGTCGGCGCGCAGCGAGGGATTGAAACTCAAGTACATCGCGACGTTCGACAACGGCAAGGCGTCGGTCGGGCTCGAAAGGATCGGCCACGACCACAACTTCGCGAACCTTTCAGGCAAGGACAACGCCGTGCTCTTCTACACGAACCGCTATTCGGACCTGCCGCTCGTCGTCAAAGGCGCCGGCGCCGGCGCGGACGTCACCGCCGCCGGCGTTTTCGGAGATGTGATCAGGGCTGCGGGAAGATAGCGCGATTTTGGATTTTGGAGTTTGGATCTATTGTTCTTGCCTCGACATCCACGGCCTGAAGGCCGTGGCAATTCATGCTGGTAAAGCGTGCAATTCGCAGTAGCAAACCGATTGTAGGGCAAAATTCCCACGCATGAATTGCCACTAGCTTCAGCTAGTGGATGAGGGCATAAACAAGGAGATTGGGCTTCAGCCCAATTTAATCGGAGAATCGTTCGAAGCCTGCGCGAACAAGGAAATCTTCAAACTCATCATCAAAGCTTCGATTCCGGTGATGTTCTTCCTGATTCTCGATGTAACGTCGTACACTTTCAACGTTCGATGCCGAAACGCTTGCCGCGAAATACTCATCCTGCCAGGCGAATTTCCCGCGGCAGAGCTGATTTTTGTTGACCCAGTGTGATGATTCGCCCTTGATCAGCTGCATCAGGCTCTTGATCGTTTGATCTGTTCCGAGTGAAATCAGGCAATGCACGTGATCAACATAACCGTTGATGAAATCTATATGAATCCCTTTATCACGAGCGTTTTCGAGGATGTGTGAGAAAAGGCGCTTTCTGATTTCCTCGGACAATATTGGTTGACGGTCCTTCGTGGACCAAACGAAATGTATCCAAACTCTTACAAATGGCATAGTTTGATGAGGTTTCGCGCCGATGCGCGCAGATCATTGTTGGTTCCAAGGCTCGGCCGCGCCGAGTGAGTGTCTTGGGATGTTACATAGAAAAGCCGAAAAGGACAAGCAATTGGGCTAAAGCCCAAACTGTTCTTGCCTTAACATCCACGGCCTGAAGGCCGTGGCAATTCATGCCGCTCAATTTCAGACTGAAAGAGTGGATTTCACAGTAGCAAACCGATTGTAGGACAAAGTCCCCAAGCATGAATTGCCACTAGCTTGAGCTAGTGGATGAGGGCATAAACAAGGAGATTGGGCTTCAGCCCCAAAAAAACTTGGGCCAAAGTCCAAACTATTTCTGCATCGACAGGTGTCGCCGAGGATCAGGCGTAGCCGATTATCTTCTACGGTAAAATCTCCCTTCGTCGGGCTCGAATCTCAAGCGCATTCCGTGGACTGAAGATTACGGCTTGGTCTTCTGATGAATCCGTTGGCAATAGAGTAAAGACGAATGGAATTGCAGAAATTCTATTGCCTTCTTTGCAATTGACCTGTTTAAATACCCATCGACGCACAGCTCGCTCAGACAGTGCAACGAGTAACCGATGCTCTCCGGTCGAATCGACCTTTATCACCTCGCCTTTACAGTTTACTTCTACCTTCAGGGTAACAGTCCCAGAGATATTTGAGTCAGTTGCAACTTCCGGGTAAACCGGTGAAACGACCCTAATTGCGGTAGCTTCCTTAGCTTGAGCCATCGTGCTGAGATGCGTAACAGTGAGGAGACACAGCGCCATTGAACCAGTTAGCATCAATTTCGTTAGAAAATCCATAGGTTCCCGCCTTTCAACTGTGGTATCTTTCTTTCGATTTAGTTTCATGAATCCGCTGATCTAAACGCTTGTAGTCATTCAGTTTATTGCGTATCGCCGTAGCCAAATCGACACACAAAACCTCAGGCCGCGGCAAGTCATTCGCAACGGATGGCATTAGCAGACCTCAAAGCTCGCTCAATTCCTTTTCGATCTCGGGAAAGAGGGTGTAGCGGAGACGATAGATCATGCGCTCGAGTTCGTTGGATTCGCTTTCCGAGAGCGAGACCGAGCGCTCGATGTCGCGGACCAGGGCGTCAAGCTCACGTCGCTGGGCTTCCAGCGACTGCCTCCGTTCCGCCCGAACCTGTTCCGGTTTGAATGACCCCGACACGCTTCGCTCGATGTTCTCGTCACGCAGTTCGTCCTCGACCGCCGCAAGTTGTCTTTTTGCGGAAACACTTCGCTCCGCGAGCTGGGCCTTTAGCAACCGAATGTTCGAGAGACGCGCCTCGTATCTGTTCAGCAACTCGAAAGCGAACAGAATCTTTTGCTGCTTTTCAGAGAGCCGTAAGCCCTGATTGCTGTTGAAAGTCGAAGCGAATGTCGCAAGGCGCTTGTTAAGTTCCTCGAGCGACCGATTTATCTTGCTGGTGTCGTTCGAGATCTGGACGAGGTTGCTGTTCGTGATGTCTGTAGTTTGGGCAAAGATCGCCGACGCGGTGATCGCGATCGCGAATACGGCAAGGACGAGAAGTCGCATAGAGAACCTCCTGATGAATTGTGGACGGGCTTGGGACTCGCGCCCCGGTTTTTCTGTACTTCGATGCGTCTCGTTCGCTGTTGGTTTCCAGAGGGCCCGCTAATCTGCGATCAACGCATCGACAAACATGTCGGCATCTTCTTTACTGACGCACAGCGGTGGCAATAGTCTCAAAATGCGAGCGTCGCTCGACGTCCCCGTAATTATCTTCTTTTCCAACAGCTTGGCGTGGACCGGCTTGCAGCTTTCGGCGAATTCGATGCCGAGCAGGCCGCCGCGGCCGCGGACGGCGACGACTTCTTCAACTTCCTTCAAACGAGTTCTCAGATGCTGTTCAAACTCGGTGATGTTCTCGAGCATGCGGTCGTTCTCGATCGCCTCGAGCGTGCCGACGACGGCCGCCATCGCGAGCATTCCGCCACCGAAGGTCGTGCCGAGATCATTGGTCTTGACGACGCCCGAAACGCGGTCGTTGACGAGACACGCGCCGACGGGAATTCCGCTGCCGAGCGATTTTGCCAGCGAAACGATGTCGGGAACGACGCCGCCGGCGAGTTCGCTGCCCGCGAAGAACCAGCTTCCGGTCCGTCCGATCCCGGTTTGGACCTCGTCGAAGATAAGCATGATGCCGAGCTGTTCGCACAGTTCGCGCAGTTCGACAAAGAACGAAGGCGGCGCCTCGTAAACTCCGGCCATCGACTGGATCGGCTCGAGCATGATCGCCGCCGTTTCCATGTCTGCAGCGGCACGGACCGATTCGATGCTGCCCCAAACCGCCGAAACATGTCCCGGAACGTTCGGTTTTCCAATGTCGCGGTATTTGCCAAGGAATGTCGCGGAGATCGAGTCGGCGGTGCGTCCGTGGAATCCGCCGGTGAAGGTGATCACCTTTTCGCGTCCGGTCGCAAAGCGCGCCATCCGCATCGCGTTCTCGTTCGCTTCGGTTCCCGAGTTGCAAAAGAATGCTTTCGTCAGTTCGGGCGGCGCGATCGAGACGAGTTTTTCGGCAGCCTGCGCGCGGATGTCCGAATAGACAAGATTCGAGTAGAAGAGCACCTTTTCGGCCTGATTCTTGAGCGCCTCGACGACATGCGGGTGCGAATGGCCGGTCGCGCAGACGGCGTGGCCGCCGTAAAGATCGAGATATTCGACGCCTTCGGTCGTCCAGATCCGCGTTCCGCGGCCGCGCTCGACGGCGATGTCCATCTTCGCGTACGTTTCTACCTGAAACCGATCCTCGGTTTCCTTAACTGATTGAAAATCCATGTTCATTACTTTGCCCGCGCATTACCGCGAATCAGCGCTAATTTTCGACGATATCTTTGCCCGGCTCACGTGAGAGCGCTCATCGTAAGGAACAGGTTGATTCGCGTCGATCCGCGAATATTCGCGGGCAGAAAACTAATCGCGTCCGTTGACGAACGTCAAAGCGTCGTTGTGATTGATCACGGCGTCGCGGTTCGCGGCAAGCGCCGATTGGAATTTGTTGTTGAACTGCTCGTCGGCGTCTTCGAAGTTGAGCAGAAGACGTGCTTCGTTGAATAGTCCCAACGCTTCGGATTCGGTCGCGGGGCGGCGGATCGAAACGGCCTCGTCGATCAGCGCGATCAGGGCCGAGATCTTGCGCAGCCATGAAAAATGTTCGTCGTCGATCACAAGTTGGAAATAATGATTGACGCTAATGATGCGCCCGTGCTGCGCTTCATAATCGATCTTCGCCGCGTCGAGCAGGGTTTTGTGGAGACGCAGCATCGACTTGCTCAGATCCTTGAGCATCATCCGCGTCGCGTCGGTCAGACCGTCATGTCCGTTCGGTTCGTCCATATTGGATTATTTTAGTTTTCGCGGGTCGGATTGTTAAACCCGGAAAGGCATTAGCCGCGGATTAACACGGATGACACGGATAAAACAGATTCACTATTTAATTGTTGCGAAGATCCGCTTTATCCGCGGCTCGATCTTAGGGTCAAATCCGAAATCCCAGATCCGCAGTCCGAAATGGCTAGGGGTTGGTGCCGATCAGCCGCAGTCCGGTCGTTTCCTCAATTCCGAACATCAGGTTCATGTTCTGGACGGCCTGGCCGGCGGCGCCTTTGACGAGGTTGTCGATCGCTGAAAAGACAGCGATACGGCGTCCGCGTGCGTGCACGGCGATGTCGCAAAAATTCGTCGTCTTCACCCAGTTGATGTCGGGCGAGCCCTCGACAAGGCGCACGAACGGCGCGTTCGTGTAGAAATCTTCGTAAATGCGCCGGAGTTCCTCGCCGCTGATCTCGTCGATCGCTTCGGCGTAGCACGAGGCGAAGATCCCTCGGGATACCGGCAGTGAATGCGTCATGAAGACGAAATCGTCCGATAAGTTGCCGAGCGTCCGCAGGTGCTGTTCGATCTCCGGGACATGCTGGTGGATGAACGGCTTGTAAGCGTAGAACGAATTCGTTCGCTGCGGATGATGCGTGTTCGCCGCCGGTTTCGCGCCCGAACCCGACGATCCGGTTTTGGCGTCGACGACGAACCGGCCGTTCGTGATGCCGGACCCGACAAGAGGCGCCAGCGCGAGGATCGTCGCCGTCGCGAAACAACCGGGATTCGCGATGTAGTTCGCCGCGCGGATCGCGTCACGGTTGGTCTCGGTCAACCCGTAAACAAACTCTGACTGCAGTTCGTCGGCGGTGTGCTCGAGTTTGTAAAATTTCTCGAAGACGGACTTGTCGTCGATGCGGAAATCGCCCGAAAGATCGACGATCTTCGCGCCGCGCTTCATTTGCGGTGCGAGTTTCAACGCCTGGCCGTGCGGCAGCGCGAAGAACGCGACGTCGCATTCGAGCGACCCGAGATCGTCCGGCGCCGGCGAAAAATCAAGATCGCAGATCCCGGCGAGGTTCTTGTGAATTGCCGCGACCGGTTTCCCGGCATGTTCGTTGGCTGTCACCAGCATGATCTCGGCGTTCGGGTGCGCGAGAAGAATCCGCAACAATTCGCTGCCGCCGTAACCTGATCCCCCGAAGATCGCAATTCGTAACCTGTTCATATTCTGGCCCGCTAAACACGCGAAATGCGCGAAAAGGATCTCAAGTGCGATGATCGCGCGTTTCGGGAAGAGTCGCTCAAAACGCGAAGTTACAATGTAAACGAAAGGTCCGCGAATGTTAAGGACAAGGCGAGGTCGGGCTCGACGAAACGGATTCGCGCACCTTCTGAGAACAATCGTTCACGACTGTAGAACGAAAGCGGGAAGTCTTTGGGAAACGTGTGTTCGAGCGCCGAGCAGGCTTCAAACAGGGAATTCGAACCGTTTTCACTGATGAATCCCGCAACTGCCTTCATCCAGAACACGGTGAGCGTCTCGTGATACGGCGATCCGTCGGCCGCCGGATCGACTCCGAATGAGACCAACAGCGAATGGATCCCGGAGCGCATCCGTTCGACCGCGTCGTCGAACGGCATCGATCGGAGGTAGTGAAATGCAACGATCAGGTGATCGAAGTGATGCCAGTCGTCACGCGCGATCGATCCTGTTTCAAATTTATCGATCATCTCGATGATCTCTGCTTCTGTTTTGTATTTCATAAGACTCCAGACAACTTGGCGCGCGTGCGCCTTTGCGGGATTCATCATGACCGAAGATCTGGGAATGTGTTTCCGCGAGGGCGCTAAGGCGCAAAGCAGATCAAAATACCTATTGAAGACGCCATGTACGGCCGTTGGCATTCCGCCAGGACACCAGGGCGCGTATTTGAATTCGAATTACATCCTCCAAAAAAAAACAGGCGGTTCGGTTGCCCGACCCGCCGCGCGATTGTTGTTCAAAAACAAAACCGGTCCGAAATTTCTTTCGGACCGGATGATTAGAGAGTAGCAGGCTTTGGCCTTGTCCGTCCAGCCGATCAGGCAGGTGAAACGACGACGATCTGCTTCGGCGAACGGGAATCGAACGCCGATTCGTCAAAATCGCCGAACTTTGAATCGATCCTGAATCCGTTCGCGCCGAGCAGCGCGTCGAATTCCTGCGGGAAAAACTGCCGCATCTTGAACGAGACCGTCTGTTCTTCCTTCATGTACTGGTTCTTGTAGTGCCAGTCGATATGGTTGATCTGCGTCGCCGCCTCGTAGAAGACGTTCTCGGTAACGACCACCCAGCCCTGGTCGGTCCGGTACTCGCCGATGAAATGACGCTTGTCCGAGGGCCGGCAGAGCAACGGGAGCGACGGATTGAAGATCTCGATGATCAGCCGACCAAAAGGGAAGAGATGCCGGCGGACCGAATCGAGGCATGAGCGGGCGTCGTCGAGCGTCAAAAGATGCTGGAACGAGTTGCCGGCGATAAAGATCAGCTTGAATTTCTGATCGATCTCGAAGTTTCGCATGTCGCCGACGTGAAGATCTGTCGAGACGCCCTCGGCGTCGGCCTTCTTTTCGGCCGCTTCGAGCATTTCTTCGGACAGATCGAGCCCGGCAATGTTATGCAGGTTCTGCGACAGCGCGACCAGATAGTTGCCTGAGCCGCAACCGAGTTCCAGAACCGGCTCGCCGAACCGCTCGATCTGCCGGCGGTAGAAATTGATCTGCGCCTCGCCGGCCTTATCATTATGGACGAGATCGAATAGCCAGTTGTTTTCGTAAAGATCCACTTTCGATTTTGGATTTTCGATTTTGGATTTCGGATTTGGGGTTGCGGATTTCGGAATTGTGAATCCGGATTTGGTTCGGTTTGGCTTGCGGCCGCGATCCCAAGTCAATCCCAAATCCGAATTCCGAGATCCCAAATGGGTTCATGCTGCCATCAGCCGCGATTCGGCCGAATCTTCATCCATGAACAGATATTTCTTCCATTCCGGACGCGATTCCGCGTAGTGGCAGAGCAGGACGTGGTCAAGCCCGAGACGAAGCAGCTTCTGCGATGTCAACAGCGGCATGCGGGCCTGCTCGGGAGTGCGGTTGCCCTTGCGCTGGTTGCATTTAACGCACGCCGAGACGAGGTTGTGGGGCGTACTCTCGCCGCCTTGCGCGCGCGGGAGGATATGGTCGAGAGTCAGATCTCTCGCCTGTTTGTGTTCGCCGCAATACTGGCAGCGGTAGCGGTCACGGATGTAGATCCGCGCACGTTTCATCGTCGTCTCCTGACGGCGGCGCTTGACGTGGACGTAGTTCCGGAGGCGCACCACGGACGGCACCGGAATCGTCGTCGACGGGGAATGAAGGACATTATCGCCGTCATGCTCTTCGACCGACAGTTTGCCCGAAAACCACATGCAGACCGCCCGCGCGACACCGATCGTGCCCAGCGGTTCGTAAGAAAAATTTAGGAGTAGAACTCTCCCGGTTATCAATGGAATCACCTCCCGTTAGATTCTTATTAATATTCTACTGGAAAAACGCAATATCTTGTGTGGCCTCGTTTCGTTGCCACTATATTACTCGATTTCCCAAAAATTGCACGTGAATTTTTTGTTTCACGCCCTCCCTTCATTACGTCCTTTGATGCAGTTTCGCGCCGGGCGAATCGCAGCAAATTCTCCTCGCGCGAACGGTCGGCGCTCGTCGAATGTCACCGTGAACCGCCGTATCAATTTGATTACCTCTCGCAAAGTGTGGAGAAAAAGCTAGTTACCAAAATTATCAAAAACGTTGCAAGAAATTTTCAATGCCTCCGTTCTTCGACTCAAGGCACACGCCTTAAACCAAATTGGAGGATAGAATGAAAGTTAAAATACACTTGAACATCATGTTTGCGGTCGCGATTGCAACCGCTGCCCTGGCGGTAACGGCGAATGCCGCGCCGCGCCCGAACCTGGCCGTTCAGCCGTGGGTCGCACCATCGGCCGTTCTGGTCAATTCAACATATCAATACACCGCACGCGTCAAGAACATCGGGAATCAAACGGCGCAGAACGTCGTCCTGACGATCACCTTTCCGCTGACCAACACGAGTCCGAACCGATACATCATGGGCAAAGTAACCGCCTTCCCCGGCAACTGTTCAATTACTTCGAACAAGCTTGTGTGTTCGCTCGGAAACATCGGGACTTCGAACAACAGTAACCTCAAACAGGTTTCGTTCAATTTCGAGTATCCCGTGACAACGCAGGCGCTGAGCCTGACGGCAACGGCAACGACATCGTCGCTGAACGAGCAAAACCCGAACAACAACTATCGATTGGTCGCGCCGACCGTCACCCACCAATCTCTTCCGCTGACCTCGGCCGATGTCGTCGTTTCGCACTGCACCGGCACGAATCTGACGTCGTACTTCGAGTGCGAACAGTCTCCGGGTTCGATCTCGTCGTTTTCGATGCAGCTTGCGCAGGGCGGAACGATCGTCCCGCCGGCGCCGGGCTATTTCG
This sequence comes from Acidobacteriota bacterium, assembly GCA_029557535.1. Taxonomy (GTDB): domain Bacteria; phylum Acidobacteriota; class Blastocatellia; order Pyrinomonadales; family Pyrinomonadaceae; genus JAFDVJ01. The sequence goes on from JAKQII010000358.1 coordinate 9,104, forward strand.
GAACATGGAGCCAGCCGTCGAACGAAGAACTTCAGTTCAACATCAGCGACGGCTACAGCGGCGCGACTTTCAACGGATTCGTCGCCAACGGCAACTGCTTTGACGGTATCGCGACCTTCACTCCGGCAAGTTCGTACATGAGTGCTTACCGGGTTTGCGTCCAGTAACTTCGTAGTCGGGAGTCGGTAGTCAAGAGCGGAGAGTCGAGAGTCAAGACTTCTCGATACAGACTCCCGACTCCGACTTCCAACTCCCACCTCCTGACTCTCAACCCTTCACGCAAATCACCTGTTTCAACTCGGCGACGACTTCGACCAGATCCGACTGGTCACGCATGACCCTGTCGATGTCCTTGTAAGCGCTCGGGATCTCGTCGATCACGCCTGCGTCCTTGCGGCATTCGACACAGCGCGTCATGCGCTCGAGGTCGTCGCGCGTGAACCGCTTCTTCGCCGCCGTCCGCGACATCTTGCGGCCCGCACCGTGCGAGCAGGAGCTGTACGACTGCGGGTTGCCGAGTCCGCGGACGATGAATGATTTTGCGCCCATCGAGCCCGGTATGATGCCGTAACGGCCCGACTCGGCGTTGATCGCACCCTTGCGGGTCACGAAAACCTTCTCGCCGAAATGCTCCTCAAGCGCCACGTAGTTGTGATGGCAGTTGACCTCGGTCTCCGGTCGAAACTCCTTCTCCTTGTTGAACATCCGGTTGAACGATTTGAGCAGTCGCTTCATCATTACCCGGCGGTTCATCATCGCGTAGGCCTGGGCCCATTCGAGATCATGCCAGTAATCCTGGAACTCCTTCGTCCCGCGGATGAAGTACGCCAGATTCGGATCCGGAAGCTCGTTCAGCCGGTGCAGCGTCTTCGCGGTCGCGATATGCCGCTCGGCGAGCTCCTTTCCGATATTGCGCGAACCCGAGTGCAGCATCAGCCAGACACGGTTCTCGGTGTCGAGGCACACTTCGATGAAGTGATTGCCCCCGCCCAGCGTCCCCATCTGCAGCATCGCCTTTTTCTTGCGGTCCGCCACCAAAGGATGGAGATCGTCGAAATCCTCCCACCCGTCCCAGCGCGAGCCGTCCCCGTCCGATTCCTTGTGTTGATTGAATCCGACCGGGATCGTCCGCTCGATCTCATGGCGGAACGCGGCGAGCTTGCCATCGAGGATTCCGCTCTTGAACGGCGTTTTGACGGCCATCATTCCGCATCCGATATCGACTCCTACGGTTGCGGGGATGACGGCGTCACGCGTCGCGACAACGGAGCCGACCATCGATCCGATGCCGAGATGCGCATCGGGCATCAGCGCGACGTGCTTGAAGAGACACGGCAGTCGCGAAACGTTGCGGAGCATGTTTTCCTCGTCGAGCGACAGCCCGTGGCTGACCCATGAGAGAATGTCAGCCTTCGCGCCCGAAACATTGAGTTTGTTGTAAGTCATAATCAATTCTCCGACTGCGCGAACCCCATGTCCAAGAACATAAAAAGAACGGCAGCCTGTTTCCCCTGCTGGAGAACTCAAGCTGCCGCTCCCGATCGCGTTTCGAAACGCTCGATCTTATGTTTCTCGGGAGCGGGTGACGTGAGCCGCTCCCGCAATTTCAATCCAATTTATCGAGTCCGCATTCTGCGGATTCCGTGCCCATGGACGCACGATCCGACAATCTGGCGCATTCCGGCGAAAAGCCGTACAAGCTCTGATTGTCGTTGATGTGATCTTTGTTCTTCAGCATTTCCTTTACCTCGATCAGCTCGCCCTCGTCAGGCGAACGACGATTGAAACATGAGTGCATTTCGGCTGTCAAGGCATTTTTTTGGCCCGACAACGTGAGCGTCAGAAGTGTCGAAACGAATCAGGATTCAGAGGAATCGTCCTGTTCCCGTCTTTAAGTTCCATTATTTCTGCATTTGCAGTGATCTCCCCGATGACCGAAACGTCGTTTTCGAAATCGGCGACGGCGAATTCAGGAGAGACTGAAAAAAGAAGTTCGAAGTCCTCGCCGCCGTTCAGTGCGCAATCGAGACGATCGCTTCGCTCCGAAAATACCGAATGGACGATCGGATCGATCGGGATCGATGCCGCGTCGATGGATGCGCCGACGCCGCTCATTTCGCAGATGTGCCAAAGGTCGCCCGAAAGACCGTCGCTGATATCGATCATCGCCGTTACCTGCCCGGTCGCGAACAGTCGTCGGCCAAGTTCGACCCGCGGCTCGGGTAGGAGCAAGCGAGCCGAGTCCGCCGTGGCTCCGCGTTCGAGCGCGGCAAGCCCGGCGGCCGCGCCGCCAAGTGAACCGCTGACGCACACAAGGTCGCCCGGTCGTGCCCCCGATCGGAGGATCGCCCTTCCGTGTTCGACCTCACCGCCGACGACCGAATCAACGATCAGCGTGTCAGGTGACTGCGAAATATCGCCGCCGGCGAACTCGACGCCGAATCGTTCCGCAAGCTTGCAATACCCATCGTAGAAACGGTCGGGAAAGTCTGTTTTCCACACTTCCGCCGGAAACGCGATCGACAGCAGCGTCCATTTCGGAATGCCGCCCATCGCGGCAATGTCGGAGAGCGACACCGCAAGCGCTTTGTGACCGATCTGTTCGGGAGTCGCCCATCGAAGCCGGAAATCGACGTTCTCGACGAGCATGTCGAGCGTTATCACGAGATCATTGTCGGAGTCTTTCGGTAGTACCGCGCAATCGTCGCCGATCAGCGAAAAGTTGCGGTAGTTTCTTAAGTTTCGGATGAACCCGAATTCGGTCTGCATTGAAAGTTATTGACACAAAGTCTGTATATTCATACAATAACGGCGACGAATTTTAGTAAGAACTTTAACATAGTCGAGGTTCGAATGGGACAGGCAGCCACCGCGATACCCGAGAAAATTTTTTTCAAAATTGGTGAAGTTTGCGAAATAGTCGATGTCCAGGCGCACGTTCTGCGTTATTGGGAAACCGAGTTTCCGCAGCTTTCGCCCCAGAAGAACCGTTCGGGCCAGAGAAGCTACCGCCGGCGCGACGTCGAGATCGCGCTCCGGATAAAGGAACTACTCTATATCGACGAATATACGATCGCCGGTGCGCGTAAGAAGCTGCAGCTGGAACTGCGCGAATCGAGCCGGCTCAAGATCGTTCCGAACGAACAGCCACGGGAACCGGAGTTTAATGCCGAAACCGACGGCCGCCGCGATCCGGACGAACTCGCCGAGATTGGCGAATTCGATCCGGAACCGACAGTGATCCAGCCGAGTTTGCTCTCAACGGACGGTGTTCCGCTCTCTCAGGACAGGCGTCAGGCCCTTTCCGACCTGGCGTCGCAACTGCTTGAGCTTCGCGAACTTCTCAAGCGCAAGCACCCCGAGGAATCCAGTTCATTTCTTCGCAAATACTAAGTTTGACAAAGGCGATTCGGTTACTTAATCTTGAAATTCGCTTGACGGGATGTAGCGCAGCCTGGTAGCGCGTTCGCTTGGGGTGCGAAAGGTCGTGAGTTCGAATCTCGCCATCCCGACCATTATTCAGAAAGGGGCTTTCGATCGTTCGAGAGCCCTTTTCATTTGACTTCGAACTTTCTCACGACGATTTTCCTGACCCCGCCGTCCCGGTAACAGATCGCGATCCGGTCGCCTCGAATGACGGTTTCGATCGTATCCGGCGGCAACTCGATGCGCCGTATCCCGTTCGCGTCCACGGCAAACAAATTCGATGCGAGCCTCGAAGTTGTCTGAAGCGGCTCGACGGCAAAGATCACCCGCGAGTCGGATTTCGCGACGATCGACATCGCCGGCGCGCCGGCAGTCTCAGTGACCGGCGCCTTCCAGATCTCTCGGGAGGACTCGCCGTCGTATCGGTAAAGTCTCGCGGCCGAATCGGCGGTGACGGCAAAATAGATATCATTCCCGAACGGAAATCCGCCAAGAAGATGGGGAAAAGGCGGCGGTCCGGACGGAATTGTGAGGATGACTTCGAACCGTTTGTTCGTCAGATCCGCGATTTGGATGTCGTCCGGATATTTCGAATACTCGTGCTTGAAGACGATCTTGTCGGGCCCTGCCATGAATGCGCCGTTTCCGCGCTGAAGCGCCGATTCGATAACTTCTTTGGGCAGCTTCGGATCGATCGCCGACATCCGCGCGATATGGCTGCGAAGTGCCGGATCGACCAGTGACTCGATATCGCCGAGTCCGGAGTATTGGCTCTTTACGATCCTTCCTGTTCTAACGTCGAACGTGACGCCGGTGGAGTCGACATCACCGTCGACTATCCAGGCTGTCAGCCGGCGGTTCGATATCCAATCAAAAGAAACGACGAACGCCGCGTAGGCCGCGTATCTGCGGGACCGTTCGGCCGTCAGGAGAACCCGCGGTTTGCCGTTTGGAAGATTCCGGACGACAACTTCGCAAAGTTCCATCTTGTTCCTGACGACGACCCGCGAGTAGGCGATCATCGTCCCGTCCGGCGAAAAGGCGGGATGAACGAGGTCGCCGTCGCTCAGTTCGACGATTACCTCGCCCGTAATTTTCGCGGCCGGGATCGCCTGCGCCCACGCCGACATGACTCCGATCGTCAACCCGACAACGATCGAAACGAAGCACAAAATTGGGTCATTCTTCATCCGGATCATTTTTTGCCTCGACCTCAGCGCCGGCTTCGTCCTTCTCGTCCCCGTAAATCCTTTTCAAAAGCCGGACGATAAGGAACTGATCGGAGAACACCACGATCGCGGCGCCGACAATCAGAAACACACCAAGGAACACGGAGAAATCATAGGTCGCCGCCGTTGGATCGAAGGACTTGTGGAACGCAAACCCCGCCGGTCCCGTCCAGAAATACCGGATCAGGGTGAACACGGCGAAAAATCCGAAGGTCGTCCACATCGCCCAAGCCGAGCGGCCCGTCAGCAAGATGATGTTCGCGATCAGGAGCAGCACGCCGGCAGCGATCCAAAGGACGATGCCGCCGAGCGAATGATGGTACTCGAAACCCTGAGAGGCGGTCTTCGGATCGCCGATGCTCGCGAGCCATGTTTGTCCGTAATATATGAAGAAAGCACAGACAGCCGCGCTCAATGCCAAAACGGCAAGGTAAATATATCTCAGCATATTGGCATTCTTGCACAAGTTGCGGTCCGCACAAAGAAATGCCCCGGCCGGTGAACCGATCGGGGCGCATTTGCGCGGTTGGTTCCGCCGTTACTTCGGCTTCACAGTCAGATAACTCACCTGATTCCGCCGGGCAACCAGCAAGAGGATCGAGCGGTCGCCCGCCTTCTCGATCGCCTTCTGCATCTGGTCGAGCGTTTCGACCGGCTGCCGGTTTACTTCCATGATGACGTCGCCGCGCGTGATTCCCTCGTCGGCCGCGGCTCCGTTCGGGTCTACGGCAACAACGACAAGTCCCTTGACGTCGGAGGGAACGCCCAACTGCTGCGCGTCGTCCGGCGTGAGCGGTTTGAGATCGAGTCCAAGTTTGCCGCCCGATTTTGAATCGTCTCCGCCCTCCTTTTGCTGCTTGCCGTCCGTTTGACCGGGGATCTTGAACTCATCGAGAGTCGCGGTCACTTCCTGTTCCTTGCCCTCGCGGATGAGCGTTACCTTGACGTCGGTCCCCGGCGGCGTTCCGGCAACCTTGTTGCGCAGCGAATTGCCGTCCTCGAGCTTCTCGCCGTTTATCCCCGTGATGACGTCTCCGCGCTTGATCCCCGCCTTCTCGGCGGCCGAACCTGACGTCACGTTTGCCACGAGGACGCCCTTTGTACCCTTCAGATCAAGCCCTTCCGCAACGTCGTCGGTAAGATCCTGGATGCTGATCCCCAGCATTCCGCGACGAACTTTGCCTTCCCTGAGAATCTGCTCAAGGACGTTCTTGGCCATGTTCGACGGGATGGCGAAGCCGATTCCGATGTTCCCGCCCGACGCCCCGCCCGCGAGGATCTGCGAATTGATCCCGATCAGTTCGCCGTTCACGTTCACGAGCGCTCCGCCTGAGTTTCCGCGGTTGATCGGAGCGTCGGTCTGCAAAAAGTCCTGGAACGACGAACCGTCGCTCAGTCCCGTGCGGCGGCCCTTCGCCGAGATAATGCCGGCCGTGACGGTCTGGCCGATCCCGAGGGGATTTCCGATCGCGAGGACGATGTCGCCGACGCGTACCTTGTCCGAATCACCGAGGGTCAGGAACGGCAGGTTCTCGGCCTCGATCTTCAGGACCGCAAGATCGCTCGGCGGATCCGATCCGACGACCTTCGCCTCGAATGTCTTGTTATCGACCATCTGGACGATGATCTTGTCGGCGCCGTCGATGACGTGATGATTCGTCAGGATCGTGCCGTCGGCGTTGATCACAACACCCGATCCGGCGCCGCGCTCCCTGCGCTGCTGCGGCTGCTGCTGGCGCGGGATAAGATCATGGAACAGGTCGCCGTACGGCGTCCGTTCCGATACTTCCTCCTTGCGCTCGGTCGCGATTCGCACGACCGCGGGCGAGGTCTTATCGACGATATCGGCATACGAGGTGCGAACGCCGTCGACCACAACCGGAGCAGGCAAGTTGTTGGTTTGCGGCGCAGACTGATCCGTCTGACCATTGAACAGTCCGGTTTTACATGACGCGGCGAAAACGAGCGCGCATGCGGATACGAATAGCAAAATACGGCTAGGCTTCATTGTCTTAATTCTCCCAGTCGGGGTTTGGCAATCTGAACAGCTATATTACGGACGCCGGGTCGAACGGGTTCGCAGTTTTTCAAGCTGCGCCCATAACTTTGGGCGTCTCGTTACGAAAAATATACGACAACGTCTTGTAAACCAGCTTCGCACAAAGAAAGGCCGGTGCATCCGAATTCTCGGTCTTCGAAAATTCGACAAGGTCCATGCCGACGATCCTTTTTCTTTCCGCGACCTTTCTGATCAACTCGAGCGTTTCGTACCATCCCAGTCCCCCCGGCTCAGGCGTTCCGGTGGTCGGTACGAGACTCGGATCAAGACCGTCGATGTCGATCGTTAAATACACGTTGTCCGTCAACCGCTCGACGGCGTCGTCGATCCAGTCGGTTTTGCCCGCGACGTCGCGCGCCCAAAAGATCTTCGTCGGGAGACCGGCAGCGATCGAGCGCGCCTCGTCGCCCGAGAGCGATCTGATCCCAACCTGGACCGACGGGATCCTCATGTCCTTGACCACCCGGGCCATGATGGAAGCATGCGAATGCGGCGTGCCGTCATACGAATCGCGCAGGTCGGCGTGGGCATCGATCTGAAGGACGCTGAGATCGTGGAATCTCTCGGCGTGGGCGCGGATGACCGGGCCGCTGACGGAATGTTCGCCGCCGAGCATGCACAGGAACTTTTTTGATTCGAGCAGGCGTCGGCTTTCCTGATAAAGCGCTTCCATCATCGCTTCCGGCGTCGGCCGAGGTGCGAACTCGGGAGCGGTATGGATCCCGATGCGATAGGTTTCGGCATCGGTCTCCTCTTCGTAAAGTTCCATGTTCCGCGAGGCGTCGACGATCGCCATCGCGCCCCCGCCGGTTCCGGTGCCGTAGGAAACGGTGCCCTCGTACGAAACGGGAAAAACGACTACCCGGGAATTCTCGAACCCGGAGTAGTCGTCTTCCGCAATTCCGCCGAAATTCATCGGTAGATTTGCTGATTCACTCATAACCATTTCGGAATTTGGAATTCGGATCGCGGATCGCGGTCATTCAGATCCCGAATCCGAATTGCGATCTCGGAATCTGAGTTCCAAATCCGAATTCCCGCATCCGCTTTCCCAAATGCGTTACGGAATATCGATCCCGAGGTCCTTTCCGCTGAACGAAAAACTTGGGCGCTTGCGTCCCTTCATGTACTTGGCCGCGGTTTGTGACAACGCCGTGATCAGCATCGGCAACGCGATCGAGGGATCAGCCGGCACGAATGCGGTCGTTGCACCGCGCAAAAGGCGTCCGAAGACCTGCGTATGCGTGCCGCCGTAGCTCGGCGTGCGGATCTCTAGCGGAACCGAGTCGGTCGTGATGTTGACGGCGTACTTGTGTCCGCGCGGATTCGTCCGGGTGATGTACGACGAAACCTCGGTCACATCGACCATCTTCTGGCTGTGCGACGAGCCGAGCGTGATCACGCCTGAATTCCGGGTGCGGTTCGCGATCTGCATCACTTCAAGCGTATCCTGCGCGGTGTCGAACGAGAATTGGATCTTCTTCTCGAATCGGGCACGGGCTATTCCGACCGCAAACTCACTCGAAAGTATGTCGGGGCAGAAAACGGGAACACGCGACTTAAAGGCCGCCGTCAGCAGTCCGTCCTCGTGAGCGATCTCGGCCAGTTCGCGACCAAGCAGATGCAGGAACTCGCGTACCGCATACGAACGCGTCAGTTCGAGCTGATTGATCACGCTGCCGATCCACTCGTCCGCCTCGTGATATTCCTCGGCGTTGGCGAGCGTATCTCCGACGCGAAGTACATCGGAGGCTTCAAGCTCCTCATCCGACATCGATGCATGGCCTTGGAAATGATTCCGTCCGAGCGTCTCATGGATGTCGTGGAACAACACCGTTCCGGACATGATGAGGACGTCGACAAACCGGTTCTTGATGACGTACGCAAGAAGTCGACGCATGCCAGCCGGGATCAGGTTCCCGGATCCGCACAAGTAGATCGTCGTGTTGTCATCCAGCATGTCGAGCCAGATCCGATGCGCTTCCGCAAGTTGTTTTGCACCAAAACCCGCGCCTTCCATCTTCTCGAGGAGGCCGGCAACCGACCGGTCGCGATCAACCGGAACCGGCCGGGTCGGCACCGTCAGGAATTTCGAAGATTTTGATTTTTTTTGAGCTACCATAATTTCTCCAAATAAACTGTTGAAAAATCGTTTTGCAAATGGTCCGCGATTTAATGGCCGTTGGGCGTCAAATACGTATACGCGTTGATCTCGGACTCGTAATATTCGATCAGCTCGTGTCCTTCCTTTTCGGACAGTTCGCCGTCTTTGATCCGCCGCTGGACGATCTTGCGGAATTGCTCGTGCATCTGGGTCCGGTCAAAGCGGACCCCGGCAAGAGTGTCTCCGAGCGTCGCGCCGTGGATCACCTTTTTGATAATGTAGCCGTCGTCGCCGACGTGGACGTGGGCCTCATGCGGGACGCCGAACAGGTTGTGATTGTTTCCCATCACTTCCTGGTAGGCACCGACGAGCAGCATTGCCAGGTAATAGGGCTCGTCGCTCTCCAGCTTATGGAGTTCGAGGACCGGTTTGACGTCATGCAGATCGACGAACTTCTCGACGATGCCGTCCGAATCGCACGTGATGTCGCAAAGCGTCGCGAATTCGTTCGGCTTCTTGTTCAGCCGGTGGACCGGAATGATCGGGAACAGTTGTTCGAGCGCCCAGTTGTCGGGCATCGACCGGAACACCGAGAAGTTGGCGAGATACTTCGTCGACAGCAGTTTCCGGAGTTCGTCAAATTCCTCCGACACGTATTTCTTTTGCTGGGCGTAGCCGTCCGCTCGCTCGCAAACATCCCAGAACAGAACCTCGCCTTTGCCGCGATCTTCGAGCGAGATCAGTCCCAGATTGAACATCTGGAAGAGTTCCTCGCGGTGCTCGAGCGCATCGTGATAATACTCACGGTAATTCTTCCCGTTGATCGATTCCCGAAGATCGTAAAGTTCTTTGACGACCTGCGGATCGTCCTCATCGACCTTCATCGGTGTGATGTCTTCGACGACAGTTTCAATCTCATCCTGAACGTTCGTGATCAGGATCGCATGATAGGCGGAAAGATAACGGCCGGATTCCTGGATGATGTCCGGGTGCGGCACGTTCTCGTCATCGCAGACGGTTTTGATGACGTAAATCACGTCATTTGCAAATTCGCGGGCATTGTAGTTTGCCGATGACTCGAAGGATGTCCGCGAACCATCGTAATCGACCGCCATTCCGCCGCCGACGTCCAAATACTGGATCGGGATGTTCATTTGCCGGATCTTCGCATAGGTTCTGGCCGCTTCCTTCATCGCGTTCTTGATCCGTTTGATATCAGTCAACTGCGATCCAATGTGGAAGTGCAGAAGTTTGAGCATTTCGGTCCGGCCGGCGACAGCGAGGCGTCTGATGACCTCAAGAATCTCGGTCGTGGTCAGTCCGAACTTCGCGGCCTCGCCGCCCGATTTTTCCCATCTTCCCGAGCCCTTCGAATAAAGTTTGACCCGGACGCCGATCATCGGAAGCTTCGCTTTCGGATTTTCCTTCAGGACCTCATCGGTGAAGTTGAGCGTATGATCGAGTTCGCTGAGTTTTTCGACAACGATCACAACGTTCTTGCCGGCCCGCGCACCGGTAAAAGCGAGCCGAACGAAGTCGCGGTCCTTGAAGCCGTTGATTACGAGAAGGCTTTCGCCCGTTTGTTCCATCGAAAGCGCGGCGTAGAGCTCGGCTTTCGACCCCGCCTCGAGGCCAAAGTCGTACCGGGATGCTTCACGAAGATATTCCTCGACGACCGCCCGGTTCTGGTTGACCTTCATCGGGAAAACGCAAAGATGTCGGCCATCGTAATCAAACTCCTTGATCGATTTGCGAAACGCGGTCTGAAGCTTCCGGATCTGGCCGACAAGGAGTTGCGGGAAACGCAGCAGGATCGGCGGGTTGATGCCGCGTTTGCGCAGATCCTCTATGATTTCGCGAACGTCGGCCGAGAGGCTGTCGTTGTCGGTCGGCCTGACGACCAAATTGCCTTTTCTGTTGACACCGAAATAGCCCGCTCCCCAGTTTTCAATACCATAGGTTTCGACGGTCTGATCGATAATTGCGCTCAATTAATTGTCTCCAAACTGAAGCTGGGCGACGAATCGTCGCGAAAAAGCATAAAAACTAATAACTTATAAAAAATCTACCAAAAAACAAAATTCAGAACAACAACTATTTTCGGGCGCGAATGACCGCGCCGTCACCTGTTTCGACGTTTGGCACGGCGGTTGCCCGAATTGACCCGGAAAGTGCCTGTTCCGGTCCGAAATGTTGAAAACGCGGCACGTTGATCTCACGGTTTGAGTAAATTAGATGGGTTGTCCTGTCGAATCTTGTCATTCGCGATGACAAAAATCGTCAACAACTCAGCTTTAGCAGAGGTTTGAGCAATATGACTAAATCATCCGAAAAGGGTTTTTCGATCATCGAAATGATGCTCGTCGTGACGATCATCGGGATCATCGCCGCGATCGGCGTCCCCAGCTTCCAAAAGGGCATACGCGCCGTCGACAACGGCGTGATGTTCGCGAACCTGCGTTCGATGAATTCGACCCAGGTAAATTTCTATTCGCAGCACGGACGGTTCGCCCGACTTGACGAGTTGAACTCGCTTCACGGGGGGGCGCTTGGTGTCAACGTCGGGAACGGCATCCGGAAAGGGAAGTTTTGGATCGAGATGAGCCCGACCACTCCGACCGACGCGGAATTGAAGAACGAGTACATCATTCTCGCAGCCGGGCCCAACGGCGCGCCCGGAGATCCACCCATTATTTACCGCCTGAACCAGAGCGGCGAGATTCTCCAGATCAGTCCGTGACCGATCGGAGACGGCTGAAAAAGTTCTTCCTTTCACATTCGAAAAACGGTACTATTTAGAAGGCCGTTTTCTCGCCTCCTCAACTCCATTCCGCTACTCCGAACGAAAATGAATGTTTTTGAAGATCTAATCGAAGAACTCAAGGGAGAGAATCTTCTTGAAGAAACCGTGATCGACACGACCGCTCGGGAAGCTGAAGCGGTCGATGTCGCGTCGGGTGTTGAAGACTTGGTTCCCGGGATGTCGGAAGCTTCCGAGTCGCCAATCAGTGAATCCGCGGATGCCGCTCTCGAGTCGTACTTGACTTCCGGTGCCGCCGAGTTGGAGACGGGCTCCGCCGCCCCCGGCCACGATAAAGCTGAAGGGGGTGTTCCCGAGCCACCGTTGCCCCTTGCTTCGATGATGCCAGCGGCGGACGTCCCTCCGCCCGCCGAGCGCTTTGTCCCGCCGGGTAAGCTGTCCGTAAAGGCGCCGGCGATGCCTGATCTTTCGGCGACCCCGGTCGGACGTGTATCGTTTGCGGCAAGTCCGCATGCAAGTTTCGGCGGATCGGACGGACGTCAGATCGTCGGTGGGCGCGAATTCTTCAAGAAACGTGCGATCGACGAGGTGGCGGGGCTTCAAATGGTCGATCACGTGCTTTCGGGCGTTGAACGCGAGCATATGAAGCTCGTGCCGAAACCTTTCGACGACATTCCGGTGAAAAAGGCCCTGCACGACTTCATGCAGGTTTCCGGTGATACGAAGTCTGCCGAGCATGCCCGGGCGGAATTCCAATTGATGCAGGAGACCGAGAGTTGGTATTCGTCCCTGTCGCACCGCGACAAGCATATCTCCGTCGCGCATTTGCGGAGGTATTGCGAGACCACGAAACCGGCGCTCAGTCCGCAGGCGCTTATCGCGATGGCGCGGTTCTATCGAAATTCTCCGTTCTCCGAACAGGTCCGAAACAAGTTTGATCTTATGCTGACGCGGCTGTTCAGCCATGAAGTCGAGGACGAGAAGCGTGAACTCGTGTTTCCGCGTGAGGAACTGATCGCACAAGTGAAGGACCTTTATGCCGATTGGGCGAGCATCCAGCTCTATTCGACCGCGGAGGATGATTCGGAACTCTTGATCAATGTTTTGAAGTTCCAGGACTTCGTCACCGAAGCCGAATCGACGGCAACGTTCGACGAGCTGATCGGCAACGATTTCTTCAACCGGTTGAGGCTTTTCAAGGAAGGCTGTCATGAGAACTTCTTCGCTCCGTTGATCACGGTCGCATCGATCGAGGCGAATATCCGGATCGGGAATCGTTATACCGACCTGATCAAGCATGAACGCGAAGGAAAGAACGCGGCCGCCCTTGAAGAGAAATACGGGTTTTTGCACGACCAGGCGATATCCGATTCGACGGGCAAATCATTCAGTCTGGTCGAAATGCTGAAGGAACGCACTGATCAGGCGAATACGCATCTCAAAGAAATTCGCGTTGACGCTAATTTCGAACGGTCGCGACCCGTCGTGCGAAAGCCGCGGAGCCGTGTTTGGGCCGTTAACAAGCTATTGCTCGGATTTACGATCCTTGTCGGTCTCGCCTGCGTCGGACTCTTTTTTTGGGCTAACATGAAGAGCCACGAACTCGATTCGGCCCAGTCGCCAAGTGTCAAGAAGGTCAATCTCGACAATTCTTCGTTGAAGGAAGTGCTGATGAATCCGGCTAAGATCAGCGACGAGACGTTTTTCGGGATCACACTCGATTCGTGGGGTAATTTGAATCTCGAAAAGAAAGAAGAACTCCTTAAGAAGATCCTGTCGATCGGCTCCGAAAAAGGATTCAAAAAGGTCCATCTCATGAACGAGAAAGGGCAGGCCGTCGGGTTTGCCGCCGACGAAAAGGTCGAAGTTTACAACCCCTGACGTCGTGCTTTGAAGTTTTGGTCCAATAAGGTAAAATCAACACAATTTTTGCGTGATAAGAAAAGACGATCTTCCCCGATTATCTTAATCATTTACTTTTAGGAGAATGAATGAACGCAAAAAACGTTTTGAATTACGCCGCGGAACAAGGGGCGCGATTCGTATCCGTGCGCTTCACGGACCTTCCCGGTTCGTGGCATCACCTGACTTATCCGATCAGCGAACTGACTGAGGACTGCTTTGAAGACGGTTTCGGCTTCGACGCTTCGAGTCTGCGCGGATGGGCGGCGATCAACGAATCGGACATGCTTCTGATTCCCGATCCTTCCCGATGCTGGGTGGATCCGTTCGCGGACGAAACCACTATCTGCCTGATCGCGAACGTCGTTGACCCGATCACCAAAGAAGGTTACGGGCTTGATCCGCGCTCTGTCGCCGTCCGCGCCGAAAGCTATCTGAAGTTCACCGGCATCGCCGATACGGTATTTTTCGGCCCTGAGGCCGAGTTCTTCGTTTTCGACGAAGCGACCTTCCACAACAGCCAGTTCTCGTCCGGCTACTCCGTTAATTCGGAAGAAGGCCACTGGAATTCGGGCCGGGTTGGAACGGAGCTCTCGCCGAACCAGGGCTATCACATCCGCCCGAAGGAAGGATATGTTCCGGTCGCGCCGATGGATTCCTTGATCGACTTGAGAAATACGATCTCGACGATCCTCGGCGAGGTCGGCATCAACGTCGAGTGTCATCACCACGAGGTCGCGACATCCGGACAGTGCGAGATCGATTTCCGATTCTCAAACCTGCTCCACACGGCCGACAACGTGATGCTCTTCAAATACGTCGTCAAGAACACGGCATATGTTCACGGCAAAACGGCGACGTTCATGCCGAAACCGATATACGGCGACAACGGTTCGGGAATGCACTGTCATCAGTCGCTGTGGAAGGACGGCGGTCCGCTGTTCGCCGGCGACCAGTACGCGGGTCTTTCGGAGATGGCGAAATATTACATCGGCGGACTACTGAGGCACGCACCGGCGATCGTTGCGTTTGCCGCCCCGACCACAAACAGCTTCAAACGGCTTGTGCCGGGATTTGAAGCCCCGGTTAATCTGGCGTATTCGGCCCGCAACCGATCGGCCGCAGTCCGCATTCCGATGTTCTCGCAGTCGCCGAAGGCGAAGCGTCTCGAGTTCCGTCCGCCGGATCCGAGCTGCAACCCGTACATCACGTTCGCAGCGTTGCTCATGGCCGGTCTCGACGGCATACAGAACCGAATCGATCCGGGTGAACCGCTCGACAAGGACATTTACGATCTTCCGCCCGAAGAACTCGCAAACGTGCCGTCGCTGCCGGGAAGCCTCGACGATGCGCTCAAAGCGCTCGAGGACGATCACGAGTTCCTGCTCAAGGGCGACGTGTTCACGACGTCGATGATCGAACGCTGGATCAAGTACAAACGTGAGAACGAGATCCAGCCGCTCCGTCTGCGGCCGCATCCGCTTGAGTTCTCGATGTACTACGACATATGATCTGAACTCTCAACTGTCACGAAAAAGCCGCGTCCGGTCCGGGCGCGGCTTTTTCATCCGGAATTTGGGGGAGACTCCGTAGATCGCTCGACTTGAAGATAAATCCGCGAAAGACGGCTCAGCGATGCTGTCCGCGAACGGCGCGCATGATTCGATGTCAAGAAATCGCGTCCGCTGAGGCAGTCGCCTCGGTTGATTAATTGACGATGCCATTCATCATCAGATCGGAATCAGATCGGAAATCGCGCCAGTCACCGTGTTTAGAATGAGTCGCCCGGATCATTGAAATAGGAAACAGGCTCGGAATTGCACCCATCTGCGAATTTGATTATCTTTGTGTAGAAGCGCTTTGCAACGAAACGAAAATCATGAAACTTGAGAAAAGAATCTTGGCCGCAATTCTTCTTGCCGTTGCCGGAGCGGCGTGTTCGTCAGAGCCGGCCGATACCAACGTTTCGCGATCGAACGTTCCGCCGAAGAACCAAAACGTCGCGTCGAACGTTGCGAATCAGCAGACTGCCAATAAGAATTCGGTCACCCCGACGATCGTCGATACCAATGCCAACCGGCCGACGAATCAGCTTCGTGAATCGACGCTCATCGCACAACCGGCGCCCGACAATTCGACCTTCACCTCGACAATGGACAAAGACGGCACATTCATGGAGGTCCGGGAGTTCAAGAGCGATCCGTTGATCGCCAAGGTCGTTCGCAAATTGTACGTCGACAAGTCGAAGTACTTTGTTCATCTCAAAAGCGGAAAGATCGTCGAGGCTCCGGCCGACAAGATGAACAACTTCAGAGTGCTCGCGCCTGCAAATTTTCTCGATGCGATCGGCGTGAAGCCTGCAACCGCTCCGGCAAACGTCACGCGGGACATGAATTCGAAAAAGGAGCAATGAGGCCAGCGCTATGGAAAAGTTCAACTTGATATGCCCGTGCTGCGAAGCGCAGTTGACGATCGACGCCCAAACCGGAGCGCTCATTGCGCACGAGGAAAAGAAGAAGGTCCTCGGCTCCTTTGAGGACCTCAAGAGCGACCTCAACAAACAGAAAGATCTTCGTGATCAGTTGTTTGCGCAGGAGATGTCGTCGCAGAAAGACCGCGAGAGGCTGCTCGAAGAGAAATTCAAAGAGGCGATGAAGAAGGCAGAGACCGACAAGGGCCTTCCATTCAAGAATCCGCTCGACCTTGATTGAAACTTGGACAACCGTATTGTCTATTGCCAGAACTGCCGCGCGGCAAATTTGCTGAGCGATTCGCACTGTTCCGAGTGTGGCACTCGTCTGCTTCTCGTGATCTTCCCAAGTTCACTTCAGTACGACACGAACCAAACTCCGACTTATTACGAGGATCACCTGCTCGAGCGGGTCTCGATCCTCGAACTGCGCCAGGCGCAACTTTCGGAGGCGTTGCGCGGGATGACAGAGATTCTGCGCGATCAGAACGCGGCGATCAGGGAAGAGCGGGATTTGATCCGGACCTTAATGGGATTGCTGAAGGATCAGAACCGTGATGTTGATCCGTCGCCGGGGATCATTCCCGAGAAAGTCTCGACCATTAAAGAAGAAGGGGATTCGCTGATGCGCCTGGTCGCCGATTGCCGGAAACTGATCGGCGAAAACAACGAGCGCCGTGCGTTTCAGATGCTTGAGAGCGCGCGTGCGGTATCACCGGCGAATCTGTCTCTAATGGCCTTCTACGCCCGTGAACTTTGCCGTGCGGAGCGCTTCAAGAAAGCCGCGGAGGTAGCCGACGACGGACTGAAGGCGGCATCTGACGATACCGGACTGCTGCTTATTTCCGGCGCTGCCAATGCCGAGATCGCGAATCTCGAACAGTCCCGCCGCAGTCTCGGCATTCTCGCCCGCGACGGTCGCGAATCCGGAATCGTGAACCTGGTCTGGGGAATAATCTCGGCGTACGCCGGCAACTGGAGTGAATGCATTGCGGCGCTGAAGGAATGTTCCGGCAAGATCGCCCACCCCGAAATCGATTATCTCAGCGGATGCGCATACTATCAGCTCGGTCGTTACCAAATGTCGGGCCGTCATCTCTCCGCCGCCGCGAGGGCCGTGCCGGATTTTGCCGATGCGTGGTTCATGCTGCACGTGGTCCAGTTGCTGAGAAACGATCCGCGGAAGGCCGAGGATTCGCTGCGCAAGGCCGAAGATTCGGGAGAGCGGGATGCGCAATGCGCCGCATTTCTGACGTCGAGGCGCGAATACCGCTCCGAATTTGCACTCCCGTTCCGGCATTTTGCCGAACGCCGAAAGTTCGTTCTGTCGGGCGGTTCGACCAGAATTCGTCGCGTCGTTCGCAACGAGCTGGAAAAGGCGCTCGACAGCGTTCGATCGTGGCTTTAACAATGGAAGAAAAAAACAGGATCATTGCCGTCCTCGACGTCGATTCAGCCGACATCGCCCGCGAGATCGTCGCGGAACTTAGGGATGACGTCGGCGCGTTCAAGATCGGTATGCAATTATTCACTGCGGCAGGCCCGATATTTGTCCGGGAACTTGCGGACTCAGGAATCCGTGTTTTTCTCGATCTGAAATATCACGACATCCCGAACACGGTCGCCCGCGCTTCGGTCGAGGCGGCACGGCTTGGAGTCTGGATGTTCAACATGCACGCGCTCGGTGGTCGGGAGATGATGTCGACGGCCGTAAAGGCGGTCGACGACGTATGCGAACGCGAAGGAGTGAGGCGTCCGCTGATGATCGGCGTGACGATTCTTACGAGTGCGGATCAGGGATCGTTGAACGAGGTCGGCATCAGCCATGATGTCGCGGACGAAGTTTTGAGATTGGCGCAACTTACGGCAGAATGTGGACTTGACGGGATCGTCGCATCGCCCCACGAGGTTAAGATGATCAGGGAAGTGCTCGGCCCGGATTTTGTCGTCGTAACACCTGGAATTCGACCGGAAACCGAGCCGGGGCGAGACTTTGCAACTTCCGACGATCAGAAGCGTGTAACGAGTCCGTCTTCGGCTGTCGCCGCCGGTTCGGACTTCCTGGTTATCGGGCGGCCGATCCTCTCAGCGCCCGATCGTCGCGACGCGGTCCGACGGATCGTCGAAGAGATCCAAGTTATTCAATGACGACAAAATCGATCGAATCCTCAAAAAACCTTGCCGGACGCCGCAAATTCGGTCGTTTCCGGTTCGTCGCTGCGTGCCTGATCGCGCTGCCGTTCCTGTTGGCGGGCCTGATGAATTTTGGGTCACAGGTCTCGGCGCAGGACGGCGCGGAATTTCCGGTCGGCGAGAAGTTGACCTACAACATTAGCTACGACCGATTCAAGATCGCGGGATTTGCTGAGATTCAGGTCGTTGCCGAGGGCAAGCTCGAGGGCAAAGACGCTGTCGAACTCAGTTCGCGGTTCGTCACGAACGAATTCGTTTCGGCGGCGTTTTTCTTGATCGACCAGTCGCGGAAGGTATTCGCGTCGCCTGCGAGCGGATTGCCTCTGTTCGTAAAGACGTCCAAAAATACGGGGGTTGCACCCGAAGAGACGGTCCGCAATTACCTTGGCCAGCCGTCCCGCGATCACGATCTCCTGACGCTGATCTACCAACTACGGCGTACGGGCGGTTCCGGAACGTTCACCCTTGCAGAAGGCGGGAGCTTATATACGGTCACCGCGCAGACGCTCGGAGCTGAAAAGGTTGCGACCGACGCCGGAGAGTTCGAAACGACGTTTTCGGGAGTCCAGAGCGAGTATCTGAGCGAGCGCTCGATCACCGACATGACGATCAACTTTACGAACGACGCCGAACGGATTCCCGTGCAGGTGCGTTTCAAGGTCGGAAAGGGGAAGTTCAGAATTGCACTGGCCGGGATCGAGCGTGCACCCGTGAAGGCGTCGACGCCGACGCCTTCGCCGACGAAGGTCCCGGTTCAGACGCCCACTCCGCGGCCGACGCCGCCACCGTACGTCCCGAACCGGCCGCTTTCCGCGGAGATCCCGTTCACGCTCGGCGAAACGCTCGAGTACAAGGTTACGGATCGCGGAAACCCGGCCGGAACAATTGTTTTCGAGGCGAAGGAACGGAGTCTGTTGCAGACGCCGACGACGAATCGCGACAGTCTCCTGCTTCAGGCCAGCGTCACGAGATCCGAAAGTCCGTTGTTATTCCGGTCCGGCGACATTTGTTCGACGTGGGTGGATCCGGACAATCTTCAGCCGATCCTCGTCAGCGCGAAATTCAACGGGACGTTCGCGGCACTCAATCAGTCGGCGCGGTTCGACCAGGATCGAGGGATCGCGATGCCCGACGGAGCGCAATCGGTGCAGATGCCGGTCAACACCCATACTTTCCAGTCGCTCCTTTACGCCGTGCGATCGTTCAACCTGAAGCCCAGCAAGGACGCGACGAATCCGGTGAACGACACGCGCGTTTCAGTGTTCTTCTCGGGGAGCTTTTCAGTATTCATGCTTCGGCCGTCGAACGCCCAGATGATCAACCTGCGGGGCGAAAAGGTGCCGGCACAACTTATCACCGTGATCACCGGTGATCCACGGCTCGATGCGATGACGCCCAGGTTCTGGCTGAGCAACGAACCGTCACGTGTTCCTCTTCGGATCTCGTTTGGCAGCATTCAGCTCGATCTGGCCGGCGAATCGAATTCGATCAAAAAATAGCTGACTCCTAATTGAAACTAATTTTCATTTAATCTAAAATGCCCATAGGTGCTGGACCGGCGACTGCCGATCGCTTTTTCGAATAGTTCGATCGATCTCGCCGTTGCCCAAGGTGGGCTTTCCGGACAAACCCAGCTGTCAAACGGTGATGTTATTGTCGGAATTAGAGATCGGCTCTCAAGCCAAGGTGGTTCGCGTGACCGGAGACGACGCCGTTTCGAAACGGCTGATGGAAATGGGCGTTGTGCCGGGAGTTGTCGTGCGGGTCGTCAAGACGGCCCCTTTCGGAGACCCGATCCAGATCCGCTTGCGCGGATATAGCCTGGCGATCCGTCGGAACGAGGCCGATACCATCGAAGTGATCGCATGAAAAGCGCGAACGTTGCAACGAACAACGGCGAACTGACGATCGCCCTCGCCGGCAATCCCAACGCCGGAAAGACCACACTGTTCAATGAGCTTACCGGGCTCCGTCAAAAAGTTGCGAATTACCCCGGCGTGACCGTCGAACGCAAGGAAGGGAATTGGACCGTGGGCGGCAAGCAGGCGCGTCTGATAGATCTGCCCGGCCTTTACAGCGTCGACGCGACGTCGATCGACGAACAGATCGCCCGCGACGTCCTAACGGGCCGGGTCGACGGACTCCCGAGACCGGACGCGATCGTCGCAGTCGTCGATGCGACGAATCTTGAGCGCAATCTTTATCTGGTGACGCAGTTGCTCGAACTGAGGATTCCAACCGTCGTCGCGCTGACGATGATCGACGAGTTCGAACGGCAGAAACACGAGATCGATGCGAAACGGTTTTCGAAACTCTTATCGGCGCCGGCCGTGGCCGTCACGGCTTCGAAGGGACGAGGGATCGAGGAATTGTCAGCGGAGGTCGCGAAAGCTGTCGGGGGCATGCCGGAGATTCCGCCGGCCCTGAGGTTCGAAGAGGACGCGACCAACAACTCACGCATTTTCGGCCGCTACCACTTCATCTCCGATGTCGTTCAGGGATCGGTCCGTCACAAGGACCTCGAAGCGCACAACCTCTCGGAAAAGGTCGACAAGGTTCTGACGCATCGTATTTTCGGACTGCTGATTCTGGCATCAGTTCTGCTGGTCGTATTCCAGACGATTTTCTCTTGGGCGAACATCCCGATGGACCTTCTTGAGCAGGGATTCGGCGCGTTTGGAGATACCGTTCGCGGAGTAATGCCCGACGGAATTCTGGCGGATCTTGTCGTCGACGGGATGATCGCCGGGGTCGGCGGCGTTCTGGTCTTCTTGCCGCAGATCCTGCTTTTGTTTCTGTTCATCTCGCTCTTGGAGGATTCGGGGTACATGGCGCGCGCCGCGTTCCTGCTCGACAAGCTGATGTCGCGCGTCGGACTTCACGGCAAAACGTTCCTGCCGCTTGTCAGCAGCTTCGCCTGCGCCATCCCGGGCATCATGGCGGCACGGACGATCGAAAATCCGAAGGATCGCCTCGTAACGATCCTTATCGCGCCGTTCATGAGCTGTTCCGCGCGGCTTCCGGTTTATACGCTAATGATCGCCACTTTTTTTGCCGGACAGACGGTCCTTGGATTCGTTTCGCTCGGCGCGGTGCTGATGCTCGCGATGTATACTCTCGGTATCGCCGCCGCCATCATCGTCGGATTTGTCCTCAAGAAAACGGTGCTCAGGACCTCGTCCGCGCCGTTCGTCATGGAGCTTCCGCCGTACAGACTGCCTAACTTGCGAAACGTCTTCCAGAACATGTTTCTCCGCGCCTGGCTTTTCATCAAGCGCGCCGGAACCGTGATCCTTTCGATCTCGATCGTGCTTTGGGCGCTGACCGCTTTTCCGCGGACGGGCCCGACGTACGTTCATCTCGGAAACGGAGCGGTCAATCCCGCGACCGCCGAAGTCGCCGCGGCGAACGAGGAATTCCGGAAAAGCGAGCAGATCAAGCACAGTTTCGCCGGGCAACTCGGACACGCGATCGAACCAATGATCAGACCGCTCGGGTTTGATTGGAAGATCGGCGTCGGACTGATCGCGAGTTTCGCAGCCCGCGAAGTGCTGGTATCGACGCTCAGCATCATTTATAACGTCGGAAAGGACGCCGACGAAGAATCGGACAATCTGCTGACCGCGATCCGGGAGGCGAAACGCGATGACGGGGGCAAAGTTTGGACGCCGCTGACGGCACTGACGCTGATGGTCTTTTTCGTTTTCGCGATGCAGTGCATGTCTACCGTGGCGGTTGTCAGGCGCGAGACGAACTCCTGGATCTGGGCCGGATTTATGGTCGTGTACATGACGGTCGTCGCTTACGTTGCGGCGTTTGTCACCTATCAGGGCGGGCGCTTACTGGGGTTTGAATGACGTTCGGAAGTCAATCGGTGATCGTTATTCTGATCGTCGTCGCGGCGCTTCTGTTCATTGTGCGCGGATCGTTGAAGACTGCCCGAAGAAGTTCCCGGAAATCCGATTGCGGCGATGATTGCAAATGCGGTTCTCGCTGAATCAGGAGTCGCGGATCAAGATTCAAAATTCAAGATCCGAAATTCAAGATCCAAAATTCACAATTCAAGGAGCCTGTCGGAATAATCCACAAGCACGGATCGTGGGCCCGATTCTGCGTGCGGAACACGCGTTGGGACGATAGCACCACGTGGCGCGAAGCGGAACGTGGTGTGTCGATTCGGAACCAAACAAAGCGTGTGAAACATGCGAACTTTTCGCACGTTTCATCAGACGGCGTGCTTCACACGCTCCGGGTTTACGAACCCACACCAGGCTCGGCCAAGCCTTCGCCTGGTGTTATCGAAACGGCGCGTGCTTCGCACGCTGAATCCGGTCTGAACTCAACCGCCCGCGTTATTCCGACAGGATCCAAGACTAAATATTCAAGAGATTGCGGAGATCACGGCATTCAGCTGAAAGACCGGCCTTCCGTCCGACCCGACCTTGAATGTCGAACCTTGAATGTTGAATTTTCGGCCGATTATTCGGAAACTACTGAAATGACAAATCAAACCGACCGTGAGGTCTTCGGCGGACACCTGCTCGTAATCGGCGGCGCCGAGGACAAGTACAACGAGCGGCGCATCCTTCGCAAATTTCTTGAACTCGCCGGCGGCGAAAACGCGAACGTCCTGATCGTTCCCGTGGCTTCCGACTATCCCGAGTTCGCTGCCGACGTTTACACGCAGGCCTTTCGTCATCTCGGCGTCGGCTCGCCGCGCGTGCTGCGCGTGACGTCACGGCAGGACGCGTTTCAGGCCGATCCGGAGGAACTGTTGGACGGCGTCACGGGCGTGTTCATTTCGGGCGGTGATCAAATGCGCCTGACGTCGATCCTCGGCGGGACAAAGTTCGCCCAGAAACTCCGACAACTGGTTCGCGAGACGAACATCGTTCTCGCGGGAACCAGCGCGGGCGCGGCCGGAATGTCAACGTCGATGATCGTCCGCGGCGATTCGACGGCGCACGCGCAGAAGAACTCGGTGCGGCTGTCGCCAGGCCTCGGCTTCTTAAAGAACATCATCATTGACCAACATTTCTCTGAACGCGGACGAATCAACCGGCTTCTTACTGCTGTCTCATACAATCCGTACAACCTGGGCGTCGGCATTGATGAAAACACCGCGATCATTCTCGATCAAAAAGGCACGCTCGAGGTTTACGGCGACGGCACCGTGACGATCGTCGACGGTTCCGAGATCAGTTTCAACGAAATTGCCGAAGTCGAAGATCACCGCCCGTTCGCCGTCTGCGGCGCCCAGATCCACATCCTCCGCGACGGCCTGAGATACGACTACTTTGGCCGCAAACTCCTCCCGGTCGAAAGCGAGTTTTTGTTGCCGGACATTCGGTGAAGTGATACCAAGGATTCCAAGATTCCAGCGGCGAACGCCGATTCCAAGATCCAGCGGCGAGCGCCGATTCGAAGATTCCGGTGAGGCGAAGGCCGATTCCGTGATTGATGTGCAATGTTGGAGCGAATCCGGTCAATGCACCGAAACACTTGGAAGAATGGAGCGGTATGTCTTTCTGATATCACCGTCTTGATGCTAATATTTCGAGAAAATCACACCTACACTCACGGAGGAACTCACACATGTCGCAGATTCGGAGATTTGAAGATCTCGAAGTTTGGAAATTGGCAATTGATTGTGCCGAAAGAATTTATGAGGCAACGTCCGGTGGGCGCTTCGGTCAGGACTTTGCGCTGAGAAACCAGATTCGGTCGTCCGCTATTTCGATCTTTTCGAATATCGCGGAAGGATTCGAAAGGGAT
Organism: Acidobacteriota bacterium; assembly: GCA_029557535.1. Classification (GTDB taxonomy): domain Bacteria; phylum Acidobacteriota; class Blastocatellia; order Pyrinomonadales; family Pyrinomonadaceae; genus JAFDVJ01. The sequence continues at coordinate 33,023 of JAKQII010000358.1, forward strand.
GGGAACAGAGAATTCGCCAACTTTCTGTCGATCGCGAAAGGGTCCTGCGGAGAAGCACGTGCCCAGCTTATTTTCGCGAACCGGGTTTCTCATATTTCCGATCAGACGCTGACCGATATCCAGGCGCGATTGGAGGAAACCAGTCGTCAATTGTCACGTTTTCGGAATTATCTTTTGTCGTCTGACTACCGCGGGCGGAAGCGAATAGGATAGGAATCTTGGAATTGGCCTCCGGCCGCTGGAATTTTGGAATCCGGAACCGTTGGAATCATGGAATCGGCCTCCGGCCGCTGGAAATTTGGAATCCGGAACGGTTGGAATCATGGAATCGGCCTCCGGCCGCTGGAAATTTGGAATCCGGAACGGTTGGAATCATGGAATAGGCCTCC
>JAKQII010000371.1 GCA_029557535.1 Acidobacteriota bacterium
ACCGAGACGTTCGACGGCGCCGTCGAAATGCCCGTGACGTTGAACGAAACGTTCAGCGGCGTACCCGGCGTCGGGCCGCAAGCGGTCGCATCCGGTATGTTCCCAACGCCCGTGCCGGCGAACGTCGCCGACGGTACCGCGTTTGAAGTCGTCTGGATGGCTTGAACCGGTGCATTGTTCGCACCGAAATGTAGGGCAAATGCGGCGACCGCGACAATTCCGGCGGTAAAGCCGATTGTCGTGCCGAACCCTTTGAATTTCTCCAAAATCATTATCACTTCCTCCTGCTGAAAATCGAAACTAGTTGAACTTGCAGACCCATCAGGGTCCGCCGCAAAATCAATGGCAAAACGCAAACCTGAGTTTCCGGGTCTCTGCCTTTTCAGGCACCCCATCCAAAGACGAGGTTCTGCATAAATTGATACGACTGGCGTGAACGCTCTCACACAATCTAAACCTAAATGGCAAAAAACACAATAATTGTCTCACTTCAAGAGTGATTGATTTGCAGGATTCTCAGGTTTTCCCGTGATCAGGGAAGGCGACGTGGCTGCCGATATAACGCCAATACTTGACGGATTGACGCCCTCTCATCCGGGCTTAAGGTAAAGATTCGGACGAGAGACAATTTCCTGGACGTTTGCGCGGTCTGACTCCGGTTTCAGGTTCGCGTGAGACACATCATGTCATGGGTTTCCGAACGCCGCCGCAAGAATTCTTCGACCGCAGCGTTCTAGGTACCGGGAGCGACTTTCTTGTAAATCGCTTTGAGAGCATAATTTCAATGATAGTTACGCGACGATTTTCCCTTTTTGATACTCGCCCCGGGAGAACCGCGGGAGGAAGAAACCAATGAAGACGACTGTTGCCTGGATCCTTTTCAGCGGATTGATCTTGAATATTTTTTCACCGTTTATTTTGACCGCAAACGCCCAGAAGGTCAGCGGGAAAACAATCCAGAATATGAATCAAGTTTTGCCTAATGGACTGCAGTTCCGATTGTCGGAAGGCGTTGAGGGCGCCGAAACGCGCGAGAAGCAGACGCTTCCGCCGACGGATCCGCTCGCATCGGGCGCGCGCGACTCCATTCTCAATCGTTTGCCCGATATCAAGTCAGAACCGGATGACCGCAAAGAATTCAACAAGCGACTCGGAACCTTGCCGGCGCCCAAAACGGGCAACAAGATCCCGGTCAAGTTCCCGGCGTCCGAACAGATCGGACCCGATGTCGAGCAGGCAAAGCAGGCGCTCGAAGTGCTCAGATTCTCGCCCGAAGGCGAAGTTTCGCTCGCCCCCGATCTGTCGGTGACGTTTTCGCAGCCAATGGTTGCCGTCACGTCGCAATCGGAAGCGGCAAAGTACGCGCCCGTGGAACTGACGCCGGCGGTCGAAGGGAAGTGGCGCTGGCTTGGCACGAAAACGCTGATGTTCGATACGGACAAACGCTTTCCGATGGCGACGAAGTTCACCGCGCGGATCGCTGCCGGGACGAAATCGGCGACCGGCCAGACGCTGCAGAGGGATGTGACCTGGACGTTCACGACGCCGCCGCCGTCGGTCGAGCAGATGATCCCGCAGAACCAGACGACGCGTCGCGACGCGCTCATGTTCCTGTCGTTCGATCAGGAGATCAACCCGGACGCCGTGCTCAAGGTTCTGCGCGTCACCGGAGGCGGAAAACCGCTCGCGGTCAGGCTTGCGACACAGGCCGAGATCGACGCCGACGGCACGATCTCGTATTACGCCAAGCAAGCGCAGCCGAAACGCTGGCTGGCGTTCCGCGCGATCACCAACGAGGGATTGTCGGAGGACGCGCTGCCCGGCGATTCGGCGATCGTCGTGACCGTGCCGAAAGGAACACCGTCGGCGGAGGGTCCGCTGACGTCCGTCAAGGACAATGCGTTCACGTTCAGAACGTTCGGCGCGATGAAGTTCGTCGGCGGCTGGTGCGGCTGGCAGGGCAACAAGAACTGCACGCCGTTCGACCAGTGGTACGTCCAATTTACGAATTCGATCGATCCGACGAGCTTCAAGAAAGAACTTGTGAAGGTCGAACCGGCGGTTGAGGGGCTTAATATCTACCCGGCCGGCAACTATATCTATTTTTCGGGCTACAAAAAGGGCCGCACGACCTACAAGATCACCGTCGATACCGGCATCAAGGACATCTACGGGCAATCGCTCGTCGCCCCGGGAACCGCGACGATCGCCGTCGGCTCGGCGCAGCCGAATCTTTATTCGCAGGGCGGGCCGTTCGTGATCCTCGACCCGACAGGCAAACCGGCCTATTCCGTCTATTCGACAAATCTTCCGTCGGTTAAGGTGCGCGTTTACTCGGTCGGAGTCCAGGACTGGGAGGCGTTCCGAACCTACATGCGCTACCAGTACTACGACGAGCAGAAGCGCCCGAAGATCCCCGGCAGGCTGGTCATCGACAAGCTGCAGCCGATCGCCGCCAAGCCCGACGAGATGGTCGAAACGAGGATCGATCTGGCCGAGGCATTGAACGGAGGCTTCGGGAGCGCGATCGTCGAGATCGAACCGACCGTACGGCGCGACAAGTACGACCGCACCAAGATCACGGCATGGATCCAGGCGACGCAGATCGGGCTCGATGCGTTCGTCGACAACGAAGAACTGGTCGGTTTCGCGACCGACTTGAAGACCGGCAAGCCGTTGAGCGGAGTCGAGTTGACGATCGCTCCGAACGGCGAGGGTGCAAAGCCCGTCGCGCAGGCGATCGAGCAGCCGGCGACGAAATCGTGGTGGGAATGGCTCTGGAGCTGGGGAAGCAGCGAACCGAAGACCGAGGTTGAATCGCTTGACGAGAACGGAAATGCCAGCGAGACCGAGACGATCGCGCCGGCGGCCGGGCAGACGACGAGCGAGAACGGCGTGCTCCGGCTTCCTCTGCCCGATTCCCAGTCGCAGAAGGCGCAGAATCTCCTCATCGCGAAGAAAGGCCGCGACGTCGCGTTCCTGCCCGAGAACTCGGATTACTTTTGGAGCGAGTATGGCAGCTGGTACAAGAAATCGTACAGCGACACGCTGCGGTGGTTCGTTTTTGACGACCGCAAGATGTACAAGCCGAAAGAAGAGGTCGCGATCAAGGGCTATTTGCGCGTTTATGAGGGCGGAAAGCTCGGCGACATCCAGGCGCTTGGCGATCGGGCCGGCGGCAACGTCACGTACATCGTTCGCGACGCCCGCGGCAATGAGATCACGAAGGGCTCGGCCGACGTCAATCTGTTCGGCGCGTTCGACTTCAAGTTCAAGCTGAACGACAACATGAATCTCGGCGCGGCGAACATCGAACTGCGCACCGCGAGCGGTTACAGCCACTACCATCAGTTCCAGGTGCAGGAATTCCGCCGGCCCGAATTTGAGGTCAAGGCGCGCGTCGAATCCGAAGCGCCTTTCTTCGTCAAAGGGAACGCGATGCTCGGCGTCGAGGCGAAATATTACGCCGGCGGCGGCCTCGGTAACGCCGAAACGAACTGGACGGTGACGGCGACTCCGACAAATTACACGCCGCCGAACCGCGGCGACTATACGTTCGGCACGTGGGTCCCGTGGTGGCGATCGTTCCGCGGCGGATACGATGAGTACTACGGCGGCTACCGGCCGTACGGACAATCGACGACGCAGACCTTCAAAGGCGTGACCGACGCCGCCGGCAAACATTTGCTGAAGATCGACTTCGAATCGGTCAATCCGGCCCGCCCGTACACGATCCAGGCGTCGGCTTCGGTACAGGACGTCAATCGCCAGACCTGGGCGAGTTCGACAAGTCTGATGGTTCATCCGTCCGATCTTTACGTCGGGATCAAAACGCCTCGGACGTTTGTCCAAAAGGGCGAAAAGATGCGCATCGAATCGATCGTCTCTGACCTCGACGGCAAACTCGTCGCGGGCCGCGACGTCGAGATCAAGGCAGTTCTGAAGGACTGGGCGTTCGAAAACGGCGCCTGGGCCGAGAAGACCGTCGACGAGCAGACCTGTAATGTGAAGTCGCTCGGCGACAAGGGACAGACCTGCGAGTTCATCGCAAAAGCCGGCGGACAGTACAAGGTTTCGGCGCGCGTGATGGACGACAAGGAGCGTTGGAACGAGTCGGAATTCACGATCTGGGTTCCGGGCGGAAAGACCCCGCCGAAACGCAACGTCGAACAGGAAGAAGCGCAGCTGATTCCGAACAAAAAGGACTACAACGCCGGCGAAACGGCCGAACTGCTCGTCATCTCGCCGTTCCCGCAGGCCGAAGGAGTGCTGACGCTCCGCCGCGGCGGCATCGTCAAGACCGAGCGGTTCTCGATCAAGGACTCGTCGATCACGCTCCGGGTGCCGCTTGAAGAGCGATACCTGCCGAACATCTACGCGCAGGTCGATCTTGTCGGGGCTTCGCCGCGTCCGGACGACAAGGGCGAGATCGATCCGAAACTGGCGAAACGTCCGGCGTTTGCTTCGGGACAGATCAATCTTCAAATTTCGACCGACTCGCGCAAGCTGAACGTGTCGGCCGAGCCCGAAACGGCAACGATCGAACCGGGCGGTGAGACCAAGGTCAACGTCGCGGTTACCGACAAGAACGGTGAGCCGGTGGCAAACTCTGAGGTCGCGGTCGTCGTCGTCGACGAAAGCGTGCTCGCGCTCGCCGGCTACTCGATCGGTGATCCGCTCGCGGCCTTCTACGGCCAGCGGGGCGACGGCGTGACGAATTTCCATTCGCGGAAAGACGTCCTGCTCGCAAACCCCCTGGACGTTAAGCCAGAGGATCTGAATGAGAACCGGCAAGCGCTCGGCGCAGGTGTTCGCGATCAGGCGGCGAGAAAATCGGCGCCCAGACCGACCTCGTTGGCGACGGCGAAAACGGAAGAGGCGGTCGCGGAATCAAAGGTAATGGCCGACAACGAGGACGATTCTCCGAGCGCCGACCAGGACAAACCGATCAATCTCCGGACCAATTTCGACGCGCTCGCGGTGTTCGCGCCGCATGTCGTGACCGATTCGAACGGCAAGGCGACGGTCGCCGTCAAACTACCCGACAATCTGACGCGATATCGGATCACCGCCGTTTCGGTTGATTCCGGCAAGCGTTTCGGCAAGGGTGAATCGAACCTGACGGCGCGCCAACCATTGATGGTCCGGCCGTCGGCGCCGCGATTCATGAACTTCGGCGACAAAGTTGAACTACCGGTTGTTGTCCAGAACCAAACGGACAAGGACATGGCCGTCGACGTCGCGGTCCGCGCGACGAACGCTGAGTTGACGGGCGACAGCGGCAAACGCGTTCTCGTCAAAGCGAACGACCGTTCCGAGGTCCGATTTGCAGTCTCCACCGTCTCCGCCGGAACCGCGCGGTTCCAGTTCGCGGTCAGTTCGGGCAAGTGGTCCGACGCGGCCGAGATCAGCCTGCCGGTCTGGACTCCGGCAACGACCGAGGCGTTCGCGACGTACGGCACGACCGATCAGAACGGCGCGATCTTCCAGCCGGTCCAGACGCCCGGCGATGTCTATCCGCAATTCGGCGGGCTTGAGGTGACGACCAGTTCGACGCAGCTTCAGGAGCTGACGGACGCGTTCATCTATCTCTATCGTTATCCGTATGAATGCTCCGAGCAGATCTCGTCGCGGATGATCTCGATCGCCGCTCTGAGAGACGTGCTTCAGGCGTTCAAGTCGAAGGATTTCCCGACGAAGGAAGCGCTCGACGCGAGCTTCGCGAAGGATATCGACATTCTCAAGGGGCGGCAGCGGTCCGACGGCAGCTTCGGATTGTGGTCGCAGCGCCGCGAGCGTTACGAGTATCCGTTCCTGACGGTCCACGTCGCCCACGCGCTGGCACTTGCCAAGTCGAAGGGCTACAAGGTTCCGCAGGACATGATCGACAAGACCAAGCCGTACCTGAAGGACATCGAGAAGCACTTCGACGAATGGCACCGCCGTTCAAAGGAAGTCCGGTGGACGATCTCGGCATACACGCTCTACGTCCGCGCGATGATGGGCGACAAAGACGTCGCGAAGGCAAAGGCACTGCTTCTCGAAGCGGGAATCGAAAAACTTCCGTTCGAGGCACTCGGCTGGATCCTTTCCGTGATCGGCGACGATCAGGGGTCGACGGCGCAGATCGAGGCGATCAAGCGTTTTCTGATGAACCGCACGACCGAGACCGCGGCGACCGCGAATTTCGTGACCGATTACGGCGACGGTGCCTGGCTGATCATGTACTCGAATCGGCGTGCCGACGGTGTGCTGCTCGAAGCGCTATTGAAAACGGAAGCGGCGATGCCGGGACTCGGAGTGAACACGTCCGACCTGATCCCGAAGATCGTTCGCGGACTGCTCGATCACCGCACGAAAGGCGCCTGGTCCAACACCCAGGAGAATGTGTTCATCCTGCTCGCGCTCGACAGGTATTTCAATGCGTACGAAAAGGTTACGCCGGACTTCGTGACGCGCATCTGGCTCGGCAACGCCTACGCGGGCGAGCAGGCGTTCAAAGGACGATCCGTCGATTCGAACCAGCTCGACATCCCGATGTCGTATCTCGTTGATCAGGGCGGAACGTCGAACCTGATCCTCGACAAGCAGGGCGCGGGCCGGCTGTATTACCGCATCGGCATGAAGTACGCGCCGAAAAACCTGAAGCTCGAACCGGCGGATTACGGTTTCACGGTTCTGCGGTCCTACGAGGCGGTCGATGAACAGGACGACGTCAAGCAGAACGCGGACGGAACCTGGACGTTCAAGGCCGGTGCCCGCGTGCGGGTGAGGCTGACGATGGTCGCGCAGGCGAGACGCTATCACGTCGCGCTCGTCGACAATCTTCCGGCCGGTCTCGAGATCCTGAATCCGGCGCTGGCGACGACCGAATCGATCCCGGGCGACAGCGGCAATACTTCGGTGATCGAATACGGTTCGCGGAGTTATGGCCGCGGCTGGTATTGGTGGCGGCAGTATTGGTTCGAACACCAGAACTTCCGCGACGAGCGGGCCGAAGCGTTTGCGTCGCTGCTGTGGGAAGGCGTTTACAACTACAGCTACGTCGCGCGCGCCACGACTCCCGGACAGTTCGTCGTGCCGCCAGCCAAGGCCGAGGAGATGTATCATCCGGAGACGTTCGGAAGGACCGGAACGGATTTCGTCAAGGTTGAATAGCGGCCGGGATTCCAGGCCTGGGGCATTCCATGATTCCAGGCCTGCGGCATTTCAGGATTCCAGGCCTGGGGCATTTCAGGATTCCAGGCCTGCGGCATTTCAGGATTCCAGGCCTGCGGCATTCCAAGATTCCAAGCCTGCGGCGTTTCAGGATTCCAGGCCTGCGGCATTCCAAGATTCCAAGCCAAAGGCATTTCAGGATTCCAGGCTTTCGATTGAGTCGAATCCTGGAATCTTGGAATTTTGGAATCCTGGAATCGAAAATGGCTAGAGTCCCGAGCGGACGATGTCGTGCAATCTGAGAAGCCCGACGCACTTCGCGCCCACGACGACCGGAAGTACCGAGATCTGCGACGGGCGGTCTTCCATCAGTTGAAGTGCTGCGTAAGCGAGCATGTCCGGCGATGCGGTGATCGGATCAGCAGTCATCATCCGGGCCGCGGTCAGCGACGAAAGGGAAGCCGGGTCGGTGCGCTCGATCGTGCGGCGCAGATCGCCGTCGGTGACTATACCGATCAGTTTCAGGTCCGAATCGACGACGTTCACCGCCCCGAGCGCGTATTTCGAGATCGCTTTTACAACCTCGAGCCAGCCGGCGTCCGATGAGACGTTCGGGCTCTCATGCATCAGATCCGCGACGGATAAAGTCAGGCGCTTGCCGAGTCTCCCGGCCGGGTGGTTTTCAGCAAAGTCCTTTTCAGTCAGTCCTTTGGCTTCCATCAGCGTCATCGCCAGCGCGTCCCCCAGCGCGAGCGCGACGGTCGTCGAGGCGGTCGGAGCGAGATTGAGCGGACACGCTTCGCTATCGACGGACGCGTCGAGCACGACATCCGATCGACGCGCCAGCGTCGAGTCGACGCTCCCGACGATGGAGATCAGAGCGACGCCGCGGTTCTTGAGAGCGGGAAGCAGCGCGACTATCTCGTCGGTTTCACCCGAATTCGAAAGGGCGATGACGGCGTCGCCGGGCGAGATCACCCCGAGACTTCCGTGGAGCGCGTCCGACGGATGCACGAAGACCGCGACGGTTCCGGTCGAGGTCATCGTCTGCGCGATCTTCTGTGCGATAACGCCCGATTTGCCGACGCCTGTCACGATCACCTTTCCGCTGCATCGATTCAGTATTTCGATCGCACCGGTAACCGCATCCGCGCCGAGCCGTTCGGCGGTGCGCACGATCGCCCCGGCCTCAAGCTTCAGAATGCGAACGACTTGTTCGAATTGCTGGTTCACAGGTAAAGAGTTTGCTGATGTTTCTGGCTTTTCGCAAGTCCGATTGTTTTGGCGTCGGATTTGTTGCAAACTCAGATTTAATGGATCAGGAAGCAGCATTCAAATCAGGCGCGATCAGCCCGGTCGCTACCGTCCGTGAAGCCTGGGAGTTGATCAAACCTCGATACCCGCTTTTTGTCGGATTGATCTTCATCCAGTTCGTGATCTGGCTCCTCGCCAGCTTCGTTCCGTTCATAGGTTCGGTTCTCAGCAACATCGCCGCGTCCTGCTTGACTTGCGGCTATTTCATGGTCGTTTTCGCGTTGATCCGGAGCGAAAAAATTCAGATCGGAATGATATTCGAAGGGTTTAGCCGTTTCGTCCCGGTCGTTGTCTTCATGCTGTTGCAAATGATCCCGCTGATGATCGCGGTCTCGATCGCGATCGCAATGGGATTGGTTTCGGAGGAACTGGCAGCGAACGCCGGAAGTGAAATGACCCCTGAGCAGCTTCAGGAGATCGTTTCGAAGATCGGCGCGCCGATGATCCTGATGTACGTGTTGGGTTGGCTGGTGTCGATGGTCGTGAAGGCGTTGTTGTATTTCGCGGTACCGCTTGTTGCGGATCGCAATGTCGCCGCCCGGCCGGCGATTGCCTACAGCTTCGCGGCGTTTCGAAAAAACATCGGTGGCGTGGTCGGATTGATGGTGCTACAGGCTTTGTTGGGGATCGCGGGCGCCCTATTTTTCGGAATCGGATTGATCCTCGTTGCGCCGGTGATCTACTCTGCCGAAGCGCTCGCGTACGTTCGGGTGTTCGGCTTGAGTTCGGGAATTGCCGAGGCCGGTGAATGAATCGAAATTCAAGATTCAAGGAGCCTGTCCGAGAATTTCGTGCACTGCTTTCATAAACAGGAATTGAGCCCCGCAGGGGCGCAGGAGTTCGAACTGAAGTCTTTGGAATCTTAGAATCAATGGAATCTTGGAATTGTGAACCACGCCCCTCCGGGACTTGGCCCGAACTGAAATCTTTGGAATCTTGGAATCAATGGAATCTTGGAATTGTGAACCAAGCCCCGCAGGGGCGCAGAAACGATAACCCCAGGCGCGCGAAGCAAGCCTGGGGATATGGCGAGAAACGAATCCGAGCCCCGAAGGGGCGCAGCAGTCCGAACTCTTCAGATCAGGTAACGCTCGTCAATCTCGACCTTGTTCCTGATCAACAACTCACGATATTCATCCACAAACGATTGTTTGGCGTGATGCAGTTTCTGCCGCTTGATGTATCTGCTGACGCGCTCTACATTTGATTCGCTGACCG